>JBJXGC010000038.1:0-6999 GCA_046154545.1 Dehalococcoidia bacterium | reverse complement strand
CATGCGTTCTGCGAACCATCGGTCGTACCCATGTCCATATGGCGACTTCGCCCGGCCCTCCGTCCACCATGACAAACAGACGGCGCACTGAAACGTCCTGTACCGAATACCCGCTGTCGGGGACGGCATGCCCCTTACGTCCTGGCTCCCGCATCGACAACACCGCTTGTGTCTTGCCACAGAGTCACTCAGTCGCGGTTGCATCACTGCCGCTCGCTCAGCCATGCGACCCATGCGAGGAACGCAACCAGCGCGGTGACCTCAGCTACCACGAACCACACTCATCTTCCTCCGAACTCGCACGACGCCGTGGGTCAGCACGTTGCGCAGGGCCTTGGCCTCGTCCCCATCGTAGAACTCCACGGCAAGCTCGCCCACGAGCGCGCGTAGGGCCTCTGGCACGACCAGAGGTGGCCGCTCCGCATCGATAGGCCACCAGGCTGGCGCGGGGCCGCTGACGGCCACTGAGTACCCCAGGCCACGGTATGCCGCGATGTTCGCGCCCTTGCGCCGGATGTTTGTGATGTGGGCGCGGACCATGTCACTGAGATGCCTTCGGTCTGGCCACGTCCCTTCTTGGAAGCCGTACGCCTCGCGTGCGATGTCCTGCACGGTGACCCAGTTCGGCATCGCCCGGAGGAAGACCTTGAAGATGCTCAGTTCGGTGACGGTCAGGGGTTCGGACGGCCACCCGCCCGGCGATGGTGCGGGCCTGTCAGGGGGCATGTGGCTGCGGACGGGGAAGATGTACCGGTCCCGGATGGTGACCGGCCTGACGCCAAGCGCCTCGGCGACCTCTGCTCGTGTCGCGCCCTCACCGATCATCTGCCGGGCGAGGTTGTCCTTCGATGCCGTCCAGCCGCGGAACCTGAGTCCGCCCAGTGTGATGGCCTGCGTATCCGTCACCGGGTGAACCTCGTCTTTCGTTCGGCCCAGGAGTACACCTCTTTGGGCGCGCTCGGACGGTTGTATACGAAGTCGTGGACCTCGGGGATGTAGGCCTTGAAGCTCCGCTCGAACCCGCAGAGCTTGCACCGGCCGGTGATGGCCGGGCCGGCCGGTGGCGGGAGTAGGTAGTGGTGCGTGCAGTTACCAGGCACAGTGAATCTCCAGAGCGGGCGTGGTCATCGGCGCAGCACTAAGATTCCGCATGTTGGCCCCCCTTGGCATCCTTGATGGCCTGATCGACGGCTTGCGCCACCCCCTCAATGCCAATGGACTCCAGAGCAATCGCGTAGAGCTGGCCCCACGGTGGGGGCGGGCTCGGCACGAGATTGCTCCGCTTGAACTCCGCGCCCAAGGCCGCCAGCCAGCGTGCCTTGAACGCCTTGGATCCGTCCGTCTCCGGCTCGTGACCCGAAGACGCAATCGCGTACGCCTGCGCCCCCGCCCACGTGTCGACGGGTACGCCCTTCACCGGCGTCGCGCCCAGCCGCTCGGCCACCCCGGCGAGGTTCCCAGCTCGCGGCTCGGGGGCGCCCTCTGCTTTCGGCGCGGGTCGAGAAGCCGCGGCTGGGCGGGACTGCTGCTGGCGACGCTGTGGCTCGGGCTCCGGCGAGCGGCTGAAGTCATCAGATGGCGTTTCGTCCGGGTCGTCGCCAGTCACAAGCATGAGCGTCCGGCGGATTGCCCCCTTGAATGCGTACGTGGTGACCTTGCCAAGGGCCTTGTCGCCATAGTCCATGCCCTCGCCAAGCTCGTAGGCAACGATGGATGTCCCGCTTGCCCCGTGCGCGAAGGTCACCTCCACGATGGCACGGGCCGAGGTCGTGTACTGCTTGGTTGCGACGCCGTTGTAGGATTTCTCTTGGACGTGGTCCTCAACGTCGAGCCGCGGGTAGCCGGAGACGTACGCGTAGATTCCGTGCCTTATGAACGCCGGGCGCGCCTCTTCAAGCATGGCCTGTTCGCCCGCGATCTTGTATTTCAAGCCGGGCGCGGTGGTCTTTTGGACGTAGCCGCAGTCGTGCATGGCGGCCGCGATCGCCTCGTGGATGTCCTTGTGCGGGACGACTTCGATGTCACTCATCGCCGGCCCCCGCCACCGGATCCACCACCCCCTCCGCCACCGCCTGCTCGTAGGCGTTGGCGAGGTAGCCGATGGCATCGACGAAGTGATCGCGGGACAGCTTGGCCCCTCGTTCAGAGTTAGCCGCCTGTGCCGCGAGCCTGGCCATTTTGAACCCGGCCATCGCCAGCGCGACGGTTGTCCGGGGAGGTAGGTTGTAGTCGGTGACGATGCCGAGCGATAACCAGATGTCGGCAATCCGGCCGAAGGTGTCCTCCGGCACGCCGTGGGTTGTCTGGCGTTCGGTGATGACGCGCTTCACCTCGTCAAGGATGAGCGCTCGGGGCGTCGGATCAGTCATCGCCCTTCCCTTTCTTCTTTCGCGACCTTGGCCGCCGTAGCCAAGGCCCGTTCATACAGACGCTCGCCGGCGACCAGGTACGCTGCCAGCTTCCCGGCGCGGGCGAGCATCACCCAGCCGCGTACCTCGTCCGGCGTCATGTTGGCGCTCATCATTCCCACCTCATGGGGTCCTTGCCCGCGTTGGCGATGATGCGCGCGTGCCAGTCGCGGAAGGCGCACACGGCCCAGGTGATGCCGCCCAAGGCGGCGAAGATTCCGAAGGTGAGTTGGTGTCTCACTCGGCATCCCCTGCTTCCGGGAGGAACGTGGCCACGATCCAGGCGACTAATGTCTCGGTCTGTTCTGGGGTGTAAGACCCCGGTTCGAGCTCTAGGCCGCCACCTAGGTTGACGGACGCGATCGTCCCACCTCCGATTCGCAGCTCGGGCCTGCCTTCCGCGACGGCGAGGGCGTCGCGCAGGGCTTCGTTTTTGGCGGCGATCGCAGCGTGGTACTGTCGTTGCCACTCGGCGGCCAGGCTTGGTTTGCTCATGATGCCCACCCCGCGAGAGTGCGGAGGACGCGCCCATCCATGTTTTTGATTTCGATGCTCATTCCGTGCGCTCCTTCTCGGCGGCGGCATCGAACCGCGCCCGCTCGTCGGCTTGCTCTTCGGTGAGAGCGTAGTCGGACTCGTCCGGGTCTTCGCGCTGCCCAGTCATGCGCTCGTTGAGGACGTGCTGGCGGACCGGGCACCCGTCCGCGTCGTAGCTCACGGGCTGGCCGCGAAGACTGGCCGCGACCGCGCGCATGGCTTCGGTGACCTGCTCCTTCGTGCGTCCGGGGTCGTCATTCCACTCGAACCGCCGCCGGTAGAGCCAGCCGTCAACTGCAAGCGCAGCGCGGTCAGCGACGATGTCATCGCCAGCGCTGGTGATGTCGAGGGCACCGTCTAGACATACGGGGCCACCGTGCATCCCGTATTCGCCCTGGCGCCACCCGTGTTCTTCGATGTAGTCCGCGCCCTTCTCCAGGGCGGCGGCGGCTTCGAGGGCAAGGACATCGGGAGCGCTCACGCCTTCACCTCGTCTTCCAGGAAGAGATTCCGCGTGTGGATGTTCTCCTGCTCCTCGATCGCCTTGATGTCGGGACGCGGGCCAATGCCCACGATGTACTCCCGGAGCGCCCACCATGTGTGGACAGCCTCACGGTCTCTGATGTCACGCGCCCGAAGGCGGGCCGCGTCGTAGAGGCTGATGATGTGCCCGCGCTCGACGGGTGCGAGGTCTCCAAATCGCTCGAAAATCACTGGCAGGTCTCCCTCTTAGTTTTCCTCGGATGGCGAAGTTATACCACGCCAAGCGTAACACTGTCTAGCGGCCTGCGAGAGATTACCACCAGATTTGTACGTCTGCGCCGTGAAGAATGCTCGTGGCGTACTCCTTGCTAGCGGTCACGTGGGCGACCTGTGAGTCGTCTGCCCAGGCGCAGCCGGGCGGGAGGACTTCCATGCCGCGGCGTGGCGGCGACAGTGCGTCGAGTACGGCGCGCGCGAGCTTGTCTAGGTCGAGCTGGGGGTACGAGTACTCCGGCCGCTTGGGGCGAGGCATCATAAAGCGGATATCGATGGTGACCGGCGTCCCCGTGGGCGCGGGCTGGATGCCCGCATCGATGGCCGCGGCGCGAATCGCGTTGCGCCACGCGCTGAGCTTGGCACTCTTCTGGTGGACCACGCGGATCTTCCCGCGCCTATCCTCGAACGCCGACATGGAGCCCTGCGAAGTCGGCTCTCCCTCGGCCGTGAATGCGTACGTGCTCATCGCTCCACCTCACCCCCGAACAGCGCCGCGATGAGCTCGGCGAGGTCCGCCATCTGCGCGAGCTTCGCCGCCAGGACCGTTTCCGCATCGCCATCGGTCGCGAAGTGCGCCGAACCATGCCGATAACGCTCAGCCACGACCCGCGCCAAGTCGACGATCTTCGCCGCCAGCGCGTCCGGCACCCCGACCACCCGGTGCCCGTCCCGTGGGACGACGTAGGGCGTGATACCGCACTCCCCGCAGTACAGGTCGACGACTGGCGGCGGACACGCGCATCGAACCAGCAGCACATCGGCCAGCGATGGCACGAGGTCGCCCACAGTCCTCGCGTTCGCCGGCCCCGGCAACTGGAATCCCTGTGTCACGGGAACCTCCTATCAGGGGCGTTATCGCCCGCTTGGATGACGAGCCCGCAGCCGATGCGCGACTGCCACGCGTGCGGGAGCGCCATCAATTCGTCTTGGTTCGCGGTCACGATGGTGGCGCTCACGTCCTTCCACCGCTGGTCAATCACCGCGAACAGTTTCTCCGCGGCGAACACGGTCAGCTTCTCCCGCCCGAGGTCGTCGAGTACGGCCAGCGGCGCGCTGCGCCACAAGTCCATGACTGACGTATCGGTTTCACCCCCCTCAACCGCGTACGTGGCCCGTAGTCGGCTCAAAAGCTCGCTACCCGTGGCAAACACCGACCTGGCCCCATACGTGTCGTACACGGCCCTACAGACGGCCGCCGCCGCGTACGACTTCCCAGCCCCTGGAGCGCCGACCAAGAGCACCATGGGGGTATCCGGCCGCGGCCAGACGCTGGCCCAGAACTGAAGTGCGCGGAACGGTTCACGCAGGCTGTTGAGCGTCGCGTGAGCCAACACCTTTGGCACCCCGAACTTCGGAAGCGCCTCTTCGGCCGACGGGCGCTCTGCCATGCGGCACGCGCAGATCCGAGTGAGGCCGTCCCGTGAGCGGTAGCGACCGAGGTCATGGCAGCGACAGCACGCGTGCTCGGCTGGCGCGCCGTCGACCCATTCATTGGGCCGGTTGCACCGGGGGCAGGTCTCCCCTGGGATGTTTGCCACCTCCTCTGGCGAGTATTCCCGCGAGAGGACTAGGCCGTTGGCCCGCAGGATTTCGAGCATGTGGTTTCGGCCCTTGAACGCTCCCATTGCTGCCTCCAGCTCCCGGCCAACCGGAATGCGACCGGCTGAGCCACTTTCTGACGTACCCGTCCTTCGGGCTCCATTTCTTCGCCGATTCGTGACTCAGCGCAAGCTCGATTTCGGCCTCGACCCATTCGGCGGTGTGCCCGAGGTCGGTGTACGTGGCGATGAGCTTCGCGCGCGTCGCGTCCGCGAGCCCGCGCGTAAAAGAACCCTTAGGTAGATCTCTTTTACTTAGATCTATTTCTTCTTCGCGCGCACGTGTACGCGCACGCGCGAGGGAAACAGAGATTCCGTTCGATACGGCCTCGATGTAGCCCTGTTCCTGGAGGGCGGCGAGCGCCCCCCGGACACCGTTCTGTGAGATCTGGCAGCGTGGGGCCAGAGCCTCGGCGGTGGTCCGCACAAAGCCGTCGTCGGCGCATTGGTCGCAGAGCGCGAGGAACACGAGCTTCACGTTCGGGGGCACCTTGGCCTCCCAGGCCATCGGGGTGAAGAGCGCGCTCACCGTCGCCGCCGATGGCTACGCGGCTTGCGTGGGGGGCGGGCGAACGCGGCCACGTAGATCGCGTCGACGTGCGCCAGGTACTCCCGGATGTCGACCGGGCAGGCACGGCACCAGCGATGCGGGTCGTTCATTCTCCGTTGCTCCATTTCCACGCTACTGCGCTCAGGTTGGCGGCCACTTCGGCAGCCCATTCGAGGATGCTCTGGTCGCCCACCTTCCGGGTCAGCCGCGCCCGCTCTTCGATGGTGAGCGCGGCCCAGATTTGGTCAGACGGGTGATTGCGGGCGAACGCCACGTCGTCGAGCGCGTTGGTCAGCGTGCGCGTGTCGATCGTCCGGTGCGGTTGCTCGGGCGGCTTCTGCGCGAACGGCTGCGGCTCCGGCGTGCACCCGCACGGGATGTCTAGCGAACCACACTCGATGCACGGATCCGGCGGCGCTTCTGGCTCTTCAGGCTGGTCGTGCCACTCGGGGCCGGGGTCGAAGGATTGGACGGGCGATCGCGGCGGCGGCGGGTTCCGCGCCGGCATGGGGTGGATTTTGTCCAAGTACTTCCCGACGGTGTGCGGGTTGAGTCCGAAGGACCGCGCGATCTCCTTGTTGGTCTTGCCCTCAAGCCGCCCCTCTTGGTCGGCCCGGCGAAGGGCGTTGGTGCGCTGAGTGACCGTGTACGGGTAGGCGTTGCGGACGTTGTCCTGGAAGGCGGCCCACCAGATGTCCGGCGGCTCCGCGTCGACTTCTCGGGCACGGATGAGGCCCGCGTAGGATGCCTGTGTGGACGCGTGTAGGCGGTGTAGCCCGCCGATAAGCACGAAGGTGTCCCGTTGCACCGTGATCGGCGGCAAATCGTCGAAGGCGGCGACCATCGCGTCGATGTAGCCCGTGTCGAGCGTGACCGGACGGGGCAGTTCATCCTCGGCGACTTTGACCGCGGATGCTGGGATCCACTCGCCATTGCGTTCGATGTCTGCGGGCGTGCGGACGGCGTTCCAATCGTCGGCGAGCGACCACGCCTCGGCGAAGCGCGGGTCACTCCGTGTCCGGCGGCCATGGACGTTGAAGTTGTGCGGCAGTGCCACGGTGTCTCTCCTATCCTTGTTCTGGCTCGCCCATAAGCGCGCAGCGCAGCCACAGCGCTGCTCGCTGGCGCTGGAACTCGGCCAAGAGCG
>JBJXGC010000036.1:0-34865 GCA_046154545.1 Dehalococcoidia bacterium | reverse complement strand
GTCCGCGAGGCCGCTCGCTGGATGATTGAGCGCGCGGCCGCCGCCCGCGAATCCGGCCTCGATTCGCTCTTCATCGGTGACCACCACGCCTCCCCGGCGCCTTACTACCAGAACACGCCGATGCTCGGCCGCCTCCTGGCCGAATGGGGCGACAACCCGGCCGGCTGCCTCTTCCTCCTCCCGCTCTGGAACCCGGTCCTCGCCGCCGAGCAGATCGGGACGCTCGCCTCCATCCACCAGGGCCGCTTCATCATGCAGTGCGCCCTGGGCGCCGGTGGAAGCCAGTTCGATGGCATGGGCATCAGCCTCCGCACGCGACCTTCGGCCTTTGAAGAGGGCCTCGACATCGTCCGCCGGCTCCTTGCCGGGCAGACCGTCAGCGGCTCAACCCGTTACCCGGCTATCAAGGCTGCGCGGATCGCGCCCATCCCGCCGGAGCCGGTCGAGGTCTGGATCGGCGGCAGCGTCGAGGCCTCGGTCGATCGCGCCGCCCGCATCGGCGACGCCTGGCTTTCCGGGCCGGAACTCACGCCGGCCCTCGCCGAACACTGGCTCCGGTACTACCGCGACCGCTGCGGCGTGTACGAAAAGACCCCGGCAGCCATCGCCATCCGCCGCGATGTCTACGTTGGAGAGACCGATGCCGAAGCGGCCGCCGTCGCCGAGCCCCTGATCGATGCGGGCTACCGCGGCATCGAACCCGAGTCACTCATCTACGGTAGCGTCGATACCGTGGTCGCAAAGATGAAGTCGTACGAGGCGCGTGGCTTTACCGACATGATCATCCGCCACCTCACCGACGACCAGCCGAAGGTCCTTGCCTCAATGAAACGCCTGGGCGCGGTCCGCGAAGCGCTGGGTTAGCTCGATGACGTTGCCGTCGGGGTCGCGGTAGCGGGCGGACCGTCCCCACGGCTCGTCGCGGGGCTCGTGGACGAGTTCGGCGCCAGCCGCCACGGCGCGCTCGTGGGCGTCCGCGATGTCCTCGACCGCGAAGGCGACCTGGGCGCCCGTCGTCTGGGCGCCGTCCTTCGACTGGTAGAGGGCGAAGTGGACGAAGGCCCCCTCAGTCCAGGATGTCGCGGCGTGGTCGCCCCCGGTCCAGCGGTCGCTGTCGCCGTGGAGGCTCCGGTGCAGGTCGAGTCCGAACGCGTCCCGATAGAGGCGCTCGGAGCGGTCGAGATCGGCCACCTCGAGGGCGGTGGTCACCAGTCTCGGGCGGGGCACGGTCAGCGGCCCTTGAAGACCGGTTCGCGCTTTTCGAGGAACGAGAGGCGGCCCTCTTTGGCGTCCTCGGACTGGTTCGTATAGCCCTGGAGGAACTGCTCCAGCTCGGTCTGCCGTTCGAGGCTGTGGTCGAACGCTTCGCGGACCAGGCGCTTGTCGAGTTCGATGGCGATGCAGGGGCCGTGGGCGATCTCGGAGGCGAGGGCCCGCGCCCGGGGCATCAGCTGGTCGGCCGGCACCGCTTCGTTGGCGAGGCCAATGCGCACCGCCTCTTCGGCACCCACCATGCGGCCGGTGTAAAGCATCTCCATCGCCCGCGAAGCGCCGACCACGCGGGGCAGGAACCAGGTGCAGCCCGTGTCGGCGACGATCGCCCGCTTGACGAAGATGGCGCTGAAGCGGGCCGTCTCTGAGGCGATACGGATGTCGCAGGCGAGCGCGAGCGAAAACCCGGCGCCGACGCTCACGCCGTTCACGGCCGCGATCGTGGGCTTCCGGCAGTTGTAGACATCTGACGTGCCGAGGTAGCGCGAGCGCACCCTCCCGGTGCGGCCGGCATGGGGCCGGGCGGGCCACTGGGACTCGTCGGTGGTGACGGTGAGGTCGGTCCCGGCGCAGAAGCCGCGGCCTTCGCCGGTGATCACGATGCAGCGGGCATCGTCGTCAGCGTCAGCGAGTGCCATCGCCTGTTCGAGCTCGGCCCAGCTGCCCCAGGACATCGCGTTGAGCTTGTCGGGGCGGTTGAGGGTGATAGTGGCAACGAAATCGTCCACCTCGTAACGGATGTCGGCGAAGTCCATGGCAGCCTCCAGAGTGTGGGGGGAATTTACAGCTGTTCGCTGTTAGCTGTTAGCGGCCAGTTGCCAACCGCCGGGCGCTGTGGATCGCCAAGTGCTGGGGACGGGATGTAGGCTGAGAGGGTGAGCGAACCCGAGCCCGTGGGCTTTGCCGAAGCGGAACGCCTCTTGTTGGAGGCGGAGTTCCAGGATTGCCGGACGCTCTGGTACTCATCGAACTACGTCTACCTGGCCCAGCTCTGTGCCGGCGATGGGCAGGTGCTGGCCGGCGTCTACAAGCCGTATAAGGGTGAATCGCCGCTCTGGGACTTCCCGGACGGGCTTTACAAGCGCGAAGTGGCGGCCTACCGGCTGTCGCAGCTCCTCGGGTGGGCGTTCATCCCGCCGACGGTGCTGCGGGACGGGCCGCACGGCATCGGGTCGATGCAGCTCTTTGTCAGCCACGACCAGCAGTCGAGCTTCTTCGAACAACGCGAGAAGCCGGAGCTGGTACCCCAGCTGATGCGGATGGCCGTCTTCGATTATGTCGCGAACAACGCCGACCGGAAGGGTGGGCACTGCCTCCTCGACGAACAAGGCCGTATCTGGGGGATCGACCACGGCCTCTGCTTCCACGAGCAGTACAAGATGCGGACAGTGATCTGGGACTGGGCCGAGCAGCCCATCCCCTCCGAGTGGCTGGCCGACGTGCAAGCGGCCGGCGAGAAGATCGAGGCGAACGCCCCCGAGGCGGGGCCATTCCTCGAGATGATCTCGAAGGCCGAACGCACGCAGGTCATCACCCGGATGGGCAAGCTCCTCAAGGACCGCGTCTACCCGGTCCCTGGCCCGCACCGGCACTACCCCTGGCCGCTCGTCTGAGCTCTCCGGCCACGCAGCGCACTTGACGAACGACGAACCGGCACCGATGATCGAAGTACTGGGAAAGCTATTCCGCCCCGGGTCACGATGTGACCCGGGGCTTTTTTTGGCCCAGCGCCGCATCCATCCAGCTGTCGAAGCGGCTTAGGACAGACTCGGATTCGGGAAAGATGAGCCGAAAGCGCCGTTGGACGGCCTCATCGGGGTTGACGACAATGACCCGCTTTGGCTGCCTCCCCCGCGGGCCGGACCGATAGGACTGGAGCAGCATGCGGAGCACCCAGACGTCGGCAAGTGGCAGACTGTACCCGACGATAACCCAAGTCTCCGCGTTGGCGAGCTGATGGCCGGCTTCACGCCATAGCGCCTGCCACACGCGGTGCTTGAAGTCCTTAAGGACAGTCGGGCGAATCAGCATTGGCCGCGCGCGTTCCTTGTGACAGTCGGCACAACGGCTATTGGGCCATATGGACCGCGTGCGGAAATTTCGCAGATAGTGGCACGCGTCACACATGCGCCAGTTAAGGGAGCCATGTAATTTGATCAGTATTGCCTCAGAACTGACGTCGGTCGTTGATGTCGCCTCATCGACCACAGGGTCATCAACGAAGAAACTGAAACCGTAGTTCACTCGTACGTCGAAGGCGATAAGTGTCCTGTCCAATAGGAGATCATAGTTCAGCGTGATCATCGGCGTGCTGCCAAGAACACCTTGGTCAGACAAGAAGCCAACCAGTCGGGCATAAGCCAGTAACGAGTACCGGTCTCCGTAGAACTTTCGAAATTCCGCCCGAGCGGCGGCGGCCGCGCCATCAGGCGCATTGGCGGCCGGCCAGCGGGGCAAGTTACGGGGATCGAGTTCCTGCGCTATACCTGTGTCAACGGAATCTAGCACGGCTCCGTTGGTGACAAGAATCTTTTCATCAGACTTACCAGCTAAGTGGAACCAATACTCCTCTGCCTCCCCTATTTCCAGTGGACCTATCACTTCTTCGAGCGACGGGCTGCTGGCAGCTTCGATTCCAGGGAACACCCGCATCAGATACTTCCGTGCGGGAAACAAACGTGGATCCTTCGAATCGAGGAGCCGACCGACGAGCGCTTGCTGACCGGGAAGATGCGACATGCTTGCTCCCGCCCCAAACAGAAATGCCACCGTGTCGCCCCAAGGAGTCATCGCGCACGAGGCTACCCGCCATGCCGACTCCGCGCATCCGGCGACCAGCGGCGTCCACGATCCACTGGTCTATGGCCTCGCGCCGCACCGGTAAACCCGGTAGAGTCGCGGCCCGGAGGAAGCAGCCATGGACAAGGTCACGATTGGGAACGTCACGATTACACCGATCCAGGACACCGCGATCCTGATGAACCCCCGCCAGTTCATGCCGGACCACGGCGATCAGTTCGCGGAAGAGTACAAACACCAGGCGGACGAGCGTGGCCTGATGCCGATGAGCATCACGAGCTACCTGGTGCGCTCGGCGGGGAAGAACGTCCTCGTCGATACGGGCCTGGGCAACCGCAGGCGCACCGGCTTCCCCATCGGCAAGCTCGACGTGGCGCTGAAAGAGGCTGGCGTCGCGCCCGGGGAGATCGACCTCGTCATCCATACCCACCTGCACATCGACCACACCGGCTGGAACACGATCGACACGCCGGACGGTTCGAAGCAGATCTTCTTCCCGAACGCGCAGTTCCTCATCCAGCAGGTGGAGTGGGACTACTGGATGCAGCCGAAGTTCGTGAACGACCCTTCGCATCCCCACCTGGCGGACACGGTGGAGCCGCTGACGAACAGCGGGCGGCTGAAGTTCGTGCTCGGAGAGTCGGCTATCGACGAGAACCTGGTGTTCGTGCACAGCCCGGGTCACACTCCGGGGCACATCTGCGTGGGCATCCAGAGCGCGGGCGAGAAGGCGATCATCATCGGCGACGCCAGCCACCACCCGGTGCAACTCGACCACCCGGACTGGTCGCCGTCGTTCGATGCTGACCCCACCGTCAGCGCCAAGACCCGGGACAAGCTGTTCGACATGGCGGCCGCCGATGGCCGCACCTGGATCGCGGGCCACTGGGCCTTCCCGGGCGTGGGACGGATTTTGCGGGTCGATGGCAAGCGGGTGTTCCAGGCGCTATAGCCCTCAGCATCGGCGGCGTTCGTGGGGGCCAGGTAGGTCATCCCGCGACCGGACGGGCGGCGACACTCGGCTCTCTTAACATTGTGTTGCGGGTGCCATGCGGGGCGCAGTAGCGTGCAGTGCGTGAACAGGCGAGTAGTCCTCGTGTTGATGACCGTGACGGCGCTCGCCCTGGGTTCGCGGGCCGCGGAGCGAAGTGGGGCTGCGGGGCCGCTGACGGTCGAAGTGACGAGTACCGGGGACGCTACCGGCAGCGGCGCCGCCTGCCCGGACGCGGCGAAGTGCACCCTGCGAAAGGCGATCGAGACCGTCAACGCCGAGACCAGCGCCGACCCCTACACAATCACCTTCAGGGGCGCCACCTTCCCCGCGAGTACGCCGGCCACGATAGCCGTGACGGGGAGTCCGCTCCCGGCCATCAGCCGCCAGAAGGTGACGATCGACGGGAGTGGGGCCGGTGTCATCGTCGATGGCTCCGCGGTCGGCGGCACGAGCGACGGGCTCCGGCTGACCGGTGCGACAGCCGCCGTACGGGGACTGCGGGTCCGGATGTTCGGCGGAGCCTGCCTGGCGGTCTCGGGCGCGGGGAGCACGGTGGGCGGTGACAGCGGCACGGGGCAGGGGAACCGGCTGGGGGACTGCGCGATCGGCCTGCGGCTCGCTGGCCAGGCGATGACCGTGCGGGGGAACGCCATCGGCTTCGCTCCGGGCTCTGGCGAGGCTGCGCCAGTGGTGACGGGGATCCTGGTGACGGCGCGCGACTCGGAGGTGGGCGGCGAGAGCATCCCGGCCGCCCAGGCGAACGTCATCGGGAACGCCACGGTTGGCGTGAGGGTTGGGGATGGCCAGCCGCCGGACTTCACCGGCGTGGTGGTGGCGCGGAACGTGATCGGACGGACGCCCGGAGGAAGCGCGGCGCCGGTGGGAGTGGGTGTGGTCCTCGGCCAACGCAGCGCCGGCACGCGCGTTGTCCGCAATGTGATCGCCAATACGGCGACGGCCGGCATCCAGGTCCTGGCCGACGCTTCCGGCGTGCCCGTCACCCAGAACACGCTCTCCGGCAACGTCTTCAGCGAAATCGGTGGGCACTCCATCGACCTGGGCGCCGACGGCCTGCGCAACGGCAACGACCCCGGCGACGGGGACAGCGGCGCGAACGACCTTCTGAACCATCCCGTCCTCAGCCGGGCGACGCAGCAGCGGGTGGAGGGCTCAGCAGGCGCCGGCTGCGGCGGCTGCAAGATCGAGCTGTACCTTGCGGTGGTCGCCGGGGACAGGGAGTACGGGGGCGCGCCGGTGCCGATAGCACTGGCCACGGCCGACGGCGGCGGCGCCTTCGCCTTCGACCTGCCGCCGGTGACGCCCGGGCAGTGGCTGACGGCGCTGGCGACCGACGCCAGCGGGAATACGTCGGAGTTCGGGCCGCGCGTGCGGGTCGGGGCCGGGGTCATCCAGTGCGGGAATGTGGAGCTGCAGCCCGGCTGGAACCTCGTAGGCTACTTCGATACGACGGCGGCGCTGACGGCGCGGGTACCGGGCGATGACCGGGGCCGGATCCGGGCCGTCTACCACCTGGACCCGGGGACGCTGGGGTACCGGCGCTGGTTGCGGGACACGACCGTGGGCCAGACCCTTTCGACGCTGGAAACGGGCGAGGCGTACTGGTTCCTCGTGGACGAGCCGGTGGCACTGGCGGCCGGGTTCACGCTGACGGTGCCACTGCCGGCGCCGCTGAAGGCCGGGTGGAACACGTTCGTGTACTTCGGCGGGACGGCCGGCGTGCGGGACGCGCTTTCGAGCATCGAGGGCAAGTACAGCGAGGTCTATCGCTACCGCCCGGGGGCGAACGAAGGCTGGGACGTGTGGGGCAATGCCGCGACGCCGGCCTGGGCGCGCGGCTTCGCCGAGATCGAAGCGTGCGGCACCTATTTCGTGAAGCTCACGGAGGATGCGACGCTGTTGCCCCTGCAGCCCTGATCGGCAAACCGCGCCGCCGCGCCCGTATACTCTCCGCGAGCGAGAGATGGAGGCGCTGCCATGGCATTCGAAATCAGGCCCTGCCGGACACCCGAGGAGATCAAGCAGTACGACGCGATGGGCGCATACGTGTTCGCCGACCCCCAGGTGGGCGCGCAAGATGTCCAGACGCAGGCGGACTGGACGCTCTGCGCCTTCGACGGCGAGCGCGTCGCCTCGCAGGTGGGGGCGTTCCCGTTCACGGTCCGGCTGAACGGAAACCCCGTGCATATGGCGGGCGTGACGATGGTGGGGACGTTGCCGCAGTACCGGCGCCAGGGATTGCTCCGGCAACTGATGGAGCAGGCCTTCCGGGATCAGCGCGAACGGGGCCAGCCCCTGGCGATCCTCTGGGCGAGCATGGGCGCGATCTACCAGCGCTTCGGGTACGGCATCGCCAGCGACAGCGTGAAGTATGCCTTCGACCCCCGGACGGCCCAGCTGCGGGAGCCGTGGACGGGCGCCGGCCAGGTGACGATCGAAACGCCGGAGGAGGCCTACGCGACCATCAAGCAGCTCTTCATCGAATATGCGACGACCCGGAACCTGGTGATCCACCGCTCGTCCGCCCTCTGGCATGCCGACACGCTGAAGGCCTTCCCCAAGGATCGCCCGGTCTATGTCGCGGTCTACCGCGATGCCGGAGGGAGCGTGCGCGGATACCTCGTGTACCAGACGTCGAATTGGACGGAGGCGCGCCGGCCCGGCCCGGACCAACTGTTCGACGTGAAGGACTTCATCGCCCTCGACCTGGACGCCCACCGGGCGCTCTGGGAGTTCATCTTGAAGCACGACCTGGTGGCCCAGGTGCAGATGCGGGTCTCGCCGGACAACCCGGCGCCGGAGCTGCTGCTCGAACCGCGGATGTTGAAGACGGCCGTTTCGGACGCGATCTGGATGCGTGTGGTCGACGCCGGTCCGGCCCTCGCGGCCCGGCCGTACGGCGACCGAGGCGAGCTGAGCATCCGGATGCATGACGCCATGTGTCCGTGGAACAGCGGCACCTGGCTCCTGGAAACGGACGGCCCCACGGCCGAGGCGCGGCAGGTGGAGCGCACCCCCGACCTCACGGTCACGCCGAACGCCCTGGCGACGCTGATCGCGGGGGCGCGGACGGCGACGCACCTCTCGCGCGCGGGCGCCGTGGAGGGCTCGGCAGAGGTCCTGAAGCGCGCCGACCGGATCTTCCGGACGGAGTACGCGCCCTTCTGCCCGAACAACTTCTGAGTGGGCGCGTCATCTCGCCGTGCCCAGGGCGAGGGGAAGTCACCCGGCGCCGCTACGCCCGGCCCCGGTAGCATTGGGGCCTGAACGAGACAGAGGAGGACCTCATGAAGATCGGCATTATGCCCCCGCTGGGGACGCCCATTGCCACCCCCGCCTACGTCCGCCGCGTGGCGAAGGCGGCCGAGGACCTTGGCTTCCATTCGATGTGGGCGCCTGAGCACGTCGTCCTTTTCGAGGAGTACTCTTCGCGCTACCCCTACACGGCCGACGGACGCCTCGCCGTCGCCCCCGGCCGCGGCATCATCGACCCCTTCGCGGTGCTCACCTTCGCGGCCGCCGTCACGGACCGCATCCGCCTCGGGACGGGCATCTGCCTGGTGCCCCAGCGCAACCCCGTCTACACCGCCAAAGAGGTCGCCAGCCTCGACTGGCTGAGCAACGGCCGCTTCGATTTCGGCATCGGAATCGGCTGGCTGGCCGAAGAGTTCGCCGCCCTCCAGGTGCCCTGGGCGAAGCGCGCCCAGCGCACGCGCGAGTACCTCGAAGTCATGCAGGCCCTATGGCAGGACGGCCTCTCCGAGTACCACGGCGACTTCTACGACCTCCCCGCCTGCCGCCAGGAGCCGAACCCCATCCAGTCGCCCCACCCGCCCTTCGTCTTCGGCGGCGAATCGGAGCCCGCCCTGCGGCGGGTGGCCGAGGTCGGCCAGGGCTGGTTCGGGTTCGACCTCGACCCCGAGGAGGCCGCCGACAAGATCGGCCATCTCACCGTCCTCCTCGAACAGAACAACCGCAGCCGCGCCCAGGTCGAGGTCAGCGTCTGTCCCCTGCGCCGTCCGGCCAGCCGCGCCCTCGTCGAGGCCTACCAGGAAGCCGGCGTCGATCAGGTCATCTTCGTGATGGGCGGCCGCGATTCGGATGATGTGGTGCACCGGCTGGAGGGGTTAGCCAAGGAAGTGGTTGGGAATTGGTAGGGAGACGCCTCAGCAGTCCTCATGAGGGCGTTTGAGACTGATCCCGAGCACCCGGCCCCCAACACACGCCGCGCCTTACCCGTAAACTGCGCCGCTATGGACAGCGATTCAGCCCACCCTGCCGCCCTGGCTGGTCTCCGTGTACTTGAGATCGGCGACTCGTCTGCCCTGGCCTACGCCGGGAAGCTTCTCGCCGATTTCAGTGCCGACGTCGTCAAGGTCGAGCTTCCGGCCGGCTGTGATGCTCGCCGGCGTATCCGCCTCCCCGGCGCGCCGGGCGCTGACGGAGCGTTGCATCGCTGGATTGACAGCTCGAAGCGAAGCGTTGTTGTGGATTGGGAGCGGAGCGTCGCTTCCCTCGTCCCGCTGCTTGACGGCGCGGACGTCGTCATCTCTGCCGTCCCTTCCACGGCCGCGGGTGGGCCCGCGATGGCGGACGCGCTTCAGCCCCAAGCGCTGCGTGAACATCGCCCTCACCTCGTCGTGGCGCACGTGTCTGACTTCGGCCCCGATGGCCCCCTGGCTGGCTGGCGAGGCGGCGAACTCGTCCTTTATGCGTTGAGCGGGCTGCTTGGCGCGAGCGGTCCCGCCGAACGCCCGCCTGTCGCCCATGGGACGGGTGTGGCCTGGTATACCAGCGGCGCCGCCCTGGCCGTCGGCGTGCTCGTCGCCTGCTGGGAGCGCGAGCGGAGTGGCCATGGCCAGGTCCTGGACGTCGCGGGCCTGGACGCCATGATCGGCGCCCAGGCTGCTCTCCCGTTCGTCGTTTCGTTCACGGGCACCGTTCTTCGGCGCGCCGGGAAGACGCCGCGTGTCGAACTCGGCGTGTTCCCCTGCTCCGACGGATACATCGCGAGCGTCATTGGCCGCGATGGCTATGACCGGCTTCTCGCCCTCCTTGCCGAACCCGAACTGATGGAGGAGAAGTTCCTCGACCGGGCCGCCGTGGCCGCCAATCTCGCGGCGGCCGGCAGCATCGTCGCCCGCCGCTTCCGGGAGGAGAGCCGCGACCACTGGTTCCACGGAGCCCAGGCGCTGCGTATGCCGTTCGCGAAGGTCCAGGGCGCTCGCGACCTGGCCGAGTGTCCGCAGCTCGCCGCGCGGGGTTTTATTCGCGCGGTCGAAGGGCCGGACGGGCTGTCCGCCCGTTTGCCGTCGCGCCCGTTCGTCATGGGTCAGACCCCGTGGCGAATGAGCCGGCCCGCGCCGCTCCTGGGGGACACGCCGGTGCAGGCGATTGGCTGGGGACCCCGGCCGGTCCCCACCTCGGCCGCGCCCCGGGACTCCCGCCTGCCGCTTTCCGGCATCCGCGTGCTGGAACTCGGCACGGCCTGGGCAGCCCCCTGCGGGACGAAGATCCTCGCCGACCTCGGCGCTGACGTCCTCAAGATCGAATCCCCGTCGCACCCGGACAACGCGCGCGTTGGACCCTATGCCGACGATGAGCTCACCGACCGCTTCTACGACCGGTCGCCGGCCTACCTGATCGCGAACACGAGCAAGGCGCACCTCGCGCTCGAACTCTCGACGCCGCAGGGCCAGGAGATCTTTAAGCGCCTTGTCGCCGGGGCCGATGTGGTCTTCGAGAACTACACCCCGCGAGTCATGCGCGATTTCGGCCTGAGCTACGAAGACCTGCGCCGCATCACTCCCGGCCTGATCATGCTGTCCAGCTGTGGCTATGGACAGACCGGGCCGTGGTCTGGCTACTCGGCCTACGGGTGGAGCCTCGAACCCGGTGGGGGCATCGCGGACGTGACCGGTTACGGAGACGGGCCGCCCGTCGCCAGCGCGATTCCCTATCCCGACATGGCTGGTGCCCTCCACGGCGCTTTCGCGGTCATGCTCGCCCTCGAACACCGCCGCAAGACCGGTGAAGGACAGTCCATCGACCTCGCTCAGTACGAGTTAGCCGCACTCAGCGGCGCCGCGCCCTTGCTGCAGTTTCTCGCCGAGGGTGGTGCGTGGGGCCGGCACGGCAACCGCCACCCCTGGTATGCGCCGCACAATATCTATCCATCCATGGCGGATGGCACCACCCTGGGCGCCACGGACGCGTGGGTCGCGATCGCCGTTGAAAGCGACTCCGAGTGGGCGACCCTTGTCCATGCCCTCGCCGGCGCGCTCGCCGACCGGCCGGAGTGGGCTTCATTCGCCGGGCGCAAAGCCGCCGAGGACGAGATCGACGCGCAGATCGCGACCTGGACACGTGCCCGGACGAACGCGGCCGCGGCGGAGTTCCTCCAGGGCGCGGGGGTGCGGGCGGCGCCGGTCAACCGCTACGACGAAACGGTCCGCAACCCACAGCCCTGGCACCGGGGCCAGCTCGTCCGGGCTCAGCATGAGGAGAGTGGCGTCCGCATCGTGCCCGGCCCATGGCAGCGATTCGCCCGGACGCCAGCGCGGGTCCGCTGGGCAGCCCCCAATTTCGGGGCTCAGAACAGCCTGGTGCTGCGCGGACTGTTGGGCCTCGCCGAGCCCGAGGTCGCGGCGCTCTACGCGGCGGGCGTGACGGCGGACAGTCCCACCGGACTGGCGCGGCCAGCGGCGGCGGCGATCCCGCTCGAACAGAGCGTGGCGCTCGGCCTGGCCCGCGGCCGGGATCCAGGCTACCGGGTGTGGAATCAGGCGGGTGCCTACGTACCTCTGCCCGATCCCTTGCCGTTCTCATGGGCCACTGTCCCTCCGCTCGCCACCGTGCACGAGCGCCAATGACGCAGCCTTAGCCACGATCGGTCACCGCGGCCCGCGCATCAAGTACAGATGAACGTTCGTCGCCTGTTTCAGTCCCGAGCGCGATGCGCACATTGCAGGCAGCTCCCCGCCTCCACGCCTTGCTGCGCACGCTCGGCGCCCTGTTGCCGGGCTGCACCGGGCGCTTTCCGTCCAGGATTATCACACCGGGGGTGGGGCTTCCTTCCAGGCGCACCTTCCCCTCCCGGGTCGGGTACAATCCGGCCCATGACCGACATCCCCACGCCCCGCCTCCGTTACGCCACCGACGCCGAACTCCCCGAGAAGTACCGCGGCCGCCACGACCCCGTCACCCGCGTCTTCGGGCACAACGCGAAGCTCCTCGACCTCTGGTATGACTGGTACCGCCCCGTCATCCGGGACGGGTCCGTCTCCGCCCGCCTGAAGGAGATGGTCCGCCTGCGCGTCGCTCAGCTCAACGCCTGCGCCTTCTGACAGGCCGCCCGCATCCCCCTGTCAGGGGGAGGAGAGACCCTCGAAGAGGATACCGTCGCCCGCATTAGCTCCTGGAGCGACCACGACTTCACCGACGCCGAGAAGGCCGCCTTCGGCTATGCCGAGCGCCTCTTCATCGACCACAACAACATCGACCAGGAGCTCTTCAACGACCTGCTCCAGCATTACACCGAGGAGCAGATCGTGGAGATCGCCTGGGCCGTGGTGAGCTACATGGGCTTCGGCCGGCTGATCCACACCTTCGGCCTCGCCCCCGGCCAGGAGGCGCCGTAGCGACAGCCGGGGCGCTCGCCGTTAGCCGAGCAGCGTGAGCCTCAGGCCACTGAAGCGGCGGAAGCCCCGGTCGGTGGTGACAAACTCGAGGCTGTGTTCGATGGCAAGCGCCGCAAGGTAGGCGTCGGAGATGTCCGGCCCCATGAGGTTCGCTTCGTCGCAAACTCCTGCGAATAGCGTCCAAAATGCGGGCCCCGGCGCCGCCACGATGATGTTCGGATGGCCCAAGAGTTCCGTGCACACGGCGAACGCCGTGGCTCGCGGCGTCGGAATCGCAAACGCGCGACGGTTCGTCGCAATACGCACGAACCCGGCCAGCGCATGGTGGGTGAGCGCCAGGTGCTCGGCTCCGTCGATCGCCATCTCCAGCCATCGTCGGCATACGTCGTGAAAGACCGAGTCAACGCGATGGGCGTTCACCAGAATGTTGACGTCAGGCGTCTGCAAATGGCTTCTCGGAGAGTTCGAGCAACTGGGAGCTATCGTCCAAGTTCACGCCCGGCATCACGCCACCGCCATCGAACGTGATCAGCCTGAACGGCTGTTGAACCCGCGGCTGCCGGCGTTGCGCGAACGATTCGCGCAGCGCCTCTTCGAACACCTGCGTCAACGTGCACCCCGAAGTGGCGGCGATCACTTTCGCCTCGCGGTAAAGGTCTTCGCTGAGGTTGATTGTCGTCCGAGTCTTCATGTGCAAAAGCATACATGTCCGCTTCGGGCTCCGACAACCACCGCGGCGTTGGACCGGCGCGCCGACCGGCGTCCCGAAGCGACACCTCGCCCTAACTGATGAGGGCGCTGTACTGGCGCTTCATCCAATCGCCCTTCGCCCGGTACTCGGCGGCGGTGCTCAGGGCCCCGCGGCGGCCGCTCTCTCGCGCATACTGGAGGTTCAGGGCGGCGTGATGGTTCTCCGCCGGCCCCCGCCGTCCGGTCCGCGCCCGGGCCGCCCGGTTCGTCCACGAGCGGCAGTATTCGATCGCTTCCCGGAGGGCCGCATCCAGGTCTTCAACCGCGGCCACGGCTGCTGTTGGCGTGATCGTCCGGGCCGCCGGTGGTGGGCTGCTCACCCCGAAGAAGGCGAGCTGCTGACCATCCACATAGGCGCCTGTGTGGTCCATGTGCACGTCCCCGGCCTCGGCCACGGCGAGCACTTCCGGGCGGTCGAGATCGACGGCGTCGTCCTCGTCGACTTCGACATCCGCCGGTTCATCGACGCCGATCGGGAGGCCTGCCGGGTTCAGGGCCAGGGGGGCCGGTGGAGCCTCGCGTTCGAGCAGTTCGATCATCCCGGCCAATCGAGGGTCCCGGCCGATGAAGACGTTCAGGAGGTTCTGGGACTCTGGCAGCTCATGGTTGAACCGTAATCCGCGTCCCAACTGCTGGATTACCGGCTCCCGGCTGAAGACCGCATCGAGCTTGAGGAGGACGCTCACCGCCGGCCGGTCGAACCCTTCGGAGGCCTTCTTCACCTGGATGAGGACGTCGTACCGCCCGGCGTGGAACTCCCGCATCGAGCGGTCGTTTGCGGCGTCACTGATCGCCACGCTGTGCACGACGACGCAACGCAGCTCCGGATGGTATCGCTCGAACACCCGGGCGAGGTGGTTGGCGTGCTCCGTCGTCGCCGCGAAGACGAGGCCCTGGTGCCGGTTCGGCGCCATCCCCATCTTCGCCTGGAGCGTACGGGCGAACTCACGGACCAGGGGCGCCACGTAGTCCTCGTTCCAGCGCAGCTGCTGCCGCACGCAACGCTGGTCGAAGTCGGGGAGTTCGGCCATCTCCGAGGCGGTGAACTCGAGGGTCTCGCCCTCGGCGTTCCGGAGCTGGACGGCGTAGTCCTTCATCTGGACGTTGAGGTGCTTGAGGATGCGCCGCTCCTTCCAGGCCTGGCGCATGGAGACGTCGAGGAGGGGCTCGATCACCTGGAAGCCGTCCTCACCGGCCACGTACCTCGCGCTCGCGATCGCGTCCCGGTCCCGCCGCACGGGAGTGGCCGAAAGCAAGATCTGGGAGGCTGCCGGGATCTGCGAGATGGCCTCAGCCCAGCGCCCCCGCTCGCCCAGGTGATGGGCCTCGTCACAGACGATGTGCAGCCGCCGCGACTTCCCGAGGGCCACATAGCCGCGCGGCGCGGCCACCACTTGCTGGTAGGTCGCGACGATGAAGTTCGCGGCGCCAGCCTCAATCCGTCCGAGAGCCGCATTGTCGGCCAGGATCTTGCGGATCGGCCGGCTGCTCCCGATCATTTCGAGCGCTTTCGACACACCACCGTAGACCTGCGACCGGAGGACGTCCGTCGGCGTGAGGTAGAGGCAGGTGTCGGCGACGCCAAGGTTGGCCGCCACTTCGAACGAGCCGACGCCGATCACCGTCTTTCCATAACCGACGGGTACTACCACAAGTTCGACGCGTGAACCGCCCCGGATGGCGTCCGCCCATCGCGAAAGCGCCTCCGTCTGGCCGGGCCGGAGTTGATTGATCAATGGACGTACGTCTCTGGAGGAAGTGGATGGGCCGCCGACTTGAGCGTACCAGACCGGTGGCTGTGGTCAGTCGCCGCTGATGGCCACGGAAGCGACGACGACGCGGTAGCGGGTGAGGGGCCTGCCCTGGCCCTGGCTGCCGCCCGGCGTGTCAGTGGTGTTGCCCGAGGCTGTTACCGGACCCCCTGGATGTGGCCGGACGAAGTCCGCGGCCACCCAGCCGTCCCCGACCGGCGTCCGCACACTAAGCCACTTGCGGCCATTCAGGGTTACGGGCGCCTCCGAGATGACCGTCACGGCCGTCTTATCCTTGAGCACGGCGATGACCGGCTGGTCGATCCCCGGGGCGTTGCGAAGGTTCAACCCTTCAGGCGAGGCGACGACGGCACGGTCGCCCCTGGCGAGGGTGACCGTAGCCGGGGCGCCCTCGGCGTTGGCCGCCGATTGTGGCGAGGCGCCCGCCGGGAAGCGGTAGATGTGGAAGTCCAGGCCGTAGCGGGCCGCCGCATCGCCCGGCACATACCCTTCGCGAAGCCGGACCATGCCGTCGAAATTGCTGTTGGAGTCGATGCCATCGAAGACGCCATCGCCGCGGTTCGCGACGATAATGAACGTGTGGAGGCCGTCGTAATCGGCGTCGGGCAGGGTGTAGGCGTCGTCGGCTATCTGGATGATGTCGCCAGCCCGCGCGTCCTCGCTGGAAACTTCCACCGCGCCCGCTTCGAGGAAGCCGAGGCGGTAGTCGTAGCCCATTTCCTGTCCGGTCGCTTCGAAGACGACTTTCTTGACGAAAATCCAGCACTGGTCTTGCCAGGTCCCCTCGTACTTGAGGGCGGTTTGGACGATGGGGTGGCCCGTGTTCGCACCCGGTTCGGCGGATGCGGCGGCAGCTCCACCGAGGGCAACGACGCCCAAAAACAGCAGGAACAGTCCGGCGAGGGTGGGCCGGTGCGGGGACATCGGCATAGATCATCCTTCGTCAAGGGCCATTAGGCCTACGCGGAAGCTACCGGACGACCCCGCAAGTGGCAAACCCGAACACCCCGTTTGCCCTGCGTTTACACAGGCTTCAGGCGAAGGTTGCGGGTTTGCCCGGCCGTGCCGCCGTCACGATGCCGGGTAGCGGTCATCGCCAGAAGCGCGTAGCCTCCGCGGCGGACGGAGGGTAAACGTGGCGCTTCCCCCAGCCGTTATCACCTTGAGCCTGGAGGCGAAGGCCGCCGAGCGGCTCGCTCGCGTCGCCTCGCTCGACATGTGCGCCGGCCTCCCGCGGGCTGAGCTGCTCGCGCGCCTGGCGGACGCTGAAGGCCTCCTCTGTTCCAACGCGCTCCCGGTCAACGCCGAGCTGTTCGCGGCTGCGCCCCGCCTGCGCGTGGTGTCCGGATTCGGCGTCGGCTACAACAACGTTGACCTGGAGGAGGCGAATCGCCGCGGTATCGCCATCTGCAACACGCCAGGGGTCCTCAACGACGCCGTGGCGGACCTGACGATCGCGCTCATCCTCGCGGCCTCGCGGCGGCTCATCGAAAACAGCGACTACGTCCGCTCGGGCGGCTGGGCCGGGCGCGAACCGGGCCCGGGCCTGGGCTTCGATATCGCGGGGAAGACGCTGGGAATCGTGGGCTATGGCCGCATCGGCCGGGCCGCCGCCAAGCGCGCCCGGGCGTTCGGTATGCGGATCATCTTTTACGACCTGTTCACCGACCCGGGGCCGGGCGACGACGCACGATATCGCCCCCTCCTTGACCTCATGGCCGAATCGGACATCGTGAGCGTCCACACGAACCTCACGCAGGAAACGACCCACTTCCTTGGCCAGCCGGAGTTCGCCCGGATGAAGCCCACGGCCTGGCTGGTGAATACGGCCCGTGGCCCGGTGGTGGACGAACTCGCGCTCGTTGAAGCGCTTAAGGCCGGCCAGCTCGCTGGCGCCGCGCTGGACGTGGTCGAAGTGGAGCCACCACGGCCTGACGCGCCGATCCTCACGGCGCCTAACGTGATACTCCTCCCGCACGTCGCCTCGGCCACGGTCGAGACCCGTGCGGCCATGCTCGAACTGAGCCTCGCGAACTTCGAGGCCGTGATCCAGGGAAAGACTCCACCGGCATGCGTGAATCCGGACGCGCTGCCGCGGGCACTGAAGCACTGAAGAAATAGGAGGTAACAACATGCGCGAAAACACACCGTTGGCCAGGTGGAAGCGGGGTGAGGTCACCTACGGTACGTGGCTCTCCATCCCGAATGCGTTCTCGGCGGAGATCATGGCGAGCCAGGGGTTCGACTGGATCAACATCGACATGCAGCACGGCCTCATCGACTACCAGGCGGCGGTGACGATGCTCCAGGCGATTTCGACGACGCCCACGATCCCCTTCGTGCGGGTGCCCTGGAACGAGATCGGGATCATTGGCAAGGTGCTCGACGCGGGCGCCTATGGGGTGATCATCCCGATGGTGAACAGCGCCGAAGAGGCGAGGGCCGCGGTCGCTGCCTGCCGTTATCACCCGCTGGGGGCGCGCAGCTTTGGCCCTATCCGGGCGGCGTATTACGCCGGTCCCGACTACTACGCCCACGCCAACGAGCAGATCGCCTGCATCCCGATGATCGAGACGCAACGGGCCGTGGACAACCTGGACGACATTCTCGCAGTACCCGGTATCGACGCGGTGTACGTCGGCCCCGCTGACCTGAGCATCACGCTCGGATTGCCGCCGGGCATGGACAATCCCGGCGATGTCTTCGATGGGGCGTTGAAGAAGATTGTCGAGACCTGTCGCCGTCACAACGTAACGCCGGGAATCCACTCGTCTGCTGCGCTTGCGGCGAAACGGGCAGCGGGCGGCTTCCAGATGATCACCGTTAGTGGCGACGCGGGCGCCATCGCCGCGGGAGCCGCGCGTGACCTCAAGACCGTCCGCGACCAGGCGGCGCAGGGGCAGCCCGTCTATCAGTAAGCGACGTGACCGTAGCCGCCGTCCGAGCACGAGGCCGGCGGGCCCGGCTGCCGGAGCGCGCGCCAAAGCTCCGCCCCCGCCGGGCAATGGCCTGGGCCGCTACCTCCTTGCGGTCCGGGCGGTGCATCCGTTTCCATCGTTGCTTGTCGCGCTGGTGACGGTCGGCATCGTCTTCATCGCTGACCAATCGCCGCCGCCTTCGGCGGTTGCGCGGCTCGGGCTCGGCATGCTCTGCCTCCAGTTCGCTATCGGCCTCGCTAACGACGTGGCCGACCGCGACGCTGACGCCCGGTCGAAGCCCTGGAAGCCCGTCGCCAGTGGCGTCCTGCCGCCCCGGACGGCCACCTTCCTGGCGGCCGCGTTCTCCGGGCTGGGCCTTGTCGTCACCGCCTCCTTCGGCACGGGCCCCTGGCTCGTCGGCGTGGCAGGGCTGCACTGTGGCCTCCTCTACGACCTGTTCCTCAAGCGGACGGTCCTGAGCTGGCTGCCGATGGTGCTTGCCTTCCCACTCATCCCGGTCTGGGTGTTCGGCGCGCTCGACCGCTGGGAGCCCCTCCTCTGGTGGGTTTTCCCGATCGGCGGCCTCCTCGGGCTGGCCGTGCACCTTGCGAATCAACACCCGGACATCGCGGCCGACCGCCGCGCTGGCGTGCGCGGCATCGCTCAGCGGGCCGGCGGCCGGGCGGCGTTCGCCATCTCCATTGGCGCCCTGGGCGCGGGCCTGTCCATCGGCGCCGTGGTGCTGGTTGCCACAGGACACGCGCCACAGGCCGCCCTGGTGGGTCTCACAGGAGTCGTGGCGCTCTCGCTGGCGCCGCGTGCAGCCCGGTTCTTCGGCCGCGACGGTCTCTTTGGCACCGTCGCTGTCTCGAGCGCGCTGAGCGCGGGCGCCTTCCTCTCAGCCGTCTGACTCCTCCCGGTAAAGGAACGCTTCGATCCGCTTGAGGCGCCGGTCGACGTTGCGCATGGCCCGCCGCATGACGGCCAGCGTGAGGAAGACATCGAACCAGAGCATGAGCAGTCCGAGCGAGAGGAAGATCGCCCGGATAATCTCCTGGCTCACGACAACGCCCACGACCACGAACGCGACCCCGATGGCCGAGACGATGGAGGGCAGGACGATCAGCATCACGAAGTCCCCCGCGCCCCGTGGACGCGTCACGCTGGATTATGCACGTCCAGCCCTTCGCTCGCCTGACCGTCCGGTACACTCGGCCGTGTGACCGCCCTCGTTGGCCTCGACCTCGCCTGGACCGCCTACCGGCCCTCGGGCATTTGTATTGTCGAGGCCGACCCCCAGCACGCGCGCGTCATCGCGCTTCGGTCGGAGGTGGTTTCGCCCGCTTCGCTGGCGCAGGAACTCGCCGCCATGGGCCTGAGCGTGGTTGCCGCCATCGACGCGCCGCTGATCATCCACCATGGCCGCTACGCCGAGCGGGCACTCGGACGGGTCTTCGGCCGATTCCACGCGGGCGCATATACGGCCTCGGAGGAGTTCCTCCGCGACATGAATGGGCTTGCCGGCCCACGCCTCGCGGAGGAACTCCGCTCCCGCGGGTTCGTGCTCGATCCACACCTGATCACGGCCGGAGGAGGCGGCCGGTTCGCCTTCGAGATGTACCCGCACGCCGCCCACGTGGTGCTCTTTGGCCTGGACCACATTCTCCGCTACAAGAAGGGGCGCGTGGCCCGGAGGCGCGAGGAGCTTCGCGTCTACCAGGGGCTCCTGGCCGCGGAGGCTGCGCGACAACGGCTCGATGGCGGGGAGCACCTCGCCCGCGTCTTCGCACCATCCGCTACAGAAGCCCGCGGCCGGGGCCTGAAAGCGCTGGAAGACGAGCTTGACGCGCTTACTTGCGCCCTCGTCGCGCTCCGCGCCTGGCGGCTGGGTCCATCCGGGTTCGTGGTTTTTGGCTGTACCGCGCACGGGTACATCCTCACGCCCGGGCTGCCGCGCGGCGTGACCGGGGCCCCCGAGACGTGCCCTACATGCGCTCCGGCGCGTCCATCCCCATGAGTTCCAGCACGCGGGCGAGCGCGATCTTCGCCGCCTGCACCAGCCGCAGCCGCGCCCGGCTCAGGGCGATATCGTCGGTGATAACCTTGAGCGACGGGTCGTTCTGCTGCTTAAAGGCGTCGTTGAAGGCGTGGAAGGCCGTCGCCAGCTCCATCGCGTAGTGGGGAAGCGGGTGGGGCTCGAAGGTCGTCGCCACCGTCTCGATGGTGTCCGTCAGCCGCATCATGTCCCGGATGAGGGCCAGCTCATGTGGCTGGGTGAGGAGCGAAACGTCCCCACCCTCGGGCGAGAGGCCCTGCTCCCGCGCCCGCTCGATCAGCGTGGCGAGGCGGGCGTGCGCGTACTGGACGTAGAACACGGGATTCTCGCTCGACTGCTTCTTCGCCAGGTCGAGGTCGAACTCCATCTGTGCGCCGGGTGAACGGAGCAGGAAGAAGAAGCGGGCCGCGTCCTTCCCCACCTCCTCCACCAATTCATCGAGCAGGATGATCTCGCCGCCCCGTTTCGAGAGCCGGACGACTTCCCCGCCCCGCTTCAGGACCACGAGCTGGTAGAGCAGAATGTGCAGCCCATCCGCGTCAGCGCCGACCGCGTTGGTGGCCGTCTTCAGCCGCGACACGTGGCCGTGGTGGTCCGCCCCCCAGACGTCGATCACGAGGTCGAACCCCCGCCGCACGAACTTGTCGTAGTGGTAGGCGATGTCGCTGGCGTAGTAGGTCGGCCGGCCGTCTGAGCGGATGACGACGTTGTCCTTGTCCTCGCCCAGTTCGCTGGAGGTGAACCAGAGCGCCCCTTCGCGCTCAACGAGTTGCCCGTTGGCACGCAGCACGCCCATGGCGTCTTCGTAGCAGCCCTCGGGGTCATACAGCGACTTTTCGCTATACCAGCGGTCGTACTTGACCCCGAAGTCCTGGGCCGACTTGCGGATCTTGCGCACCATCAACTCGATGCCGAGGACGTTCAGATCGGCGGGAGCCGGCTCACCTGGCGGCCGGAGGAAGCTATCGCCCGCCTCCTCGCGGATCTCCTGGGCGAGCTCGGCCATGTACTCACCGGGATACCCGTCTGCGGGCAGTGCGGCTTCGCGGCCGAAGAGCTGCTGATAACGCGCGTACAGCGTGCCCGAGAATGCCTCGGTCTGGGTGCCGGCGTCGTTCACGTAGTACTCGCGCTCGACGGCATACCCGGCCGCGGCGAGGGTCGCGGCGAGCGCGTCTCCGATGGCCGCGCCCCGTCCGTTCCCGACGTGGAGCGGGCCCGTCGGGTTCGCTGAGACGAATTCGACCTGCGCTTTCTTCCCCGCGCCAATGGCGAGGTCGGCGTAGGCGGGCCCCATCCGCAGGACGGCTTCGACCTGCTGTTGAAGGAAGGTGTGCGAGAGTTTGATGTTGATAAACCCTGGCGGGGCGACTTCCGGCGCGTCAATCGTTTCGTCGGCGGCCATATGGCGGACGATCGTCTCCGCAATCTGCAAAGGCGGCTTCATCGCCGAACGAGCGAGCCGCAGCGGTAGCGTGCTGGCGAAGTCCCCTTTCGCGGTGTCCTTCGGGCGTTCGATCGAGGCCCCTGGCACGGCCACGTCAGGGAGGTCACCTGCCCGCATCGCGGCGCTTACCGCGGTCAGTACGAGGTCCTCAAGATGCTGGCGGATATCGCGGGCGTCGATCATAGATGCGACAGAGTAGACGGAATGAGTCCATCCGTGAAGGAGGAGACTCCCCGATTGGACGCGTCAATCCCGGCGAAATGCGTTCGTAACCCGGCTCTGCTACTGTTCGGCCCAGATCCGAACCCCGCGAAACCGATAACCCCGCAGGAGCAGCTTCATGGCGAACATCAAGGCTTTCGTCCTCATCGTCGTCGATCCGGCCAAGACCATGGAGGTCTTCAACAAGCTCAATGCGGTCGATGGCATCTCGGAGGTCCACCAGGTGATGGGGCCCTATGACATCGTCGCGGTCGTCGAAGTGCCCAACCTCAGCGATGTCCCGTCGGTCATCAGCCGCCACATCCGTGCGGTCGATGGCATCGAAAGCACCACGACCTGCGTGACCTTCCCCGAAGCGGGATAGGCTCGCGGCGGTCAGTCCAGCTACCGGCACTGCCTGGCGGGCGCGTTGACCTGCCGATCGTCCGCCCCGCCAGGAGGACGCCGCGATGAACAAGCCGAAAGACATCGACGACTACATCTCGTTGTTTCCGGGCGAAACGCAGGCGGTCCTGCAAGAGCTGCGTGCGGCCATCATGGCCGCGGCTCCGGGCGCGGAGGCGGTGATCAGCTACGCGATGCCCGGGTTCAAACTGGGCGGCATGCTGGTCTGGTTCGCCGCGTACAAAGCGCACATCGGCTTCTACGCCGTAGGTTCGGGCACCGAAGAGTTCAGGGAAGCGCAATCAGGCTACAAAGTATCCAGGGGTACTGTTCAATTCCCACTGGACAGGCCGTTACCGCTCGGGCTCATAACCGGCATCGCCAAATTCAGGGTTGAACAGAACCGGCGCGCGGCCGCCGCGAAACGCTGAGCCGCCGCGCTCGGCCGCGTCAGCCCCGCGGATCCGGGACGTTCACGACGATCTGCTCCTGGCTGTTCCGTGCCAGCAACAGCTCGGCCTCGCCGTCTGTATCGAGGTTCTCTTCCTGGTGAATCTCAAAGGGCGGCACGAAGACGAAGTCACCGGGTTCGGTATCGACCACGTGCTCGAGGTTTTCGCCCCAACGGAAGCGGACCCGCCCCCTCAGGATGTAGATGCCCGATTCGTTCGCCCCGTGATGGTGCACCCCGGAGCGCTGTCCGGGGTCGTTTACGGCCGTGCCCATCCAGAGGCCCTGGGAGCCGGAGAGCGCGGCCGAGATGCCGGCCTCGCGGCGCATGCCTGGTGTCTGGGCGGTCCCACCGTCGCGTTCGCCCGGGCGTGTCACTCGTACCATGGCGCGTAGCTTCGGGTGATCGAACGTTAGTGGCCAGCGCGCTCGGGGCCGTCCTGGCAGAGCGGCCCTGCACTCAGAAAATCGGCCCGCTATCTTCCCTGGCCGCCACGTCGCCCAGGGCGAACGGAGTATCGACGAGGCCGTGGCTGGCGAGGATGCGGCGGCGGATCCCGCTGAGGACCGCGTCGCCCGGGTTGCCGAGGGCCCGTTGGGTGAGGGCGAAGAGCGTCTCGCCCGTGACCAGTGCATAGCGGTAGTTTTCGCAGGCGATCCGAAGCGCATCCGTGAACTGGCCTTCCGTCCGCTCTTCCGGGGCGGCCGTCCGGCGTCCGTTGACGACGACGATACCGGCCGCGGCCTCACCCCCGTCGAGCAGCCGCTTCTCCAGGCGGCGCTGGAGCCGGACGTAGGGCCACTCCACCACGGGGCCGCTTGCGCCCTCGCACTCGACGAACGCCGTTTGGCCTTCGCTTTCGATGACGAGGCTGCCGTCGTCTGCCGGGAGACGGCCGAAACCGAGAAGCGCCAGCGCCTGTTCGACCGCCTCGCTGAACGCTCGTCCCTCGTCGGTTAGCAACCGCCGGTACCCTGCCAGGATGTCGTGGCGTTCGCGGACGACGTCGCGGTGGGCGGTGGAGTCCATCACCGCTTGGTCGGCCTCCTCGAGTTCCGCCTCCACCTGTTCCAGACCCACGACGGCGACGGAACGCGCCCAGTACGGCGGATCGGAAGGCGCGCGGGATTCGATGAGCTGGCGGGTCGCCTCGACGATGCGTTCCGCGATCTCGGTGCGGTTGATGAAACTCTCGTCCTTCAGCGCCGGGATGAACAGGACGCGCCCTCCGCTCACGGCGAACTCCATCGCGATCGGGACACTCGAGCCGCCGGCGGCCACCACGCGGCCGGCCTGGCGCACCGCCTGCTGCCGGTCGTCGAAGATGGCGCGATAGGCTAGCTCGCCGCGGTAGTTGCGCAGAAACGGGGCGAAGGGGTGGTCCTCCGCAACGACCCGTACAGTCTTGCCCTCGGCGGCACGGAGATACGGCGGCCCCCAGGCCATTCCGGGGGCGGCCGGCAGCCAGCTATAGCGGTCACAGCCTTCGAATCCGAGTATCCCCGCCTGGACGGCGTTTGGGCGCCCGAAGACGACCACGGTCCCGCCCGTCTCAAGCAGCCGCTGCGTCTCCTCAAGCCGCCGCCGCAGGATGTCAGCCGCCCCCACCGCCGAAGCAGTGGTGGGAGCGTTCACGACGGGGCGGCCGTCGTGTGCCTCGATTTCGGCGCCGGCCTCGAGCAGGCTGGCGGCCGTCCGGGTGATCGCCGCCGGGTCGATGAGGACGGCGTCGTAGTCGAAGTAGCTCGGCGCGGTGAGGGCGTTGTAGTTATCCACGTCCGGGTGAGGCAGTGCGTAGCCGACCGTCAGCATTCTCACTTTGCGTCCCCCTGCTCCACCATTTGGCGCAGCCGCGAAGCCAGGGCGGGGCCAAGGTCGATCCTGGCCAGCCCGGCGGCCACGTTGGCCACCAGGTAGCCGAGTGGCCGGCCGGTGTCGTAGCGCGTCCCTTCGAAGGCGAGGCCGCTGACGCTTTCGCCGGCTGCTATCTGGCTGGCGATGGCGTCAGTGATCTGCAGCTCGCCGTTCTTCCCCGGGGGAATGATGTCGATGTGCCGGAAGATCGTCTCGCTGAGGACATACCGCCCGACGATGCCCAGCGACGATGGCGCATCGGCGATCGCGGGCTTCTCGACGACGCCGCGCAGCCTGACCGGGTTGCCCGTGCCCACCGGATCGACGATCCCGTACTGGGGGATGTCCTCGCGGGGGACGTCCTGGACGGCGATAACGCTGCCGCCAGTGGCGCCGTAGGCCTCCACCAGCTGGCCGACACAGGAGCGCCGGCAGAGCATCAGGTCGTCCGGAAACATGAGCGCGAACGGTTCACCCTCGACGAAAGCCCGGGCGCAGGCCACGGCGTGGGCGATGCCCTTCGCCTCCGGCTGCATGACATAGTCGAAGCGGGCGAGCGAGGCGGGACCGCTGACCCTGGCGACGAGCGCGGCGTCGCCGCTGGCGGCGGCGTGCGCGTCGGCCCGGGTGCCGGTCCCGAAATGGTCCCGGATCGCCTCTTTGCCTTCGGCGATGACGAAGATAATGTGCTCGATGCCGCCCGCGACCGCTTCTTCGACCGCATATTGGATGAGCGGCTGATCGACGATCGGGAGCATCTCTTTGGGGACGGCCTTCGTGGCCGGCAGCATGCGCGTGCCGAGGCCGGCCGCAAGGATGAGCGCCTTGGAAACGTGTGCCATCAGAGAATTCTACGGCCGGATTGCCTGATATACACGAATCACGCCCCGGTGGTATGATGCACACTCGTTCAAAGTTCAATTGGGATGTAGTTTGAGGAAACGTTCTAAAGCTCCGCCGAAGCCAGCCCCACCCGAGCCTCGTATCAACGAGCGCATCCGGGTGCCGGAAGTCCGCCTCGTTGATGCCGAGGGTAAGCAGCTGGGCGTCGTCCGTACGGTCGAGGCCATTGGCATGGCCCGTGAACAGGGCGTCGATCTCGTCGAGGTCGCGGCCCAGGCCAGCCCTCCCGTGGCCCGCCTCATGGACTTTGGCCGTTACAAGTACGAACAGTCCAAGAAAGAGCGCGAAGCCAAGAAGCATCAGGTCAACATGCAGCTTCGCGAAGTGCGCATGAAGCCGAAGATCGACGAACACGACGTCGATGTGCGGACCCGTACGGCCAAGCGCCTGCTCAAGCAGGGCGACAAGGTCAAGCTCACCGTCATGTTCCGGGGCCGCGAGATTACGCATCCCCAGATCGGCAAGAACCTCCTTGATCGCGTCGTGACCGCGCTCGCCGACTTCGCCATCATGGAGAAGGACGCGATGCTCGAAGGCCGTCACATGACGGTCATCCTCGCGCCTGACAAGAAGAAGTTCGCTGCCGCCGCGAAGGCTGCTGCGGCCGCCGCTGCCGCTGCCGGTACGGAACACGTCGAAGAGGAAGAGGACGAGGACATTCTTGCGGCGGTGGCGGCTGCGCCCGTTGTCAGCGAAGATGACCTCCACGAAGACGAAGAGGACGATGACGACGAGGCCGGGGAAGCTTCTGCTCCCGTGGCTGCCGGCGTCACAGGAGAGTAATCGTGCCCAAGCTCAAGACCCATAAGGGCGCTGCCGCACGCTTTCGCGTAACCGGCGGCGGCAAGATCATGCGCATGTACGGTTCCCGCAACAACTTCCGGCGGAAGAAGCGCAAGCCTATCACCGTGATGTTCGGCCGCACGGTGGAACTCGCACCGACCCAGCGCAAGCGCGTCGAGCGGTTGCTCGCCGGCCAATAGTCGAGCCAACGAAGGAGCACACACCATGAGCCGAGTGAAGCGAGGCGTCACCGCCCATCGCCGGCATAAGAAGATCCTGTCCCGTACGCAGGGGCACCGCGGCCAGCGCCATCGCCTGATCAAGCGCGCCACCGAGTCGATGTTGCACGCCCTGCGCTATAACTACGTCGATCGCAAGGATCGCAAGAGCGACTTCCGCGAGCTGTGGATTATCCGGATCAACGCCGCCGCGAGGCTCCACGGCCTCAGCTACAGCCGCCTCATCCACGGCCTCACGCTGGCAGGCATTGACCTCGACCGGAAGGCCCTGGCCGACCTTGCGGTGACCCGCCCGGACGTCTTCGAGCAGGTCGCCGAGCAGGCAAAGTCGGCCATCGCCGCTGCCTGAGCGGTCGCGCCGGGCTCCCCAGCGCCTACCGTTGGCCGTCCGCGGGCTTCAACACCGTGTCGAAGGTCAGGCTGTCCCTGAGCGTCCCGGCGGTGATGGTTAGCCGGTAGCAGCCGGAGGCCGGCACCAGCATTCCCGTAACGTTGCTCTCTTCGCCTGCCGCGATCACCATTTCGCCCGTAGTGCCGTGGCCACCGGCGAACCGGATCTCGCCGGGCGCGTCGATTCGTATGCCCCGAATCGTGACCTCTCCAATCGCGGCTGGCTGGCGGACCGCGACGATCTTGTTTTGGCCCCACTTGCCGTACCCGGAGCTGTCCGGCCAGACCGCGGAATTCACGTAGGACGCGGCGGGCCACGGCCGGTCGAGGAGCAGGTCGCCGCGGATCACCACCAGGTCGTTGCGCAGTTCGCGCCCACCCGTCGCTGTGTGTTCGAACACGGCGCTGACCGGGCAGGCTGGCGACGCTGCGCGGGTCGAAGACGCGCGCGCGTCGGCGGCTGCGGCCGTGGGCGCCGGCCCTGGCGTTTACACCTGCGAGGCCGGCGTCCCGGTGGAGAGCGCGCCGTTCACGCGGGCGCCTGCGCCGCCGCACGCGTTCAGCAGAAAGGCAGCCGCACTCAACCCGACTACCACCGCCGAGGCGAAAGCTCCCGGCCGAGGGCGAGCACACGCTCGGCGCATCGCTCACCCACCTTCCTCGTACAGATCATACGCCGGAGCGCCGGCCGTGGTTCCCACTCAACGGCCGCGAGTGATTACCGGCCGGACCAGGTCAGCCGCGGCGTCCGGCTCAGGCCGAGCACATAGACGGCGATCGCAAGCGCTCCCAGCACGCCGAAATCCACCCATAGCCCGAAGAACTGGTCGCCCGATTGGGCGTACGCGGCCAGGAGGAGCGCGTCCACGGCGTAGGAGAGCGGGTTGATGCGAGCGAGCACTTCCAGCCACATGGGCAGGTTCGCGACGGGGAAGAAGGCCCCCGAGAAGAACAGCAGCGGGAAGAGGGCGAGGTTCATCAGAAGGTGGAAGCCCTGCATCGTCTGGACGCGGGAGGCCAGGGCCTGGGCCAGCCCGCCCAGCATCAGATTGAGCAAGACGATCGCGGCCGCGGACAGGAGGAGGCCGGGTACGATCCCGTACTGCCATTCGAAGTCGACGAAGGGCGCCGCAAGGGCGAGGACCACCAGCCCCTGGACCGCCCCGATGAAGACGCCGGCCAACGACTTCCCCAGCATCAGCCAGTGAGGCTGGTGAGGCGACGACAACAGGACGCGCAATAAGCCCGAGTCGCGGTCACGGTAGTAGGAGGCGGACGAGAAGGTCGCCGAGAAGACGGTCGTCATGACCACGACCCCGGCCACCAGGTAGGCCGTGAAGTTCCCGGCTGGCAGCGTCGATGGTTGCAGACCCTCGGACACGCCGGTGCCAAGGAAGACGAGGAAGAGCAACGGCGTCAGCATCGATGAATACAGCTGCGATCGTGAGCGGGCGACGGCTTTCAGGTCACGGGTGAAGATGGCGGTCGTGGCAGCCAGCGAGTTCATGCCACGGCCCCGGCGAGGACGCGTTCGCCGACGATCCTGAAGTAGGCGTCTTCGAGCGTGGTCGGCTCGACGGAGATCGACTTCACCGTGCCGGGCGCGAGAGCAAAGAGCCGCGGCACGAAGGTCGCCGCATCATCGACCGTCACTCGTATCAGGCTGCCATCGAAGGCGAGTTCACCTGACCCGGGCCAGGCCGAAATCTGCTCCAACTGGACCGTCGTTAGACCATCCGTCCGGATGCTCACGGACTCTCGCAGCAAGCCGCGCTTCAAGCCGGCTGGTGTGCCGGCCGCGACCACCCGGCCATTGCGCAAGAAACAGACCTCGTCGCACACCTGCTCCGCCTCGCTGAGGTCGTTCGTCGCCAGCAAGATGGTGCGGTCGCCGCGGTTGCTGAGGAGGGCTGCCCAGAGCGCGCGCCGTTCGCCCGGGTCGACACCGGTGGTGGGTTCGTCGAGCAAGACGAGGTCCGGCTCGTGCAGGAGCGCGCGGACGATCTCCAGGCGCCTGCGCATCCCGCCAGAAAGACTGCCGATGGGGTCATTTATGCGTCCCGCCAGGCCGAACTGGGTCAGCAGCGCCTGGATGCGGGCCTGGCCGTTGCGCACGCCGAAAAGCCGGCAGGCGAGCCGCAGGTAGTCGGCGACCCGGAGGAGCTGGTCCTGGGCGTTCTCCTGGAAGACCGTGCCTACGCGTGCACGCAGGGCCACGGCAGGCGTTTCCCCAAAGACGCGCAGGGTGCCCTGGGCCGGCGTCTCCATGGCCGCGAGCATCGTGATGAAGGTGCTCTTCCCGCTCCCATTGGGCCCGAGCAAGCCGTAGACGCTGCCCCGTTGGACTTCGAGCGTCAGCCCGTCCAGCGCCCGGCGCGTGCCGTAGCTGTGTACAAGGTCAGACGCCGAGATAGCCGAGGGAGTCACCGGGTCAGTGTTCCATGGGGTTGGCCAGCGGGCGAATCGGGCAGGCTACAGCGGTTGGGCGACGCCGATCACGAGCTGGCGCATAACGATGATCGCGACGATCGCCATCATCGGGCTGAGATCCATCATTCCCGTGTTCGGCATCACGCGCCGGATGGGGTCGATGATCGGGTCGGTCACCCGGTGCAACATCTGGACGAGCGGGCTTGATTGGTCGATCGGGAACCAGCTCATGAGGCTTCGCAGGACGATAGCCCACAGCATGATCTCCAAGAACACGAGCGTGAACTGCGCGATGTACGGGTTGATGGCCGGGCTCCGGGACGCCGTTGAGGGGTCGTCCTTCAGGATATCAGAAACATGGTAATGACGTGGCCAAGATCGTGCGGAAAAGGCAGGCCGCCCGCCGTTATCCGGCCGCCTGGTTGACCACCGCGACCATCAGGTAGAGCACGATGATGACGATCATCGCACTGAAGTCGAACGCCCCCGTGCGCGGCAAGATCCGCCTCACGGGTTCCATGAGCGGCTCTGTGACGTGGCCGAGCAGGCGCCAGAGCGGGTTGTCGGGCCGCGGTTGGAACCAGCTCATGAGCGATCGGGCAAGTACGCACCCGATCAGCGCATAGAGGAAGAGCGTGAAGACGTTGGCAATCTGGGGATTCAACCGGGGCCACCCAATTCCACAGAACGGCGGTAGGCAGCGCCGATCGCGTCGATAATATGCGCGCGGACGGCTCCGCGCTCCAGTTCGAGTAACCCTGCCGCCGTCGTCCCGGCCGGCGAGGTGACCGCCGCCCGGAGCTCCGCCGCCCCGCGGCCACTCTCCCGCGCGTAGAGTGCCGAACCGTACACGGTCTGCAGGACGATCTCCTCCGCCTGGACACGCGGAAGCCCTACCGCGACGGCACCTTCGACCATGGCTTCGATGACGAGGAACAGGTAAGCGGGCCCGCTGCCGTTGACCGCCGTGGCCATGTCCAGCTTCTTCTCCTCCGTCACATACAGCTCACGTCCGATGGCGCCGAGGAGGGCGCGCGCGAACGCCCGCTGTCCGTCATCGACCGCCTCAGTGGCCGTCCAGACGCTCATCCCCGCCCGCACGGCGGCCGGCGTGTTGGGCATGACGCGGATGATCCGGCCGTGGCCGAAATCGGCCGCGAGGGTCGCGATTCGGACGCCAGCCATGATCGAGATCAGGACGGCTCCGGACGTTAGCTTACCGGTCGCGCTCTTCGCCTCCTGAGGCTTTACGGAGAGCAGCACCACGTCGGCGGTGGCCATCGCCTCGCTTGCGACGGCCGTCGTCGAGACGCGGTAGGTGGCTTCCAGGTGCGCGCGGCGGCTGGCGATCACTTCGGCGACCACGACATCCCCTGCGGCCAGGACGCCCTCGTCGAGCGCTCCGCTCAGAATCGCCTCGCCCATGGCCCCACCGCCGACGATGGCGACCCTCAAGAGGGCCGCCCGCCGAAGATCGCGCGGCCGACGCGCACGTGCGTCGAACCCTCTTCGATCGCGACCTCAAAGTCGCCGGTCATGCCCATCGAGAGTGCGGGAAGCCCGTGGCGCTCGCCGAGGAGGCGCAATTGCCGGAACAGCGGCCGGGACGCTTCCGCATCCGGCACGGCTGGCGGCACGGTCATGAGGCCCACGGCATGGACCGACCCGAGGCTTTGGGCGTGAGCCACGAGCGTCCCGAGTTCGGTGGGGGATACGCCGCCCTTCGACGCCTCGGCCGCAAGGTTCACTTCGAACATGACGGCGACGGGCGAAGCCGGGGCCGTCGCCTCGATGGCGTCAAGGAGCCGCTCTGAATCCACACTATGAAGTATAGCAAAGGACGCGGCGGCGCTTTTTGCCTTGTTCCGCTGGAGATGGCCGATGAAGTGAAACCGTGGTCCCTCGCCGGCCGTGGCCCGGACGGCGGGGAGTTTTGCCAGCGCTTCCTGGACATAGTTTTCGCCGAAGTCGCGCAACCCGGCTTTCCAGGCGCTGATGATGGCGCCAGCCGGCTGGGTCTTCGAAACGCCGACGAGCGTCAGCGAGGCCGGGTCGCGGCCCGCGCGGGCACAGGCCTGGGCGATGCGCGAGCGCACGGTCGCGAGGTTTTGCTCGATCGACTCGCTGCCGGGGGCGGCGGTCACCCTTTCAGCGTAGGCGGATGACGCCATTCCCACAGCCCTCGCGCGGTGACCACAGCCACCAGGAAGAGGATCCCGCCAAAGCCAGCCAGCGGATGAATCGCGAAGAGCACGAAGAGCAGCACCAACAGCGCGATGCCGCCGAAAAGCACCCCAAGGGGCAAGGCGAGCGCCCGGAACACGGCCCAGGTGATGAGTAAGGCTTCCTTGATGCCGCCTGGTTTTTCCTCTGGCGGCGGTGAACCGGACCCGTAGTAGAACCCCATGGAGGCAGTATAGTCCCTTCCCGCGCGGGATCGCTGGTTGCCGCGGCCCCACCGGGCGTGCTATACAGTTCGTCTTGGCGGGAGATTTGCCGGTATTTCTTTGCAGTTTTCGGTGGCAGTGGGTCGTCTTCCCCGGCCCGTAAAATTTGCATTCGCACTTCGTCGCGTGGTCCTGGTAGCCGGCGCATCGCTGGCATTGCTGGCGGCCATTGGGCCCGCGCGCACGTTCGCCTATACGGATCACGTCGTACAACCAGGCGAGACACTCTCTCAGATCGCCTCGCGATACGGGTTCCCCGTCGAGACATTGCTCGATGTGAACGGCCTTTCCGACGCCGACCAGATCCACGAGGGCCAGGTCCTGAGAATCCCCGGATGGACGGACTCCGCAGCGATGACGACGAGCGGGCGGAGCCACACCGTCGCGGCCGGAGAGACCCTCTCGATCATCGCCGGCTACTACGGCGTCTCCGTTGATACCCTTGTCAGCCTGAACGCCCTGCCGGACCGGAACACCGTGCTCCTGGGCCAGGTGCTCGCCATTCCCGGCGTGCCCCCGGCCGCTGCCGAGCCTGCTGCCCAGCCCGCTGACGCAGCCCCGGCCACCCCGGCGCCGCCGGCGTCAGCATCGGGACGTACCTACGTCGTCGAGTTCGGTGACGTCGTCAGCGCCATCGCGGCCTCGTTCGGGGTCTCGGTCGGTGCCCTCGTGGAGGCCAACGGCCTTCGCAACGCCGACGCCATCCACGAAGGCCAGGTGCTGGTGATCCCGTCGGTCGTGCCACCGCCTCCGGCCATGCACACGGTGACGGCCGGCGAGACGGTCTCCCAGATCGCCAACCAGTACTCGGTCGCCCTCGCGACGATCATTGAAGCGAACGGCCTGACCAATCCGAATTCGGTGCTTGTCGGTCAAGTGCTCACGATACCGACCGCAGGGGCGCCCGCCTCGACCGTCCCCATGGGCGTCCAGACGTCGGGCCGGGCCCACACCATCATGCCGGGCGAAACGCTCTCGGCCATCGCCGACCACTACGGCTTCACCGTTGAGGAACTGGCCTACGTCAACGATCTCGCCAACGCGAGCGTGATTCTCGTTGGCCAGACGATCCAGATTCCCGGCGTGAGCCTCGCCCCACGTCCCGCCCCGGGCCGGAAGCACACCGTCAGCGAGGGCGAGTGGCTGAGCCGGATAGCTGCCCAGTACCGCGTCTCGATGGCGGCGATCATCGCCGCGAACAACATCGCCAATCCCGACATCATCGAAGTTGGCACCTATCTCACCATACCGGCGAGCGGCTCGATCGAGCGGCTCCCGCGGGTCGAATACCAGCGCGTCCTGGAAGAAGCCGCCGCCGAGTTCGGTATCTCGGCCGCGCTGGTGAAGGCCGTCGCCTGGCAGGAGAGCGGCTGGAACCAGGACGTCGTCAGCCACGCCAACGCCTTTGGCCTCATGCAGATCATCCCTCCGACGGCGGAGTGGGCCCTCATGGTCCTCGTCCACGACGCGATCAACTGGGATGTCAGCCACATCGACAACGCACGGATGGGCGCGGCCATCCTTCGCTTCAACCTCGACCATACTGGCTGGGACCTCCCCATGGCGCTGGCCGGCTACTACCAGGGCTTCGAAGCGGTCAGGAAGTTCGGCTTTTTCGAGGATACGAAGGAGTACATCGCCAGCGTGGAGGCGCTGATCCCGCAGTTCGAGTGACAGACCGCGGCCGTGCCCCCGCCTATCGGGCGATCCCGGGGCACCGCCACCTCGAAGGTCTCAGCACGCCCGTCCGGAAAACACCCATATCGTCTTGCGCGGGAGGTGCCTAGAGTGGAGGGATGCTTCGTCCCGGCGCTTCCCGCCCATGGCTGCTGGCCGTCCCGGCCCGCCACCAATGACCACGACGGGCGCCATCCAACGTTCGCCCTTCCGCGTGCTCGGACACTCGCAATACCGCCTGCTTTTCATCGGCAGCACGCTGGCGATGGTCGCGTTCGGGATGATGAACGTGGTCCAGGGGGTCGTGGCCTTCCATATCACCGGTAAGAACGGAGCGGTCGGATTCGTCTCGCTCGGGCAGGGCATCGCCATGCTCTGCCTCGGGCCGCTCGGCGGCGCGCTCAGCGACCGCATCTCCAAGCGGCGGCTCCTGCTCTTCACCCAGGGCGCGATCGGCGTCATGTTCGGGCTGATCGCTGTCCTCATCATCTCCGGGGCCGTCACGATTATCCTGCTCGCCGCGGCGACGCTGGTGATGGGCTGCATGTTCGCCGTGATGGGCCCGGCCCGCCAGGCCTGGATCGGCGACCTTCTGGACGGCGAAGAGCTCGGCGCTGGCGTCGCGCTTCAGCAGCTCATGATGAACGCGACCCGCATCGTCGGCCCGCTCCTCGCCGGGCTCCTCATCGCGACCGAGGCCTTCGGGACGGGCGGGACGTACGTCGTGATGGCCGGGATCTTCGCCGCCGTCGTCGGTTCGCTCGCGCTGATGGCGCCAGCGCCGCCGCGCAAGAAGGCCCGCGCGACCTCGGTCGCAGCGGACATTACCGAGGGCCTGCGCTACATCGCTCATAACCCTGACGTGCGCCTTCTGACGCTGACGTTCCTTGGCGTCGTCCTCAGCGGCTTCTCCTATCAGACGATCATGCCCGGCTACCTGGTCAACGAGCTGGGCCACCCGGCCAGCCAGCTCGGCCTGATCTTCGGGACGACGGCGGCCGGTGGCATCGTGACCACCCTCATTCTCGCTGGCCGGCGCGACCGCGGTGACACGCGCCCGTTGATGTTCGCGTTTGGCGTTGTCCTTGCGGCGGGGCTCTTCTTCCTGGCGCTGGCGCCCGGATTCCTGGCCGCCCTCGGTATCGCCGTCGTCGTCGGGGTCGGGTCGTCGGGGTTCCAGATGCTGAACAACGTCAACCTGATGCAGCGGGCGGACCCGGCCTTCTTCGGGCGCGTGATGGCGGTGACGATGATGGCGTTCGGGGTGAACAACATCGCGGCCTATCCGGTCGGTGTCACCGCCGACCACCTGGGGGAGCGGGCGACGATGGCGCTACTGGCCGCGCTCTGCCTGGCGATCGTCGGCGCCGGCTTCGCGGCCAGCCGCATGGTCCATCCCGGGCACTCCGTGCCTGAGGT
>JBJXGC010000032.1:0-3333 GCA_046154545.1 Dehalococcoidia bacterium | reverse complement strand
GCGCGGCCGTCGTTGATGCGGTCGAGGAAGATGACGCCGGGGTCGCCGTTTTTCCAGGCGTTGGCGAGCATCTTCTCCCAGAGGTCGCGGGCGCTCCGGGTGCCGGCGGCCTCGCCGGTCTTGGGGTTGAGCATCTCGTAGTCGGTGCCGGCTGCGAGCGCCTCCATGAACTTGTCGGTGATGGCGACGCTGATGTTGAAGTTCTGGAGCGTCGTCATGTCGGCCTTCATCTCGATGAAGGCGTCGATATCGGGGTGGTCGACGCGGAGGATGCCCATGTTGGCGCCCCGCCGGGTGCCGCCCTGCTTGATGGCTTCGGTGGCCGAATCGAAGACGCGCATGAAGGAGACAGGCCCGCTGGCCACGCCCATGGTCGATTGGACGCGGTCGTTCGCGGGGCGCAGGCGTGAGAAGGAGAAGCCGGTGCCGCCGCCGGACTTGTGGATGATGGCAGTGTTCTTGATCGCCTCGAAGATCCCGTCGATCGAATCGGGGACGGGGAGGACGAAGCAGGCGCTGAGCTGCTGGAGTTCGCGGCCGGCGTTGACCAGCGTGGGCGAGTTGGGGAGGAAATCGAGTGAGGAGATGGTCTCGTAGAACATCTCCTCGGCGGCCGCGCGGTCGGCTTCGGTGCCACCGACGCGGATCTCAGCCTCGGCGAGGTTGCGGGCGACGCGGCGGAAGCATTCGTCCGGGGTCTCGATGGAGTCGCCCCGGTCGTTGCGGGCGGTGATCCGGCGGTCCATCACCACGCGGGCGTTTTCAGAGAGCACAGCCGGCCGGAAGTCTCCGGGGTTTGTGAGGGACTCGTTGGGGATTGTGCTGACCATGGCTGGACTCCTTGTGTTGATGGGGCCGGGGGCCGCCAGTGTACTCGAACGTCCGTTCTACTACCAGTGGCGGCGATTCTTACCGCCCGCCACTCCCGGGCGGGTCAGGCGGTACTTCGTCACTGCGTTTGACGATGGGGACTGAGGTGTTGCCGCGGGCGAGGACGAGGGACCGCCCGCTCGACGCGTGGACGGCGTCGGGGGTCGCGTAGTGGGTGACGAGGAGCCCGGCCACGGAGGAGGCGCCATCGCGGCGGACCATCTCGAGGAGGTGGTGGGGCCGGAAGTCGCGGACGGCGATGAGGTAGGCCTTCTCGGTGAGGACGAGCTGGCCATCGACCTCGGCGTCGCCGTCGGGCGTGGTTCGAATCCCGCCGCCGATGAGGCTGGCGTGGAGCTCCCAGATCTTCTGCGTCATGGCCGGGCCACTGCCAGTCCGGGCCGGGGGGCGCCGCCGAGGTCGGTGATGAGGCGCGGCCGGGGGTCGCCCGGCAGGGAGAGTTGCACGGACGGGTCTTTCGGCGCTCCGCTGGCCGGGCCCTCGAGGGCGAGCACGGCTTCTTTCAGCGACTCGATGTCGGTGAAGGGCCGGTAGACTGAGGCGAAGCGGATGTAGGCGATGTGGTCGAGGCCGCGGAGGGCGTCCATGGCGAGTTCACCGATGTGCGAGGCCTCGACTTCGGGCCGACCCTCGGCGGTGACGGTCGCCTCGATCTCGGCGACGAGCGCTTCGAGCTGGGCGACGGAGATCTCCCGTTTGCTGCAGGCTTTGCGGAAGCCACCGAGGAGTTTCTCGCGCGAGAAGTCCTCGCGGCGGCCGTCCTTCTTGACGACCTGGAAGGTCGCGAGCTGGATGATCTCGAGCGTCGTGAAGCGTTCGCCGCAACCGATGCACTGCCGGCGGCGGCGGATGCCGTCGTCGTTGGCGCGGCTATCGGTGACGCGGGAGTCTCGGAGGTGGCAGTAGGGGCAACGCACGCGGGGACGCTCCGGAAACGAATTGTTCATGCGCGTAAGCGCCTACAGAAAACGTAAACCCGGGCTATGCTAGCGTCAACAACATATGGTAGGCCGAGCAGGCCGTTGATCAATATCTAGTGGATAACCCTGATGGTGCGGCCCGGGTGCTACCGCCTGCGGGCGGCGTAGAAGTCGCAGGCTTTCGTGTCCGTCCAGGGCGAGACGATGCCGCTCCCGGGGTGGAGGCAGTTGCCGCGGCCGCCCTCGCTGTCCTCGACGAATTCGCGGCAGCCGCCGCAGGTCTTCTGGGTCACGACGGCGCGGAGCGAGTGGTCGGAGAGGCCAAAGACATCGCCGTAGTCGTATTCGCGGGGCCGGCCGAAGGCCACGATCTCCGGGTCGATCGGCCGGATCTCGTGGTTCGCCCAGTCGCCGGCGGACTGGTGCTTACGTCGTTCGAGCTTCCGGTTTCGTCTGCGACCCACGGGTGGAGGGTACGCCGATGAGGCCCGGCCCGCACGCCGGCCGGTCGGGTGCAGTGTTTTGCGGTGGCACGACATCAACGAGACGCGAAGGATCGAAGGTACAAAGGGCGAAGGAAGATTCGGCCAGGGCCATGGCACCTCAGGCCGGCAGGGTGTCCGGTTGCCGGCAACGGAAGCGCAGCCCACGCTTCATGTTGTCTATGTACCACGGCGACCACCTCCAGCTCCTTCGCGGCGGCATTCCCGGGCCCGGGGGGGTCTGGGCCGACATGGGTTGCGGGGCGGGGGCGTTTACCCTCGCCCTCGCTGACCTGGCTGGTCCGGGCGTGGAGATCCATGCCGTCGACCGGGACGCGGGCGCCCTTCGATCAAACGCGATCGCCGTGCGTGAACGGTTTCCGGGCGCGAAGGTCGAGTACCTCGAGGGCGACTTCACGCGGCCCCTGGCGCTACCGGAGCTGGACGGCATCGTGATGGCGAACTCGCTCCACTTCCAGGACGACCAGGTGACGGTCGTGCGGCTGCTGCGGACGTATCTCCGGCCGGGCGGCCGGTTGATCATCGTGGAGTACAACATCGACCGCGCCAATTACGCCGTGCCCCACCCGGTGCCGTTCACGCGCTGGGAGCGGCTGGCCCGGGATGCGGGGTTCGACGAGACGACGCTCCTCTACCGGAGGCCCGCCCGCTCTTCCAGCGAGATCTACTCGGCGATGAGCACCTGATGCCGGCCTGCTGAGAGGGCCCCGGGCCGACGCGACGCGCCGGGCATGACACGGACACCCGCGACCGCGGTGGGTCGCAACTACCGCGGGACGAGGGCTTCGCGGGCGAGATGGATCTGGTCGCGGGCGTAGCGGACGGCGTTACCGAGATCCATAGCCGCCCTTCGCGCGAAGGGCACTCGAAGGTCTCGTCGCCGAGGGTTTCATGGAGGTGGCCCTTGCGACAGGGGTAGTGGCGACGCACCGCGGTCGCGGGCTTTCGCACACACTGCAGGCGCACCGGCGGCACCGGCGGGGGAGGGCGGACTTGCGGCGGGAACGGATGCCGGCCGT
>JBJXGC010000025.1:0-37509 GCA_046154545.1 Dehalococcoidia bacterium | reverse complement strand
TCTTGATCCCGAGCTCAAGGGGGAGCTGGCGGTAAGCGATCTCGAGCCATTTCGCGATGTAGCGGCGTGTGTCCCGGGGGTCGATCAGGTCCTCCACGCCGAACGCTTCGGCGGTCCCAAACACGCTTCGGAACTGCTGGAGGCGAGCTTCGATCTCGGCGCGGCGCTTCGCCGGGTCTTCGGCGGTCTCAATCTCGCGGCGGAAGGCAGCGTCCACGCCGCCCTCGATCGGGATCGAGCCCCATTCGCCGCTCGGCCAGCCGAGGCGGTAATTGAGCTTGTTGGCACGGCCCGTGATGTGACCCGCCATGCCATAGTTCTTGCGCGTAACCACGGTCAGCACCGGGACGGTCATATTGATGCTCGCCCAGAATGCGCGCATCCCGTGGCGGAGCGTCCCGGCCTGTTCGGCTTGCGGACCAATCATGAAGCCGGGGACGTCGGCGAGATAGACGATCGGGATGTGGAAGTGGTCGCAGAGCTCGCTGAAGTGGCCCTGCTTGTCGCTCGCACCTGCGGTGAGGGCGCCGCCCATCATCATCGGGTTGTTTGCGATCAGGCCGACCGGCATGCCGTTGATGCGAGTAAGGACGACGATAACGGAGGTGCCGTACTGGGGCTGGATCTCGAAGTAGTCGCCGTTGTCGCAGACCGCCTCAATGACCTTGCGCATGTTGTACGGGCGCGTTCGGGTGCGGGGGACGAGCGTGAGCAGCGACTCCTCGCGCCGATCTGGCGGGTCATCGCAGGGCAGGACGGTCGGAAGTTCGTGGACCGTGGAGGGCAGGTAGCTGAAGAACTTCTTGAGCTGCTTGATGACATCGTTTTCGTCGAGCGCGGCGTTATCGACCGCGCCGGACGTCTGGACGTGGACCTTTACGCCGCCAAGCTCGGCCTTTGTGACGACGGCCCCGATGGCGCGCTTCACGACGGGCGGTCCGGCAGCGAAGAGGGCGCCGGCAGGTTCGCTCATCACGGTGAAGTGGCAGAGCATCGCCCGGGCGGCGACGGCGCCAGCGATTGAACCGACAACGGCGCCCATGACCGGTACCTCGACGCCGGCTTCGACCATGGGTGCGAAGACGTTGTGCGAGCTGGGAAGGTAGGTATGGCCGAGGTCGCCGACCGCCTCGACGTTGGCGCCGGCCCCATCGAGAAAGAGGAAGAGTGGGAGGCGCCATTCGTGGGCAAGGCGTTCGAGGAAGGTGCCCTTGGAGCGCTCCATCGGCATCGAGGCGGAGCCGCCGCGGACGGTGAAGTCCTCGCCGCCAACGGCCACCTGGCGGCCATCGACCTTCGCCACGCCGCCGACGAACGGCGCCGGCAGGAAGCCGGTGATCTGGCCGTCCGTGTAGGTACCGACGCCGGCGAGGCCGCCGATCTCTTCGAAGGTGCCGGGATCGACGAGGGCGTGGATCCGCTCGCGGATTGTGAGCTTGCCGCTGTCGTGCTGGCGCTTGACGCGCTCTGGGCCGCCCATTTGGAGGGCGAACTGGCGCCGCAGCGCAATCTCGTTAACTTCGGGTTCCCATGACATCAGGCAGGCTCCATGGCCGTTGGTGTTGGTCTTGAGCGCGTTCGGCGCCGGGCGAGGAGGCCGTCCATCACGAACTCGACAGCTTCGTCCACGATCTCGGCAGCGCTGAGAGCGCCATCCGCGCGGTACCAGTTACTGATGTGCGCACCGGCGCCCATCACCGTGAAGGCCGTGATTTTGGTGGCGTGCGGGGCGAAGACGCCAGCCTCCACGCCCGCTTCGACGACATCGATGAAGACCCGTTCGTAGCGTTTCATCTGATCGCGGATGACTTCGCGAGAGGCCGGTTCGAGCGAGCGGAACTCGGCGACGTGGAGACGTGCGCTCCAGGTGTGTTCGGTGTGATAGGCGAAGTGCGCCCGGCAGAGGGCGCTCATGCGGCCGGCGTGGTCGTCCGCCGCGGCTGCGTTGAGCGCTTCGGTCACCCGGTTCATGAGGATGTCCATGCCATCGTGCTGCAGGCGGAAAAGGATCTGGTCCTTGCTCTCGAAGTAGTGGTAGAGCGTCGCGACGTTCATTTCGAGGACGCCGGCGAGATCGCGGAGTGAGCATGCGTGGTATCCGCGGGTGAAGAAGAGCTCGAGGGCGGCGGCGAGGATCTGGTCTTCGCGGGAGGGTGAGACGGGCACGCGGCGGGCGAGTCGCATGAGTAGAAGTCTAGGTGTGGCGGGTAGTGCAAACAAACGACCGCTTGGATTCGGCCGAACGTTCGTTTGACATGGTGCGATCCGCGCGCACAAGATTCCCGGGGAACTTGGCGCCGCGAACCGGCGGGCCATGGAGGGACTTTACATGCGTGACAACTACTGGACCCGCGGGTCGTCGCTCTCGCGGCGACGCTTCCTGGGGACGCTGACCGCGACGGGCGGCGGCCTGGCGGCCCTGGCCGCCGTTGGCTGCGGCGATGACGACGAGGGGAACACAACGGCCACGGCGCCGAGCGGCTCCGCCACGGCCGGTGGCACAGCCGCGGCGAGCGCGGCCGCAACCGCCGCCCGGGCGAAGGGCGGGACGATCCTCCACCGGATTGCCGGCAACTTCAGCGGGCTCGAGCCGGTGCAGGGCGTGGGGGGCACCGACCACCAGTTCCTCTGGACGGTGTTCGACAACCTGATCTCGTACGACAAAGACTTTCAGCTGCAGAAGGGCCGCTCACTGGCCGAGAGCTGGGAGACGCCGGACCCCCTGACGTTCACCTTCAAGCTGCGCAAGGGGGTGACGTTCCACGATGGCACGCCGTTCACTGCGGCGGCGGTGAAGCGCAACTGGGAGTGGGGCACCAACAAGGACATCACGTCCAACGTGCGGACGGACCTGGCGCCGATCACCGCGGTCGAGACCCCCGACGAATACACGGCCACCTACAAGCTGAGCGGGCCCTACGCGCCGCTCGCGCGGATCTGGGGCGACCGGCCGGGGATGATGATTTCGCCGGCTTCGATCGAAAAATTCGGCAAGGAGATCATCAACAATCCGGTCGGGACGGGCGCCTTCACGTTCAAGGAACGAATCCTCGACAACCGGGTGGTCGTCGTGCGGAACGCGAGCTACTGGCAAAAGGACCTCCCCTACATCGACGAGATCCGGTTCCTGGCGGTGCCGGACGAGAACACGGCCGTGAACGGCCTGAAGTCGGGCGAGATCAACCTTTTCTGGAACATCCCAGCGCGCTCGTATCCGTCGTTCAAGGACCAGAAGGGCTTCGTCATGGCCGAGCGCGAAGGCGTGGCGGTAGTGCCGATGATCTACCTCAATTCGAACCGGCCCCCCTTCAATAATGAGCATGCCCGGCGGGCGGTGGCGTACGGGATCGACCGGGCCGCGATCTGCAAGGGGATCTATAACGACCTCTCGTCGCCGGGCACCTCATTCATGGGCCCCGGCAACGGTGAGTTCGACAGGGAGGCCAAGGGGATCCAGTACGACCCGAAGAAGGCGCAGGACGCGCTCGCGGCGGGCGGACTGACCTCCGGATTCACCTTCAGCATGACGGTCCAGAACTCACCGGAAGCGATCCGTGTTGGCGAAGTGGTCCAGGCCCAGCTCAAAGCGATCGGGATCACGGCCGAGATCACGCAGCTCCCGGCGCCCGACTACTTCAATAAGTTCATCCAGGAACAGAAGGGCGACAGCTTCATCGCCGGGTTCAGCGGCCGGATCGACGCGTGGCAGACGCTCAGCTTCCTCTTCGGAGGCGAAGGCACCTACGGCAAGGCGGGCACCCAGGTGAAGGACGCGGACATCGACAGCAAGCTGGCGGCGGCCCGTGCCCAGTACGACGACAAGCAGCGGATTGCGCTCTACCGTGAGGTGGACCGGATCGCGATGGAGAAGGCGTACGGCATCGCCGTCGCGTTCAACAAGACGCTCGTCGTGCATTCGGACAAGGTGGTGCTCGATGTCTTCGGAGATGGTAAGCCGCACCTTGGCCAGGGCGACGTCTCGATGAAGTCCTGAGGCGGGATCGATGCTGCGAAACATCCATGTGCTGGACCTCTCGCGGGCGGTAGCGGGACCGTACTGTACGCAGATGCTCGGCGACTTCGGCGCGGACGTGATCAAGGTGGAGCCGCCAACCGGTGACGTCGGCCGGGTAGCCGGCCTCTCGCGGGTTGGCGATGCCTCGACGTATTTCCTCGCGGTCAATCGCAACAAGCGCAGCATCGTGGTCGATCTCCGGACGGAGGACGGCAAGGAGGTCCTCGAACGGCTGGTGAAGCGTGCGGACGTGCTCGTCGAGAACTTCCGAGCGGGCGTGATGGAGCGTCTCGGGTTTGGCGAAGCACGGCTGAAGGAGCTGAACCCGCGGCTACTCGTCTGCGCGATCTCCGGTTACGGGCAGGAGGGGCCGTATCGCGACCGCAAGGCGCTCGACCTGATAGGCCAGACGATCAGTGGCCTCGCGAGCCTCACGGGCGAAGAAGATGGACCACCAACGCCCGCCGGAGCGCCCGTTTCGGACGTGCTCACGGGCTTGAACGCGTGCATCGGGGTGCTGGTGGGGCTGCTCGGCCGGAGCAACGGTCATGACGGGTTCAACTCGATCGACGTTAGCCTGCTGAGCAGCACGCTCTCCGCCTGCACGATCGAGGCGACATCGTTCCTCAACACGGGGAAGGTGCCCGGACGGCACGGCAGCGCCTGGTTCCAGACGTTCCCATACGACGTATTCCCGACGAACGACGGCTGGATCGCGATCGGCGCGGCCGGCGAGTGGGTGAAGCTCTGCACTCTTCTCGGCCTCGACGAACTGGCGGCGCGTGAGGAACTGCTTGACATCCAGACACGCCTCGACCAGCGTCAGCAGCTGAAGAAAGAGATCTCAGGGGCGACGCGTCAGTTCAGCACGGACCAGCTCGTCTCGAAGCTGCAGGATGCCGACCTTCTCTGCGGCCCGGTGTACGACATGCGGCAGGTGTTCGAAGACCCGGCCGTCCAGCACGCCGGGATGCGGATCGAAATGGAACAAGCGATGAACGGGAGGTTCGCGACCGTAGACAGCGCCGCTTCGTTCTACCCGGAGGGGCGGAAGAACCAGCGCTGGGAAAAAAGCCGCCGCCCGCCGCCGCTACTTGGCGAGCACACGATCGAGATCCTCGGGGAGCTCGGCTACGACCCTGACGCGATCGAACGGGCGTGCCGCTCGGGCGCCGTCGCGTACCTGGCGCACTGAGGCTGACATGGGCGCGTACATCGTCCGGCGGCTGCTCGCGGTGGTGCCGATCCTGTTCTTCATGTCGATCACGATCTTCCTGGTGCTCAGGATTGTGCCCGGAGACCCTGCCCGGGCGATGGTGGGGCTGGAGGCGGACCCCCAGGCCTATGAGCAGGCGCGGGATCTGCTCGGACTGGACAAGCCGCTCTACCGGCAATACCTGGACTGGCTCGGCAACGCGGTGCGGGGCGACCTTGGCCGTTCCTACCGGTCGAACGAGTCGGTCTCGAACCTGATCACGGATCGAATGCCCTTGACGTTTCAGCTCACCCTGATGGCGGCGACACTCGCGATCGCGATCGCGCTGCCGCTCGGTGTACTGGCCGGCGCGAACCGAAATTCGTTGCTCGACCGGCTCGCGTCGGTATTCGCGGCCTCCGGGATTGCAATCCCGGGGTTCTGGCTGGCGCTGATCCTCCTGACCGTGTTCTCCGTGAAGCTGCACTGGTTCCAATCGTTCGGGTTCGTGCCGTTAGGCGAGAAGCCGATCGACAGCGTCCGGTCGCTGGTGCTTCCGGCGGTTTCCCTGGCACTGCCCGCGAGCGCGATCCTGACGCGGATGGTGCGATCGAGCGTGGTCGATGCGATGAACAACGATTACGTTCGGACCGCGCGGGCGAAAGGACTGAAGGAGTCGACCGTCGTCATCCGGCACGTCGTCCGGAACTCGCTGATCCCGGTGCTGACGGTCCTCGGGATAGTCGTCGGCCAGCTCCTGAGCGGATCGATCATCATAGAGGTAGTGTTCGCTCTTCCCGGGCTTGGGCGGCTCGCGGTCGATTCGATCCTCTTCCGCGAGCTGGTCGTGGTCCAGGGCGTCGTCCTGCTTGTGGCGACGGTGACCGTGTTCATCAACCTCGCGGTCGACCTCGGGTATGGACTGATCGACCCGCGCGTGAAACTGCGATGAGCACCGGCGAAGCGCAGGCCACGGTGCTGCCAATCGGCGAGGACTTGCGCCGGCGCCGGCGCGCCGGACGCCTCCACCGGCGGACCATCCCCGTTTACGTCGCCCTGCTCGTCGTCGCCACGGTGGTGCTTTGCGCCGTAGCGGCGCCGCTTCTTGCGCCGCACGACCCGGCCGAGCAGGACCTTTTCTTCCAGTTCGGGCCCCCGTCGAAGGACCACCTGCTTGGGACGGACGACCTGGGCCGGGACGTGCTTAGCCGCCTCATCTACGGGAGCAGGATCGCTGCCCAGGTGGGCCTTATCTCGGTGGGTATCGCGATCCTCCTGGGCGTGCCGATCGGGCTTGCGGCGGGCTATACCGGCCGCTGGGTCGACACGCTCCTCATGCGGGTGATGGACGCGCTTCTCGCCTTTCCGCCGATCCTGCTCGCCATGGCTGTGATCGCGGGCCTCGGCCCGGGCATTCGGAACGCGATGATCGCGATCGGCATCGTCTTCATGCCGACGTATGCGCGGCTGGCGCGCGGCTCGGCGCTCGTCATCAAGGAGATGGACTACGCCCTTGCCGCTCGCGCGCTCGGGGCCGGGCCGACGCGAGTGGTCCTCCGGCACATCGTGCCGAACTCGCTCGCGCCGATACTCGTTCAGGCGTCGCTCGGCATCGGGATCGCTGTCATCGCGGAAGCGAGCCTCGCTTACCTCGGCCTCGGCAGCCAGCCGCCGAACCCGAGCTGGGGGATCATGCTGCGCCAGGCATCGAGCTTCCTTGAGGAGCACTGGTTCGCGAGTATCCCGCCGGGCGCCGCGATCTTCGTGCTCGTGCTCTCGGTGAACATGATCGGCGACCACGTGCGCGACGTGTTCGATCCACGCCTCCGTGGCCGCTAATCCTGGGGCGAGACTGCTGGCCCAGCATGCCAGCTAAGGTCGGACCGCGACTACCCGAGTCCCGCACTCATGCGAAAAGCGCGCTGGTGGCGGCCGAATCGATGTACTCATCGAGGCGGGTGATCTTACCGTCCGCGACGCGCGCCACGAGGCAGGAAGCGATCGCCAGCTCGGTGCCATTCCGGCTTGTCCCGCGGATCACATGCTGCTGGAGAAAGCCGCTTTCGGTCGCTTGCCGCTGGACATTCTCATAGCGGTAGCCGGCAACGTTCTTCCGGACCCACCCGGAAATCCGGAGGTTCTCGTCAACAGTCTGTTCCTTGCCGTCCACGTTGTGCCAGATCTTCGCTTCCGCGGCGTAACAGGCGCGCAGGGCATCGACGTCGCCGCCGGCGCCCGCCTCGAAGAACCTCTTGGCGACATCCAGGTTCGCCTGCGACGTGCTGGTCATTTCTCACATCCTCCGCTTGCAGACCGACGGCCCGCAGACCCCATCCTACGCCGCGACAGCTCTCCCTTTCTAACGCGCCTCTTGGCCCGTTGGGACAGATGCCCGGATGCGTGGCCGTACCACGCGACGCGCGTAGGATTTCGACCAGGCAGCGGGCCCCGACGCCGATGGCTGCGTGTGCGCCCAACCCGTCAGCCGACTCTGAACCGATGGGAGTGCTCAAATGAGCGACGATTTGCAGGAGCTCGCGCGGATGCGTGCCTGGGCGATGGCGATGGGCGGACCGGAACGAATCGCCCGGCAACACAGCCGCTCGCGGCTGACGGCGCGCGAACGGATCGAAAAGCTGCTCGACCCGGGGACCTTCTTCGAAACGGGCATGCTCACCCACGCGACCGAGCCCGAGTGGGCCGACCGTACCCCGGGCGACGGCATTATCTGCGGCTTTGGCCGGATCGATAACCGGATTGTCGGCGTATCCGCGACGGATGTGACGGTGCTCGGCGGCTCCGATGGGAGCGAAGTGGCGAGCCGGAAGAACAGCAGGGTCATGAGCTTCTGCCACGAGAAGGGGTACCCGCATATCGAGCTTGGGGAGGGCGGAGGTGGCCGCATCCAGAACCTCATGGGGTGGACGATTGCCAGGATCGGCGCGGGCACAGGGTCGGCGCTGGCCGGCGGGCGCCACCTGCCGCCCGAGCAACGGATCCCGCTCCTAACGGCGATTCTCGGCAACAGCTACGGCGGGTCCTCGTTCCGTGCAGGGACCTCTGACTGGGTGGTAATGACTGAGGGGTCGAGCATGTCCATCTCGAGCCCCCGGCTGGTCCAGGTGGCAATCAGCGAGACGGTGACCGACGAGGAACTCGGCGGCCCCGAGCTGCACGCCAAAGTGACCGGCCAGGTCGACATGGTGACCGCTGATGAGGACGCCGCGCTGGCCGCCGTCCGGGAGATGGTCGGATTCCTCCCGTCCCGCGCCTCCGATCGGCCACCGCTGAAGCCGACGAACGATTCGCCCCAGCGTCGGGACGAAGCGCTCGCGACGATCGTGCCGCCCAAGATTAACCGCGCTTTCGACATGCTCAAAGTCATCCGCAGCGTCGTCGATGACGGCCACTTCATGCCCATCAAGCCGGAGTTCGCGAAGGCCACGGTCTGTGGTTTCGCCCGGCTCGACGGCCACTCAGTGGGCGTGATCGCGAACAACTCGATGTACATGGCGGGCGTCATCAGCGGCGACGGGGCGGTCAAGATGACGAAGTTCATCCAGCTGTGCGACACCTTCAACATCCCGCTGCTGTTCTTTCACGACGTGCCGGGCGTGCTCATCGGAAAGCAGCAGGAAGCGCAGGGCGTCATCGCGAAGATCATGGACCTCACCGGCGCGCTCGCAGCCTGCAAAGTGCCGCGGCTGGCGGTCATCGTGCGCAAGTCGTACGGGTTGGCCTACCTCGCCATGTCCGGTTCGTATGCGCCCAACACGTTCACCTTCGCCTGGCCGTCTGCCCGCATCGGGTTCATGGCGCCGGACGCCGGAGTCCGCGTGGCCTACGGCGGACAGTTGGAGAAGGAAGGACTCTCCCCCGCCGAGCTGGACCAGCGGTACCAGGAGTTGATCACCACCTGGGAGGAGGGTGGACGGCCGTGGGGCGCCGCCGGCGCCGCATACGTCGATGACGTCATCGACCCGCGTGACACGCGCTGGACGCTGATCCGGGCGCTCCAGGTGGCACTCGGCCGCGACTACTGATAGGGGAGCAGGTGGAGGAGGCCGTGGCCGGCCTCCGGCCCACCTCAGGGACGGACGCCCGTTTTGGGCCGTGGACCGAGGTGGCGTCCCATCCCCGGGACGGCTGCTTCGATAGCGCGGATGAGCCGGGGCCGGGTGTCGCGCGGGTCGATGATGTCTTCGATGCCGAGGGCTTCGGCCGCGGGGAATGGAGAGATGAGGCGCTGGAGCTTAGCCCCGATCTCGGCGCGCTTGGCTTCGGGGTCCGGGGCTTCCTCGATGATCCGCCGGAAGGCGGCATCGACGCCGCCTTCGATGGGGATGCCACCGAACTCCGCCGAGGGCCACGCGAATCCGATGGTGTGGCCCTGGCGGCGAGTGATCGTGCCGCCGAAGCCGTAACAGCGGCGAACGTTCACGTTAAAGAGCGGGACGGTGAGCTTGCTGAGCATCCAGAGGGCGGTCATGCCTTTGCGGATCAGGCCGGTCGACTCCGCCTCCGGGCCCACCATGAGCCCGGGGACATCGACGAAGTAGACGAGCGGGATGCCGAACTGGTCGCAGAGTTCCATGAAGTGAATTTGCTTATCGGCCGCTTCCACGGTCATCGCCCCGGCGCGGACCATGGGGTTGTTGGCGAGGATGCCGACAACGTGCCCGTTCATGCGGGCCAGGCCGGTGATCAGTGAGCCCGCCCAGTTCGGATGGATCTCGAAGAGCTCGCCATCGTCGATGACCAGGCGGACGAGCTTCCGCATGTCGTAGCCGCGCTTGCGGTTGCGGGGGATGATCGTGAGGAGCTCTTCTTCGCGGCGGTCCGGGAGATCCGTTGGCGCCCGGTATGGCGGAAGCTGCCAGATGCTCGACGGAAAATAGGAGAGGAACTGGCGGATCATCTCGATGCAGTGGTGCTCATCTTCGGCTTCGTTCGCGACGGCCCCGCTGAGACGGGTGTGGATCTGGGAGCCGCCGAGGTCGTGCTTCTTGACGTCGAGGCCGATCGCGCGTTTCACGACTGGAGGCCCGCCCGCGAAGAGCTCGCTGGTGTCCTTCACCATGACGGACCAGTGGGAGAGCATCGCGCGGCCGGCGGGCCCGCCGGCGACCGAACCCATGATGCCGGCGACCACCGGCACCGTCCCGAGCAGGTCGATCAGTGGTGTCCAGTCGAGGCCCGTGGGCATCGAAACGCCTCGGGTGTTGAGCAGCGTCCCGATATTGAACCCGGCGCCATCGTGCAGCAGCACCAGCGGGATCTGGTACTCGCCGGCGAGCTTCTCGACGAGGTGGGGCTTCTTGGAACCTTCGGTGCCGCCTTTGATCGTGAAGTCCTCACCACCGACCACGACCTGCCGGCCATCGATAGTGGCGAGCCCGCAGATGTAGGCGTCCGGGGTGAATGACTCGTCGCTTTGGTCCAGGTAGGAGCCGGCGGCAACGCCAAGCTCCATGAATGAACCGGGGTCGGTGAGCTCGGCGATCCGCTCACGGATGGTGAGTTTCCCCATGGAATGGTGGCGCGCCACCTTCTCTTCGCCGCCCATCGCAAACGCACGCGCCCGGCGCCGCTCGATTTCGAGCACCTCGGGTTGCCAACTCACATCGATTCTCCTTGCCGCCAGCGACATCCCACCGGGGGTGCAGCGCGCACGTGTTTCGTCGGTACGGGATGGCGCCTCACGATCCGATGGCGCCCATCGCCGTGAGACGGCTCACCTCGAGGGGGTCGAGTCCCAGGATGTCGAAGAACACCCGCTCTGAGTGTTCGCCGAGCAGTGGCGCCCTGCGGGCGATCGGCCGTTCCCCGTCGAGCCGGAAGGGCAGACCGCTGTACCAACGCACCCCGACGGCCGGGTGGGAGATGGCGGCGTAGAACCCGCTGGCATGCATCGTCTTGTGCTCAGCCTGGGTCTGGCCGTTGAGCAGGCGCGAGACGGGCACACCGTGCCGCCGGAGCAGACGCTCAATGTCGTCCGGGTTCATCGTGCGAGTCCAATCGGCCACCAGCCGATCGAGCTCGACGTGGTGCTCGAGGCGCGATTCCATCCTCACGAACCGCGGGTCGCCCGCCCATCCGCGCCCGGCCGCGGCGGCGAACCGCGACCACTGAGCGTCGTCTTCAACGGCAAGCGCGACCCACCGGTCGTCGCCGGCACATGGGTAGCAGCCGTGTGGAGCGAAGTCGAGACTACGGTTGCCCATCCCCTCGACGGTGCAGGGAAGGAGTTGCTGCTGGAGGAACTTGTCTGCGATTGCCCAGGCGGCCACTTCAAATTGGGTGCAATCGAGGTAACTGCCGAGGCCATCGCGGTCCCTCCGGATGAGTGCCGCCATGATCGCGGCGAGGGCCTGGCGCCCGGCGAGCTGGTCCGGGTAGGCGAGCGTCGATCCCACCGGATAGGGGTCGCCGGGTTGCGACCAGACCGTGGTCATCCCGGCGAACCCCTGGAGATGCGGGCCGTATGTCGTGCAATCACCGTACGGCCCATCACCGAGGCCCTGCGCGCTCATATAAATGATGTCCGGCTTCAGCGCCCGGACCGACGCGTAGTCGAGGCCCCACTTGCGCATCACGGTGCCGCGCATGTTCTCCATGATCACGTCCGACTGCGCGATCAGCTTCCTGGCCACTTCCCGTCCCGCCTCGCTGGCCATATCGATGGCGCAGCTCTTCACGCCGAGGTTGGCCTGGTTGAAGGTGGGTGTGCCGTTGATGCCGCCGCCGGAGTCCAGGCCCAGCGAGCGGAAGAAGTCGAGCCCGCTCGCCGATTCGACTTTGATCACCTCGGCGCCGAGGAGCGCCAGCAGCGAGCTCGCCTCGGGCACGACCGCGCCAACGCCGAAGCTCAGCACACGAAGACCCTTCAGGGGCGCCATCGCCGGCGCATCGCCGGCCGGGGGACGCGAGGTTTGCTGCCGTGGGAGCTGTGAGCGGGCTTCGGCCGAGTGTTGCCCGAGCGCCGGGGCGGGGTCGAGAAGTACGGTGCCCTCCGGGTCGGCGGTCCGGAGCGGAGCGCGAAGCGCACGGATCAGGCCGAGATCGGGGTCGAGCACGTCTACGAAGAGCCGGCGGGCGATGACGTGCTCGTCCGCCATGACGGCCGCGATGTCGAACACGGGCGTGATCGGAAGTCCGTAATGCTGTCCGCGGTGAAAGAGCGCGTCAGCAGACTCAGTCGCGAGGATCTCGCTTGCAATGAAGAAGAGGGCGTCGAAGTTCTCGTTCCGGAACTGAAACGACTGCCACTCATCACCCATGAGGGTCTCCGGCTCGCCGAGGAGCTTGAGAAACGCCTGCCACTGCCGGGGTGTGGAGGCGATGACGCGCACGTAGCCGTCGGTGCAGGGAAAGATCGGGAACGGCCCGCTGCCAAGCCGCCGGGACTCGGCGCCCTGGCCGGCGGTGGACATCTGGTACGAGTGCAGCGCGCGCGTCCAGCTCGTCAGGCCGGAGATAGCGGCTTCGGAGTATGGCACCTCGCTCAAGTGGGGGACGGGCCCGCCCCGGCGGGCGGTCCGGACGATGATGGTCGCGATGACGGCGGCGAAGGTGCCCACCGCGTCGAGCGCCAGCCAGGAGGGCGCGCTACAGGGAGGCTGTTGCGGCCAGCCGCTCGACGAAAGCGCTCCACTGGCGGCGAACCCTACAACCGGCGAGGTGCCGAGGGCGTCCGGGTCGGTTACTCGCACCACTGGCACGCCTGCCGCGGACGCCGCGTCCGCAAATGGAGATGACTCGTGGTCGATGACTATGTCAGCGGAGGAAAGTAGCCGCCGCAATGCGCTGGCATCCCCCGGGACCCCAGGGTCAAATACGGCGCTCTTCTTTCCCTGATTGCGAGCAAGGAAGGGGATGCTGCGGCGGCTCGCTGAGGCGCCCGGCGCCCACGGTCGCCGGCCGCGCGTCGCGCACCCATCGGCGGTCTCCACCAGCCAGACGGTCGCTCCGAGGCCGGCGAGGACGGTGCCGGCATATTCCGTAAGCGGGTGGGCTACCTCGACGACGGAGATCCCGCTGAGCAGGCTAAGACCGGTCCAGCCGCCTGTGCCGGTCGAGACCACCATCACCCGTCCCCCTTGCACCACTGGCGGACCAATCTCAGGCCGCGACCGAGCGCCCGATTGGGGATGAGTCTACGCGCGCACCACCCTGCGTCAATCACAACGCGAAGACCCATCTATGCCGAATTCCCGTTCGTATAGACATCGACTTCGCTTGACGAGCGAGCGCTCTATAGCTAGCGTGCGGTCGGAGCGAAGCGCCCCGGCGAGAGGATTAAGCATGAACAGGGAAGACAACTACTGGCTCCGCAGGCGGGTCACACGGCGGCGTTGGCTCGGAGGGGCGCTCACGACCGGCGCAGGCCTTGCCGCCGTCGCGACCGTGGGCTGCGGCGACGATGACGACACCGGCGCTTCCACCGCTACGGCCACGGGTGCCGGGACAGCCGCCGCCACGGGCACCGCTCCGGCCGCATCCCCAGCGACACAGGCAGTCAAGGACGGCGACCGCGTCCGGATCGCCTTCCCTGCGGAACCGACGACTGTCGACCCGCACGAATCGACCGCCGGCACGGACCAGCTCTATCTGACGGCGCTCTATAACGCGCTCGCGCACGTGGACGAAAAGGGTGGCGTGACACCGTCACTGGCCGAATCGTACGACGTGTCGCCGGATGGCATGAAGATCACGGTCAAGCTCCGCAAGGGCGTGACCTTCCACAACGGCGATGCATTCACCGCGGACGATGTGAAGTTCTCCCTCGAGCGGGTTCTGAGCAAGGACTTCAAGGCGTCGAAGGTGTCGTTCGCGGCGGTGGACACGACCGCTGTCGTCGATCCCAATACGATCGTCTTCAACATGAAGAAGCCGGACTACCTGTTCGTCGGGACGGGCTTCGGCGGTCTCTACATCGTCCCGAAAGCGTACTCGGAGCGGGTCGGTAAGGATGGGTTCCTGAGTGCGCCCATTGGCACCGGCCCCTACAAACTGAAGTCGCGTACGGTCGGAACGGGCGCCGTGTTCGAGCGCTTCGATACGCACTTCGCCGGGAAGGTGGCCGGATTCAAGAACGCTGACCTTGCCCTGGTACCGGACGCCACCGCCCGCGTACAGATGCTCGAAGTCGGTGAGAAGGACGTCATCATCGCCATCCCGCCCGAGCAGTTCGCGCGCTCGAAGACGCTCTCCGGCGTCAAAGTGATCCAGCAGGCAGGCAGCAACGACACGTATTTCGCTTTCCCGCTTCGCGACGATGTCGCCGGCCTCGCCCCGGGCCCGACACGGACGCTTCTCAAGGACAAGCGCGTCCGCCAGGCCCTCAACTACGCCGTCGACCGGGACAACATCGCAAAGAAGGTCTTCTCCGGGCTCGCGACGCCGTTCTCGGTAACAGTGCCGACGCAGCCGTTCCACATTGGCAAGAAGTACGAATACGACGCGAAGAAGGCGAAGGACCTGCTCAGCGCCGCCGGCGCCAACGGGATGGCAATCAACCAGTACATGCTCGCGGGGTCCCGGCTGCCCGGCCTCCAGCCGCTCGGCGCCGCCGTGGCGAGCAACCTCCGCGATGTTGGCGTCACCGTCAACGAAATCAACGAGGAGTTTCAAAACTGGCTGAACCGGCTTTACGCCGATCGTCCGCCATACCCGGACGAAGGCATGTCGTTCAGCTGGGCGGGCTCAGCCAGCGGCCTGAACATCACGCTGATGGAAGGCAAGTGGCTCAGCACCGGCGCGACGTCGTGGTACGCCAACCCGAAGGTCGATGAACTGCTGGGCAAGAACCGTGCGACCGCGAACCCGGAGGAGCGCAACACCTACATCAAGCAGGCGTGCGAGATCCTCTACGAGGACGCCGCCGGTCTCTGGATGGTGCTGATCGACGACGCCATCGGCATCAAGTCGTCGGTCGCGGCGGATTGGAAGCACCGCGCGAGCTACAACGTGCTTCGCATCATGGACCTCTTCCCCGCATGACGTCAGGGGCAGGCGGCGTTCCCCGTCTGCCCTTCTTTCCTCCGGCGTCCGTGCCGTTCGCACTCCTGGCAATGAGCATGATGTTCGCTACTTCTTCCGCCCGCACATCATCGCCCCTGGGGGCGCGGCGATGACATCGCTCTTCGCCTACCGCGCCGCTGGCGCTCTGCTCACCATCATTGTCGTCGTGAGCAGCGTCTTCATCGTCATCCGCCTCACCGGTGACCCGGTGTCGCAGCTCCTTCCCTTCGACTACACACCCGAACAGAAGGCCTCGCTCGAGAAGGAGCTCGGTGTCGATAAGCCGCTCCCGGAGCAGTACTTCATCTTCCTGAAGAACGGCGTCCGTGGTGACTTCGGAGAGTCGTTCCGATGGAAGGAGTCCGGCTTCGGGCTCGTGATGCAGCGCCTCCCCGCGACCCTGAAGCTCGCAGGCGTGGCTTTCGTCATTTCGCTCTCGGTCGCCATCCCACTTGGCACCATAGCGGCGGCGAAACGGGGGACCGTTACAGACTCGGGCGTCGGCGTGCTCACAACGGTGGGCATGGCGCTGCCGAACTTCGTCCTCGCCGTCCTCCTTGTCTGGTTCATCGCGGTCGAGTTGCGCTGGCTTCCGGTCGGCGGGATGAGCGGGCCGAAGAGCTACATCCTCCCGGCTGTCACGCTGGCGGCATTCCCGATCGCATCACTTACGAGGATCGTTCGCTCTGCCGTGGCCGACACGCTGAACCAGGACTACATCCGCACGGCCCGAGCGAAGGGCCTCTCGTCGCAGATCGTGCTGCGCCGTCACGCCCTCCGGAGTTCGATGATCCCAATTCTGACCATCCTCGGTATCCAGTGGTCCGCGTTCATCGGCGGCTCGGTCATCGTCGAGACGATATTCGCGTGGCCCGGTGTCGGCAGGCTGATGGCAGAGGCGATCTCGTCTCGTGACTTCGCCGTGGTACAGAGCGGCGTCGTCGTGATCACGGCGCTGGTGGTGACCACGAACTTCCTCACGGATCTAGCGTATCTCGCCGTCGATCCCCGCTACCGCGCGGGCAGCAGGGGTTGAGCGTGGACAGGAGCGACGCCCTCAGTCCTGCCGCGGCGCTGGCGCGCGACATCTCGGAACGGCCGAAGCGGCGCAATGCGATCTTGCGGTTGCGGAAACGCACGCTGGTTTCACTGGCAATCCTCGGCATCGCCATCCTGGCGGCGGCGTTCGCGAACGTGCTCTCTCCCCACGACCCATCCCACGCCTCGGTACTCGACGGCATGACCGCCCCGCAGTGGGTGGGAGGCGAGTACATCTTCGGGACCGACCAGATCGGCCGCGACATCCTCAGCCGGCTGCTGTTCGGCATCCGGACATCGCTCCTCGTCGGCAGCTCGGCGGTCATCCTGAGCGCCTGCGTCGGCATCCTGCTTGGACTCACTTCCGGCTACGCCGGCTCCATCGTCGAGTTCGTCATTATGCGCATCGTCGATTCGATGATGTCCGTCCCCGGGATCCTCGTGGTAATGGTGCTGGCCTTCGTCCTCGACCCGGGCGTGCGCACCACGATCATCGCGCTCGGCGCCGTGGGCTGGGTGACCTATGCCCGCATGTCCCGGGCGGAGGTGAAGGTGGTCAACAGTCAGCCATACATCCTGGCCGCCCGCTCCATGGGCTGCAGCCCCATCCGGATTGCCGCGCGGCACACCTTTCCGAACATCGCGAATTCGCTCGTTGTGCTCTCCATCCTTCAGTTTGGCGGCGCCGTTGTCGCCGAGGCGGCAATTAGCTTCCTCGGATTCGGCGTGCAGTCGCCGGGGTCCTCACTCGGGATCATGCTCTCCGACGGGCGTGCGTTCATCGGCGTGGCCTGGTGGCTGCCATTCTTCCCCGCGGCGACGATCTTCATCATCGTCCTCTGTCTGAACCTGTGCGGCGAAGGGCTCCAGGACTGGCTGGACCCGGTGCGAAGACGGCGCGGCTAGGCGGGTACTATCTGTGCCGAGCGCTGACCACTGCGGTAGCGCGCCTGTCAGACGGAGGGACTGCTACGTTGCGAGGGCGGCGAGGGCCGCACACAGCGTCCGCCGCGCTTCGCTCGGGAAGATCACGTCGTCGATCGATGCGTCGAAGGCGGCTTCCCACGGTTCGGCGCGTTCGCCCCACTCCGCCATGAGCGTGGCAACCTGCGCGTCACGCGCTTCGACATCGAGTTGGGCGAGTTTTTTGGCGTAGACGAGGTTGATGCCCGGCTCCGGACCCATGAACGCGATCCGCGCGCTGGGCAAGGCCGCGATGTAGTTCGACGCAGCGAACTGGCCGCCCATGGCGAAGTACGCCATCCCGTACGACTTGCGCAGGACGAGCGAGATCTTCGGGACCGTTGCCGATGCCATCTCTTCGAGATAGGCCATCGCCGCGCCGAGAATTCCCTCGCGTTCGGCGTGCCGTCCCACAAGGAAGCCGGGGACGTCGTGAAGATAGATGATCGGGATGCCGGCGCGCTGGCAGCGTGCCGTGAACATCGTCCCCTTGCGCGACGACTCGACGTCGAGCACGCCGCCGCGCACCAACGGCTGGCTGGCGAACACCCCGACGGCCCGTCCGCCCAGGCGGCCGAGGCAACCGATCGCGCTCTGGCCGTACCCTTCCCAGAAGTAGAGCGGGGGACAGTCGGAATCGAGCAGGGTCTTCACGACCCGCCGCATGTCGTAGGCGCGGTTCGCGGCTGCGGGGATGAGCGTCTCGAGCTCGGGCGTCGGCCGGTCGGTCGGGTCGGTGGTCGGCTTGTGCGGGACGAGGGTGAAGTCGAGGATCGCGCGGATCGTGTCGAAGAGGTCCTCCTCGGTGGCTTCGACGCGTGCGACCTGGCCGTTCGCTTCGTGGACCGCCGAGCCGCCGAGTTCCTCGCCCGTCACCTCTTCGCCGAGCGCCGCGCGGAGCACCGGCGGGCCGGAGATGCCAAGCGACGCGCCCCGCACCATGAGTGGCCAATCCGCCAGGCCCACCTTGAACGACGGCGCGCCGTACATCTCGCCCATGCAGCAGGCGATGAGCTGGAACGGCCGCTGGCGGCTCGCGAGCCGCGTGAGCAATCCGGTCTTACCGATGGCACCCGAGGTACCCAGCGTGGAACCCATCATGTCGGGAATGCGGCCACCGCCGCCTTCGCCGAGGGAGATCACGGGAAACCCGCACCGGTACGCCTCGTCGATGATGCGATCCTCCTTGGCACCGGCGGCTTTGCCACCACTGCCCGCGAGCACCGCGCCGTCCAGCGAGAGAATGCCAACACGGTGCCCGGAGATCGTCCCGTAGCCCGCGATCATGGCGTCCGAAGGGCTCTTGTCACCACGGTTATGGCTGACGTCCCGGGCCAGCAGGCCAACCTCGAGGAACGACCCGGGATCCAGCAGCGACTCAACGCGCTCGCGCGCCCGCCGGTCCGGGTTACCCGTCTTCAGACTGAACTGGCGCTCCTGTTCGAGCCGGGAACTTGTGTTCACTTCGGTCACGTCATCACTCCCTATGGCAGGCGCGCCTGGCAGGCGCGTCTCGCGCCTACCCGGTCCCGCCGCGCGCTCGCGGCCCGAGCCTGCACGCCTAACGGTAGATTGACGTCGCAGCGCGCACTCGTATAGTCGAGTCAAGCCACGTTTACGGTAACCACCGACTGAGGGCAAGCAAGAGGCATCGTGTGATCAGCCCATTCGCAGGCCCTCCGTCTTGGCGCGGTTTCGATCAGACCACGTCCACTGCGGGCAGGGACTGAGCCAAATGCTGCTCGAAGGCATTCTCGTCGTTGAATCCGGAAGCGGCATCGCAACCGCCTACTGCGGCCGCGTACTTCGCTCGCTTGGCGCCACCGTCATAAAGGTCGAATCGCGCGAAACCCCCGATTGGGTCCGCAGCTACGGCGCCGCGTGTGCAACCCATCCGCGCGCATCCAGCACCTGGTGCCACCTCAACGGTGCCAAGGTCCGGGTCGTCCTGCATGCCAGCGACGCCGGGACGCTCACCGCCCTCCTTGCCCCGGCGGACCTCGTGATCGCCGGCCCGGATCTCCTGGGCGAACGCGCCGCCGCCGCCTGCCCGGCATCCGCGGCCCTGGTCCAGATTGTCCCGGCAGTCGATGGCCCGGCCGGGTTCGCCGTGCACGCGGATGAATCGGCGGGGGTGGCGGCCGGACTGCGGGACCCGTTCGCCGGCAATGTGCCGCCCGGCGGCCTGCGCATGGATATCGCCCAGGTGAACGCCGGGGCGCATGCCGCCGCCACCGCGACGCTCGCCCTCACTGCGCGGGAGCTCGGCAATAGCGAACCGATCCGCGTCCAGGTCGGTGTCTACGAAGCTGCGCTGAGCATGATCGAAATCGCCGCGCAGAACCTGCTGCTCCAGGGGAAGTTCGGTGGCGGACTGCCCGACATGATGACGGCGACCGCGGCGCCTCCGCCATACGTGTGCAGCGACGGTGGCATGGTCGCGATCAACCTCTGGGGCAAGGATGTCTGGACCCGGATGTGCGAGGTCATGGAGCGGCCGGACATGGCCAGCGACGCCCGTTTCACCGATACCGCGAGCCGCTACGCCCACCCGGGGGAGATCCGGGAGATCCTCATGACGTGGTGTGCTTCCGTTACGAGGGACGTTGCCGTGGCGCGGATGCGCGCCGGGCTGATCCCCTCCGCACCGGTCCTCGGCTTCGACGAAACGCTGCGCGACGAGCAGCTGCTGGCGCGGGGGCTGGTCGGGACGGACGTTGGGCACCCGCGGGCAATGGGCTCCTGCTATGTGATTGACGGGGCGCGGGACGCGCTGCCGTATCTCGACCCGGCGACAGCGATCGATCTGCTCCAGGGGCCTCCCAGTCTGCGTTTTAGCGTTTCGGAGGCAGACGATGCAGTCGTCGTTGAACTTCGCTAGCTGGCTCAAGGGAATCCGCGTGCTCGACTTCACGGCTGTGCTCGCTGGCCCCCACTGCACCCGCGCCCTTGCCCAGGCAGGGGCGGACGTGATCAAGATCGAGCAGATTGGCCAGGGCGACGCCACCCGGGCCCTCCCCTACAACTTCGCCGATGGCCAGTCCGGGTACTTCAAGCAACAGAACCTCGGGAAGCGCAGCGTCGCAATCGACCTCGGGACGGCCGACGGCCACGCGATCGTGATGCAGCTCGCGCGGCAGTCGCAGATCGTGGTCGAGAACTTCCGGCCCGGTGTCGTGCAACGGCTCGGGATCGACTACACGTCGATCCAGGCGGTGCGGCCCGACGTGGTCTACCTCTCAATCTCGGGCTGGGGTCAGACCGGCCCGCACCACCACCTCACCGGCGAGGTCCTCAGTACTACGGCGCTCAGCGGCCTGACCGCACCCGACCCTTCGAACAGCGTTGCCACCCCGGAACGCTGCTCATACGGGGACACGAACGCCGCGATCCATGGCGTCGCTGCGATTGGAGCAGCCCTGGTGCGGGCGAAGCGCACGGGGCGGGGCGCCTATGTCGACCTCGCGATCCTCGAAGCGCTGCTCACCTGCAACGCTCCAGAGTTGCCGGAGATGCTACTCGCCGGTGACGGCGCCGCGACCGGGCGCGAATACCACGGCCACGGCGGCGACCATGTCCGCGTCGCAAGCGGCACCTTTTCTTGCACCGACGGGCACATCTACATCGCGGCGCTGACCGACGGCGCCTGGCGGGGGCTGTGTGGCGTCATCGGTCTGCCAGAGTTCGCCGCGCTCACCCCACTTGCACGACGAGCGCATGCGTCTGCCATCTACGAACGCCTCACGGCGTATTGCCGGGCCCGAGACGCCCGCGCAACCATCGCCGCGCTCAGCGCCGAGGGACTGAGCGCCGTGCCCGTTCGGAGCATAGCAGCGGTCGTGAAGTCGGAAGAGAGCTGGGCAGCGGGGCTCGTCCAGGAGGTACTGGACGCCAGGGCTGGGTCGGTGCCGGTGCCCACTGGGGTCTTCGCGTCCCGCGCATTTGGACGCGCCCCTCAATCCGCCGAACCGCTGCTTGGAGAGCACACACGGAGTGTCCTGCGGGACCTACTGGGGTACGCAGACCCCGAAATCGACCGCATGATCGAGCGGGGCATCGCCCGCTGACAGGAGCGGCTGGCTCCTGGCCAACTCAGTCTGCCCGGCGAGCTGCGGCACGGTACGTTCGTCGAGGAGTTCGAAGACGAACCCGGCTCCTTGTCGTCGTACCTCAGCCACCACCTTTCATGAGCGCGGCGAGCGAGCCAGTATGGTATGCCCCGTCGAGGAACGCAGGCGCCTCCACGATCTTGCGTAGTGCCTCGACGTTGCACTTCACGCCGTCGATCCGCACTTCGGCCAATGCTCGCCGCGCCAGGTCAATGGCCGCCGGGCGATCAGCTCCGTGCACAATGAGCTTGGCGATCAGCGGGTCGTGGTACATCGAGAGCACCGTCCCGTTGCGCGCGCCCGTGTCGCAGCGAATGCCCGCCCCCGATGGGAGCGAGATGCTGCTGATAGTGCCCGGGCTGGGCAGGAACGTCCGCGGGTCCTCCGCATAGATGCGGAACTCGATCGCGTGTCCGTTGGCCGGCGCGCCCAGGTCCAGCGACTCGACCGGCGCGCCATCGGCGAGCAGGATCTGCGCGCGCACGAGGTCCGCTCCTGTCACCATCTCCGTGACCGCGTGCTCTACCTGGATGCGGGTATTCATTTCGAGGAAGAAGTACTCGTCGCCCTTCACCAGGCATTCGACGGTGCCCACGCTCGTGTAGCCGAGCTGGTGTACCGCCGCAGCCGCCCGGTCGGCCAGCTCACGCGCCAGTCCCGGGGGCAGGCCCGGCGCGGGGCTCTCTTCGACGACCTTCTGGTAGCGCCGTTGCCAGGAGCAGTCGCGTTCGCCGAGATGCACCGTGTGCTTGCCGTCGCTGAGTATCTGCACCTCGACATGGCGCGCGCCGTCAAGGTAGCGCTCGGCGTAGAGTTCACCCGAGCCGAAGTATTTTTCGCCGGCGGAACTGACGCGCTTGACCGCGCGCTCTACCTCCGCGGCGGAATTTACCAGCGTCATGCCGATGCCGCCGCCCCCGGCCACCGCTTTGATGATGACCGGATAGACCGTGTCTTCCGGCAGCGCGCCATCGACCAGGTGGTGGTGGGGCACCACGGGGAAGCCAGTGCTCTCGAACGCCTCGCGCGCCTGCCGCTTCTCACCCATCAGCTCCACGTGTTCCGCCGTCGGGCCGATGAAGATCAGTCCGAGCTGTTCGCAACGGCGGATGAACGACGCGTTCTCTGAAAGGAATCCGTAGCCGGGGTGCACAGCGTCGGCGCCCATGCTTTGCGCGGCGGCGAGCACGAGAGCCTGGTTGAGGTAGGTGTCGGCCGGCGTTGAACCGGGCAGGTGTACGCTCCTGACCATGTGATCGAGATGGAGCGACTGCGCGTCATCATCCGAATACAGGCCGACGGCCTCGACGCCCATTGCCCGGCACGTGCGCGCCACGCGAATCGCGATTTCGCCGCGGTTGGCTACGAGGATCCTCTTGAGCGCCATTGGTTCGCCAATCCTGAACCGGTTGCCGCACTCTCGCAAGCGCCGTGCGCTGGTTCACGGCGTTGCGTACATGCTTGGCACTTGTGGTCGCTAAGCAGGAACTCCGCCCGTTTCGATGGCTTGCCTCGCCGCTCGCTCGTGGTAGCGCCGACTTCTCGGGCCTCCGCGCCACAGGCGGTCCGGCGGGGACCGGTCGGCCGTGTAGCACGACCACCGGGGCCGGAGCATACTGTGCGGGCTCGAACAACGGCCCATTGGCGAACGAGGCGTCGCCGGAGGGGCGATCGAATTGCATTCCGCGAATGACGCTTCGACTGGGATGACCCAGGGAACGGGGAGAGCTGTGGGCTGGGAAGACGCTGCTGATGAAATCCGCCGCCGCAAGGAACTCGCCCTGCTCATGGGCGGCGAGGAGCGGGTGGCGAAACACCACGAGGAGGGCAAGTACACCATCCGTGAACGGATCGACCGGCTCGTCGATCCCGGTTCCTTCCAGGAAGTGGGCAGCCTCGCCGGGAGAGCCACTTACGAAGACGGCAAGATGATCGACTTTGGTCCAGCCGCCTATGTGATGGGCCTGGCGAACGTCGGTGGCCGCCCCGTAGCCGTGGGCGGAGAGGACCGTACGGTCCGGGGAACGGGCGGGACCCGGGGAAAGCAGCGCTTCCTCGAGAAGATGGCGATGGAATACCAGGTCCCGCTTATCCGCTTCATCGAGGGGGTGGGCGCCGACGTACAGACCGTGGAGTCCCTGGGCCACACCTACCTCGCCAATTCGTCGGACTGGTCGATCCCGATCCGCCTCCTGTCGGAGGTGCCGGTGCTCGGGGCGATCGTGGGGCCTGCCGCCGGCGCTCCGGCGGTCGATGCCATGCTCTCCCATTGGCTCTGCATGGTCCGCGGCCAGGGGCAGTTGTTCGCCGCGGGGCCGCCGGTGGTCAAGCGCGCAATCGGCCTCGAGATCAGCAAGGAGGACCTCGGCGGCGCCGCGATCCACGTCGACCAGAGCGGGGTGGCGCATAACGATGCGGCGAACGAAGACGAGTGTTTCGAGCAGATCCGCAAGCTGGTCGCCTACCTCCCATCCAACATGTGGGAGCTGCCGCCCTATCAGCAGCCAACGGATCGGCCCGATCGGCGCGAGGAAGAGCTGCTCTCGATCGTCCCCAACAAGCGCACGCGTCCCTACGACATGCGAAAGCTGGTCCGCCTCGTCGTCGATGACGGTGAGTTCTTTGAGATTCAGCCGAAATACGGCCGGGCCGCCGTTGTGGGCTTCGCCCGGATGAACGGCCACGTCGTCGGCATCAACGCCAACGACCCGAAGTTCAATGGCGGCGCGATCGACGGCCCAACCGCCGACAAACAGACCCACTTCATCGAGATGTGCGATTCGTTCCGCATCCCGATCATCAACTTCGTCGATGTGCCCGGGGTAATGGTGGGCCCCCAGGCCGAGCGGACGGGTGCGTTGCGGCGAGGCGTCAGGGCCTTCTGGATGGCCTACACGGCCACGGTCCCGCAGGTCGCCATCGTCATCCGGAAGTGTTACGGCCTCGGTGGGGCGGCGACCGGCAATGGGTCGAAGATGAACCTCCGCCTCGCCTGGCCGTCCGGCGAATGGGGGTCGCTCCCCATCGAAGGCGGAGTCGATGCCGCCTACCGGCGCGAGATCGAAAGCGCTCCCGACCCGGACGCGCGGCGCAAGGAGATCGAGGAACGGCTCCTGCGGTTCCGGTCACCGTTTGTGACGGCCGAAGCGTTTGGGGTTGAGGACATCATCGACCCCCGTGACACCCGCCAGCTAATCATCCGCTTCCTCGAGGTCGCGGTCCGCTCGATGTCGCAGGACTTGCAGCCAAAGCGCTATCGTGGCATTCGGCCGTGAAGGGTACCCGGGACTGATGGCACCGAACCCCCGGCGGAAGTAAGCGAGGACAGATGGAAGCAACACGCACCTGGGCGGATATTGAGGTTGGGCAAGAGTTCCCGCCGATTACTTACCGGGTGAGCCCGGAGGCCGTCCGAGACTTCGAATCGGTCACGGGCGTCGAACACCCCTGGCACTCTGGCGGCTCGCCCTATGGTGGCGCGATTGTCCCGGCGACGCTTCCCTGCACCGACTACGGCCTCTTCCTTTCGCAGATCCTGCCGCCGATTGTTGGGATGCACGCGAATCACCGACTGCGGCTTATCCGGCCCATCCCGGTCGATTCCGACGTCCGCGTTTCCTGCCGGGTCACCGACAAGTACCAGAAGCGGAACCACAAGTACCTCACGATGGAGTACACCATCGACGACGGTAACGGGAACGCGTACATGGTAAACACGATCACGATGACCGTGGACGCGTACATCCTCGCGTCGGGAGTGCAACGGGAGCAGATCGATGAGTGAGGCAGTGATCCGCAAAACGATCAGCCAGGAGGACATGAATCGCTTTGCCGGGCTGAGAGGGGCGCGACTCGGCACAGCGCGCCCGGCCGGCAAGGGTAGCCATCACACGGATCCCGCGGTCGCCAAAGAGGCAGGTCTTTCGGGCACGGTCGCCCAGGCGTTGCACTACTGTGCCTACGTCTCACAGCTCCTGCTCGACGAACACGGCCGCCGGTGGGTCGAGGGCGGCGAACTCGAGATAAAGTTCGTCCGCCCGCTGTATGCCGGCGACTCCGTCGAGGTGACGCTCACGGAATCCGGAGCGGACCATGCCCGCGTCGAGTGCCGCAACCAGGATGGGCAGATGCTCGCTTTCGGGAACGCAACCCTTGCCCGGGACGAGTAGCGGGCCACGGACCGGGCTGGTGGTCCAACTCGGGACATCCGCCGCCGCCGGATATTGCGGGCTGCTGCTCACATACGGCGGCGCCGAGGTTGTGGTGGTCGATCCGGAGGACCTGCCGGCGGACGCGGCCGCGGCCGCCGTCCGTACCTATCTCGGGGCTGGCAAAGGGGCCCGCGACCTGGACCTCGCAAACGAATCCGGCCGGGCAGAGCTGCGGGCGCTTCTTGCCGGCGCGTCCTGTTTGATCGCCGACCGGACGCTCCCGGAATTGGCCGAACTCGGGCTCGCAATCGATAGGGCAACCGTCGCCGCGAATTCGTTGGTGGTCGTATGCGTGACACCGTGGGGCAGCGAGGGCCCCGCGGCGATGCGGGAGGCCTCGGACCTGCACATGTTCCACGCCGGGGGGCTCGGCGCGATCACGCCGCGGTTTGCGAATAATCCGGATGAGCCACCGCTTCGCACCGGGTACCCCCTGTCGGAGTACCTCCTGGGGTTGAACGCCGCAGTGGCAGCCATGGCCGGACTGAACCACCTCCGCGAAACGGGCGAAGGTTCGGTGATCGACGTCTCAGGGCAGCAGGCGATCGCCCACGCTTCATCGATCTACTTCGCCGCCTGGAGCTACGAGCACCGCCGGTCGTCGCGAGTCTCGCGGCCTGGCCTGGCCCCGTTCCATTTCCTGCCCTGCCGCGACGGCCACATCATGATCATCTGCCCCGAGGAGCACCAATGGCGTGCGCTCGTGGAACTCATGGGCAACCCGGAGTGGGCGCAGTCGGAACTCTTCGAAACGAGCGTCACGCGCGCGTTGTACTGGGACGCGATCGAGCCGGAATTAGTCGCGTGGATGGCCGACAAGACCAGGGACGAGCTTTATCACCTGGCGCAGGAGAAGCGCGTTCCGCTGGCGCCGGTGAATAACGTCGAGGCTGTCCTCGCCTCCGAGCACCTGGCCAACCGAGGGTTCTTCGTCCCCCTGCCGCCCGTGAACAGCAACCTCATGGCACCCGGACGCGCGTTCAAGCAGCAATCGCCGCTGGCCTAAGCCAGGATGCCGCGCTCGTCGAGGCCATCGATTTCGGCCGGGCTCAGGCCAAGGACACTCTCAAGGATCTCGCGTGTATGTTCTCCCAGCCGCGGGCCCGCGCTACGCAACGGCTCGGCCAGAAATGAAAACGAGGCGGGCCTGCCGGTCAGCACTCGCGGGCCAGCTTCGGTGGTCTCGACTTCGGTGAAGAAGGCGCGCTGGCGCAAGGTCTCGTCGTCGAGAAGGTCGGCACCCTGCGCGACCACGGTTGCCGGCACTCCGGCCGTTCGAAGGCGCGACACTAAGGCGTGTGCTTCCCGCGTCCTGGTGGCTGCGGCGATGGCCGGGTCGATCTCATCCTGGCGCCGGAGCCGCTCGCTGGCATTCAGCAGCGCCTCGTCGCTCAGAAACCCCATGAGGCCAAGCTCCGCGCACAGCGCGCGCCACTCTGCCGGGCTGCCTGCGCTCAAGGCGAGCCACTGGTCTTCGCCGAGGCAGGGGTAACAGCCGTGCGGCGCGACCGCCGCGTCGCGATTGGCCCGCGGCTCCGGCTCTCGGCCAGTGAGCTGAAACGCGAAGAGGTGCAGGGGCATCATGGCCAGCAGCGCTTCGAGCATCGACACATCGAGATAAGCGCCCTCGCCCGTCCGCCGCTGGTGATCGACCGCCTGGAGGACGGCGAACGCGCCTGTCATCCCCGCGACGTGGTCGGGCAGAGGCGACCCCGACGCCATCGGCCCGGCGCCCGGGTAGCCGGTGGCAGCATCGAGCCCCGCCACCGCCTCGATCGTTTGCCCATATGCCACGTAGTCGCGTTCGGGGCCGGTAGCTCCATAGCCGCTGATCGAGAGCATCACGAGCGCCGGCTTCAGCGCCGAGAGCCGCGAGTAATCGAGCCCGAGACGCGCCATGACGCCGGGCGAGAAGTTTTCGACCACAACGTCGGCCTCGAGGCTGAGCGCGCGCGCAAGCTCCTGGCCTTCCGCGGTGCGCAGGTTGAGGGCCACGCTCCGCTTGCCGCGATTGAGCGAGTCAAAGTAACCGCTCCGTTCCAGGCCGGCGATGCCATCCGCGAACGGGCCGAGTCGCCGAGTGATGTCGGGCCGGGTTGCGCTCTCGATCTTGACGACGGTCCAGCCGAGGTCGGCAAGGACGGCGCCACAAAGCGGCCCCGCCCAGGCGGCGGTGAAGTCAACGACAAGTGGGGGCCAGCGGGTCGTGCTTGAAGGCATTCGTTCACCGGGGCCGGGAGTGCCCGGCCGCGCAGGGCGGATCGCCGTGTTGCCGCCCCTGCGGCGCTAGTCTAAGCTGACGACCTCTCGATTGTTAGGGGATCTAAAGAAATGACGAATGAAAACTATTGGCTTCGCGCCCAAAACAGACGCGTGTCGCGCCGTGGGCTGCTCCGGGGGACCGCCACGGCGGGCGCCGGATTAGCGGGGCTGGCGCTCGTGGGCTGCGGCGATGACGACGACACCGCGGCCTCGCCCACGGCCGCTGGTCCGGCCGGCACGACCACAGCGGCCGCTTCCCCCACGACACCGGTCGCGACACGGAAGCTGGGGGGCACACTCCGCGTTGGTAACGGCACGATGCTGGGCCAGTTCGAACCCAATGTGAGCACCAGCGCAATCGACTGGGCCGTCCTGTACGCGATCTATGACACGCTATTCACCACGGACTACGCGGGCACGATTAAGCCGAATCTCGTGTCCAGCTATGAAGTAACCAGCGGACAGATAACGCTGAAGCTTCGCCCGGACGTGAAATTCCAGGATGGCACGCCCTTCAACGCTCAGGCGCTGAAGCGGAACGTCGAGCGCACCCTCCAGTTGGGCGCCCAGAGCCGGGTGTTTAGCCAGTGGTCGCAGGTCGAAACGGTTACCACACCAGACGCCTCGACAGCGGTACTGAAGCTAAAGACACCCCAATATGGGCCGCTGATCGCGAACCTTGCCGGCGTTGCGGGCGCGATGCCATCGCCCGACGCCATCGAGAAACTGGGTGAGGACTTTCGCGGGAAACCGGTCGGTTCCGGGCCCTACAAGGTGGACTCCGTCCAGCTCGACAGCCGGGTCGTCCTCACAGCCAACAAGGAGTACTGGAACGCGAAAGAGGGCGGGCCGTACCTCGATAAGATCGACTTCAAGATCGTCGCCCAGGCCCCGGCGCTGGTCACCTCCATGCAGGCGGGCGAGCTCGACCTGATCCACTATGCGGTGCCCCCGTCTGCCGCTGAACTTGACCAGATCAAGACGGCCTCGGGAATCTCGCTCACGGAACTCCCGGGCCACTCGTTCCAGGAAGTCCGCATCAACCGCGGCAAACCTCCCTTCGACAATACGGACCTGCTCAAGGCGTTCGGCTACGCGATCGACCGCAAGGCGCTCCTCGCCGGAATCTTTGGGAACGCAGGCGTGGTCGCGGGCGGACCGATCAACCCCGCCACCTGGGCCTTCGACCCGAACTTCAAGGGATTCAACCTGACGGACGCAGAACGCGAAGCGAAGGTCAAAGAACACCTTCAGAAGGCCGGCAGCGCGAGCGGCTTCAACCTCACCCTCGACTACGGCGGGACCGCCACGCAGACCGCGGAAGCGATCGCGCAGCTCATCCTGAAGCACGGACTGAAGGCGGAGATCAAGGCGCTGCCCGTGATCGCTGGTGGCTCGGCCCTCTTTGAAGGGTTGTTCACGGCTGTCCCGTCCTTCACCCCGCAATACAGCCCCGATCCGGACAGCATCTTCCGACCGAACTTCTACAAGACCGGCCAGTTCAACTACCATCGCTACAGCAACCCCGAGCTGGACGCACTACTGGACAAAGCAGCGGAAGAGACAGACCAGGCGAAGCGAAAGACCCTGTACTGGGACGCCCAGAAGCTGGTCTTCGAGAGCGGTATTCCCCGTATCCCCACCATCCATTCGCTCGTCCGCGTCCCTGTCCGCAAGACCGTGAAAGACCTGGTGGTCGGATTCGATTCCTACGTCCGCCTCGGCGCCGTCTGGCTCGATTCCTGACCGGTCGATACGAAGGGCAGGCGCCTGAGAGATGACCCGCTACGTCGTCGAGCGCGTGTTGTTGATGGTGCCGTTGCTGCTTGTCCTTACGATCGTGTCGTTCACGGTACTCTCGGCCCTTCCCGGGGACGCCTCAGCGGCCATTCTCGGCGAGAATGCCGACCCGGAGGCGAAGCGCCAGGTCGAGGAGTCGCTCGGGCTCGACCGGCCGACACATGTCCGCTACCTGGATTGGCTCGGCGGTGTGGTGACCGGGGATTTCGGCCGCTCGTACGTCAATCGTCAACCGATCCAGGCCCAGCTCAAAGGGCGCCTGCCGGTGACCATCGAACTGGGCCTCATCGCCCTCCTGTGCGCGGCCGTGCTCGGGGTGACGCTTGGTGTGCTCGCCTCTCTCCGGCCCCGGAGCGTGTTCGACCGGTTCACCATGCTCATGGCGGTGGCCGGCGTGGCTGTCCCGAATTTCTTCCTCGCCATGCTCCTGGTCCTGCTCTTCTCGGTGCAGGTGCACTGGCTGCCCGCCACGGGGTGGGTCGCGTTCGGGGAAGACCCATGGGAACACCTCCGCCATGTGGCACTTCCCGTGCTTGCACTGCTCCTCGCCCCGACGGCGGTCATCGCCCGGATGACCCGGACGAGCATGATTAGCGTCCTTTCGGAAGACTACGTGCGGACGGCGCGGGCAAAAGGCTTGCGCAAGTTCACCGTCGTCACTCGCCATGCATTGCGGAATGCTCTGATACCAACCCTCACCATCCTCGGCCTCCAGCTGGGGTCACTCCTGGGCGGCGCGATCATCATCGAGTCGGTCTTCGGTCTGCCGGGCATGGGTCGCCTCGCGCTGAGTGCCGTCCTCTCCCACGACATCCCGACGATCCAGGCGGTCGTCGTGGTCGTCGGGGCAGGAGTCCTGGCTGCGAACCTCGCCGTCGATGTGCTCTACGCCTACGTGAACCCAAGGATCCGGTATGGCTGAGCAGCGCCCGGTTGCAGTCACGCCGGAGATCGCCCCTCCACCCGGGCGGGCCGCCTTCGCAGGCCGAGCTTCGATCCATCCGACGCTCCGGCGCTGCCTGCGTGATCGCACGGTGCAACTTTCCGGTGGTCTGCTCGTCGTCCTCGCCCTCGGCGCCATTCTCGCGCCCTACGTAGGCCTCCCCGACCCTGCCACGGCCGACCTCTTCAACGTCCGGGCTGAACCATCGGTGTCCCACTGGCTGGGAACGGACGCGCTGGGCCGCGACACGTTCGCACGCGTCGTGCATGGCGGCCGGGTTTCGCTCCTTGTGGGATTCATCGCCGTTTCCGTTGCGGTGGTGGTCGGCGTGCCTCTCGGCCTCTTGACCGGCTTCGTGGGCGGTGCGCTCGATACCGTGGTGATGCGCGTCGTTGAAGTGATCATGGCTGTCCCGGGTATCCTGCTTGCCCTGGCGATCATGACCACGCTCGGACCCGGCATCTGGAACGCCATGCTGGCGATCGGATTCGTCTCATCTCCGGGGTACGTGCGGCTCATCCGCGGCGAAGCGCTGAGCGCGCGCTCACAGGACTATGTCCTCGCATCGCGTGCCGTCGGGGCGGGGAATGTCCGGCTGATGGCCGTGCACGTGTTCCCGGCGACACTGCCTGCCCTTATCGTCCAGATCTCCCTCGGGATAGCCTTTGCGATCCTGACCGAAGCCGGCCTCAGCTTCCTTGGCCTTGGCGTCCAACCGCCGACTCCCAGCTGGGGTGGGATGGTGCAGGTCGGCTACCCGTTCCTGCAGACGGCTCCCTGGATGGTCATTGGCCCCGGTACGGCCATCTTCGTCGCCGTATTGGCCTTCAACCTCCTTGGCGACGGATTGCGGGATGTCCTAGACCCGAGGCTTCGAAACCGGGATGCTCCGCGGGGCCGACGCGGAGGAGCAACCGAACGCCAATAGCGCACTCGTCCGCGCGCATCAGCCAGGATGGAGGTCGCCTTCATGGCCGACGGTGTCTTGAAAGGGATCCGGCTCATTGAATTGGGCGAAGGGATTGGCGTGGCCTACTGCGGAAAACTCTTCGCCGATTACGGCGCTGAGGTCGTAAAGGTCGAGATGCCGGGTGGAGATCAGCTTCGGTCCGCGCCGCCTTTCCGTGACGGAGGACCAGAGGGTGAGAGCAGCGGTCTCTTCGCGTTCTTGAACACCTCCAAGAGCAGCGTGACCATCGACTGGACCACCGATAACGGCGCCCACCTCGTCGATCGCATGGTGGAACGCACTGATGTCGTGGTCCATGCGCTGGATGCGGCCGGTCGAGCGCGACTGGGACTGGGCGCCGCACGGCCCGGCCGGCCGGGCGTTATTGATGTCGCGATCACACCGTTTGGACTGACCGGACCCTACCGGGACTTCGCGGCTGAATCACTGACGATGACCGCGCTGGCGGGCTGGATGTTCCCGATGGGTGATCGCGACAAACCGCCGCTGTACGCCGGCGGTCCGTACATCAGCTACCTGGCCGGTCTGAGCGCGGTCTCCGGCGCGCTCATCGCCCTGGAAGCGCGCGAACAGTATGGCGAAGGCCAGGTCGTCGATGTTTCAGCGTTGGAGATCGGCCTGACGGCCATCCCATTCGACACCGTACGCTTCAGCTACTCCGGCACGTATCGCCCGCGCAGCGATGAACTCTATTCCGATAATCCAACCGCCGGGATATACCCTTGCGCCGACGGATACGTGCAATTCCAGGAATTCCGGCGGCTCAACGAGTTTCTGCACATCATCGGCGGCGCTCAGCTGGAGGCAGACCCCCGTTTTCAGAAGGCCGACCTCCGCGACCTCGACCGTGAACTCCTGAAGGAAGCCTTCACGACATTCCTCCCGACAAAGAACCGGTGGGAATTGTTCGAGGAATGCAGCAAGGAGCGCATCGTCATTTCCGCCGTGCCCGACATGCGAGACCTCTATGCGTTGTTGCCACATCGCGAACGGCACTACTTCTCGAAGGGCGACGCAGGCGGCGCCCTAGACGGAGTGGAGATGCCAGGCCCTCCGGTCCGCTTTGACGACGGTGAGTGGCATGCGGGGCCTCCGCCTGTGCTTGGCGCCCGGACTGTCAACACAGTCGCCGAACTGGGCCGCTCGTGGGACGGTGATCAAGTCGCTCACCGGGAAGGCGGAAACTGATGGCGACCAGCGAACGCTCGGCGCTCGGCCACCTGAAAGTCATCGAGATTGCCCAGGGGTGGGCGGGGCCAACCGTCGGGACGGTCCTCGCCGACTTTGGCGCAGACGTCGTGAAGGTTGAGTCGGTCCAGCGCCTGGACTGGTGGCGCGGCCAGGCGGCCGGCGCCGACGACGGGCTGACCCACGAACGCTCAGGCTTCTACAACGGCATCAATCGAAACAAGCGCGGGATCACTCTCGACCTCGCGAGCGAGGAGGGACGAAGCCTCCTTCTGAAGATGGTCCGCGACGCCGACATCTTCGTCGAGAACTTCACGTCGCACGTCATCGAACAGTTGCGCCTCACCCACAGCGTCCTCGCCGCGGAGAACCCCCGCATCATCTCCATCTCGATGCCAGCCTATGGCAGCACCGGCCCGTGGCGAGACTACCCGGCGCTTGGGACAACGGTTGAATCGATGTGCGGCGTGCAGAGCCTGACCGGCTATGAAGATGGTCCGCCGCGGATCCAGGGTTCGTCCTGGGACCCCGTGATCGGCGCCTATGGGTGCTTCGGCGTGTTCGCCGCCCTCCATCGGCGGCGACTCACCGGCCTGGGCCAGCACATCGAGGTATCGCACATCGAAGCCGGGACACACTTCGTCGCCGGCCCGCTGCTCAGCTACGCGTTGACCGGCGAACTTCCGAAACGAATGGGGAACGCAAGCGAAACGGTCGCGCCCCACGGCTGCTACGCGGCGGCAGGAGATGACCAATGGATCACGATTGTTGCGGCTTCGGAGGCGCAGTGGGCCGGCCTCAAGCGCACGCTGGCCGCGGACGGCGAACTCGATGCGCCACGATTCGCGACGATGGTGGCCCGCCTGGAGCACCGCCGGCAGCTCGATGAATCGATCGCCAGCCTGACACGCGGCTGGGACAAGATAACGCTCTTCCGGGCGCTACAGGCAGAGGGCGTCCCCGCGGCCCCGGTCATGACCCCACCGGACTTGCTGGCTGACGAGCACCTCGCAGCGCGCGCGTTCTTCCAGCCGATGGAGCGAGAGCACGTAGGCGTCCACCTCTATCCCAGCCGCTTTTTCAGCATGAGCGGGACCCCGTCCCGGTTCGAGACACCCGCGCCGACCCTCGGGCAACACAACGGAGAGGTCCTTTCCGAATGGCTCGGGCTCAGCACCGATACTCTCGCGGAGCTCGAGGCCAAAGGCGTCATCGGGACCCGCCCGCGCGGATGAGAGCGGTTACCATGACCGGCAGTTCCCGGGATGCACCAGCACAGGCGCATTGCCGTAGCTGCATCAACGCTCTAGGCTTCACGACGCGGACGGCGCGCGCTGCGCATCCAGAACCGTGAGGCACTTTGTGACCGATGTGAAATCCCCGATGGCCGGGAGTGTCTGGCAGGTCGTCGTCGCGGTCGGCGATACCGTCGGTGCTGGCGACGAACTCATCATCCTGGAGTCCATGAAGATGGAGATCCCGGTCGAAGCCCCGCACGCCGGGTCCGTGACGAGCATCGCCGTCGAGCCCAAGGCCGTCGTCCAGGAGGGCGACATCCTGCTCACGATCGCCTGACCGAGCCGCACGACATTTCGACATCCCCATGGCTCAGCCGGGTGCCGGTCGCAGACGAAGAACCAGGGTCACGCGGCCGGGAACGCATTCGAGTTCGAACCCATCCGGGAATGGGGGCCGTGCCTGGCGCAGGGGAGTTGCTAGACCGCTACCCGAACGACGGCACCGCGTCCTGGGCCTACGGTCGCCCTCCTCGCCTTCAAGCGAGACGGCGACACGGCTGCCGCTCGGCGGGCTCGACGGGAAGCGTTGCGGTTTGCGGGCGAGCGAAACGGGGTCCTGGTGGTGAATCGGGAGGAAGTCCGGCCCTTCAGGGACGAGGACGTCGCGGCTATCCAGCCCTACGCCGACCAGATGGCCCTCGCCATCGGCAACGCCCGCGCCGCCGAGCAGCTCGAAGAACGCAGCCGCGAACTGCCGCCTCGCTCGCTGGAACGACACCCCCTTTATCGTGGTCTCTGGGGTCGATGAGATGGCGAGCATCGTGCGCTGCATCCAGCGCGGCGCCGAGGACTACCTCCCAAAGCCGTTCGACCCTGTGCTGCTCGCCGCCCGGGTCGGCGCCACCCTGGAGAAGAAGCGATTGCGCGACAGTGAGCACGCGCTGCTCGAAACGGTCTCGCGCCAGGCGGACGAGCTGCGGGCCTGGAACCAGCAGCTGGAAGCGCGCGTCGCGGAGAAAGTGCACGAGGTCGAACGACTGGGGAAGCTGCAGCGGTTCGTCGCCCCGCAGCTCGCCGAAATCCTGATGTCGGACCGCGACGGTGTCCTCGAAAGCCATCGCCGCGAGATCGCCGTCCTCTTCTGCGACCTGCGGGGGTTCACGCCGTTCTCCGAGACGACCGAGCCGGAGGACGTCATGGACGTCCTGCGCGAGCTGCACGAGGCGGTGGTGCCGCTCGTCTTCGCCCACGAGGGCACCCTCGCCCAGTTCACCGGCGACGGCATGATGATCATCTTCAACGACCCCATCCCTTGCACCGACGCAGCCTTACGGGCCGTTGAACTCGGCGTGAAGATGATCGAGCGGGCAGGCGAACTGGCCGAAGTCTGGCGCAAGCGGGGTCACCTCCTCGAGATGGGGGCGGGTGTCGCCCTCGGCTACGCGACCTGCGGCCGGATCGGCTACGAGGGCCGGTTCGAATACACGGCCATTGGCACGGTCGTGAACCTGGCATCGCGGCTTTGCGGGGAAGCCCGCGGTGGACAGCTCCTCGTGAGCGAGCGCGTGGCCAGCGCGGTCGAGGCGACGCACCAGGTGGAGGAGGCCGGCGAACTCGCCCTGAAGGGCTTCGGCCGGCCAGTGACGGGGTATGCCGTCCGGGCCGCCACGGTAGTCGGCCCTGCGTAGCCTGCGCCCGAGACTCGCCCCGGATGGTATGCGATGCGGGACGGATGGCCGTCTGCAATGACGTGCTCGCATCCTTGCCGGCCGGGTCCCGCCGCAATTCCCCGTGGTCGAGTTGCCCGGGTGTCAGCAGTGGGGCGAACTCGGCCGCTGCTGAACGGCCCCGAAGTGCTACCAGGCGCGACCGCCGTCAACATTGATCGCCTGCCCCGTGATCCAGGCGCCCATCGAACTGGCGAGGTAGACGCACATGTAGGCGATGTCCATGCCGTCGCTCGCCCAACCGAGCGGAGTGGTGCCGCGCGCCGCCTGCCACGCTTCCCCGCGCCCGATGTCGTCGAGACGCGCGGTTTCGACCGCACCGGGGTTGATCGCATTGACGCGGATGCTGTTGCCCGCCAGCTCCTGGGCCAGGCACCGCGAGAACATATCGACCGCCGCCTTGCTGCTGGCGTAGGCCGAGATGTTCTTCATCGGCACTTTCGATGCGATCGAGGAGACGTTGATGATCGAGCCGCCCTCGCCCTGGCGGACCATCTCACGGGCGGCGGCGCGCGACATCAACATCGTCCCGGTGACGTTGACCTCGAACAGGTTCCGCCAGACGGTCGCATCCATGTCGATAACCGGCTTGCGGTCCGGGCCGCGCGCGGCGCTCGCGTTGTTGATCAAGATATCGACCCGGCCATGGCGGGCGACGATGTCGCCATAGAGTTTCTCGACAGCCGCATCGTCGGCGATGCTCAGGACGACGGCCTCCGCCTGAACGCCGTAGGTCGCCGCCTCTTCGGCCACAGAGTGGACATCCTTCCAGCCGACGGCCAGCTCATCGGGCGTGTAACGCGAGGGGTCGCGGCCCGTGCCTGTCACGTAAACGTGGACGCCGTTCCGGGCCAGCTCCAGCGCCGTCATCCGTCCGATGCCGCGCAGGCGGCCCGCCCCCGTGACAATCGCCACCTTGCCCTTGAGCTCCGGCGCCCAGACCCCGCGCGAAACATGTCCGCGCCCGACAAAGTCATCACTGGTCAGCTCACTGTCGGCCATCCTTCACTCCTCATCTCACAGCGGGCCATTTCCGGGCGCCGCTGCTCGCCGAGATAGAGCGCGTTACTCGTCGCGCTCGACCACTTCGACCATGAGCCCGTGCGCCGCCTTCGGGTGAGTGAAGAGGATGCGATGGCCCAACGATGCCGCGCCCGAGACATCGACGAAGGGCACGTTCGTCTTTTGGAAGCTGTCAATGACGCCATCGACATCGTTCGAGGCGAATGCCATTCGATAGACGCCTTCGCCGCGGGTGTCGAGGAACTTGCGCAGGACTTTCTCTCCCGGGAGCGGCGACAGCAGCTCAATCGACACGCCATTGGCCGACAGCACGGCGGCCCTGATGCCAAGACCGGGCTGCTCGAATACGTCGCGCTCGAGCCCGAAGCCGTAGGCCTCATGGAAGCGCGCGATCGCGGCGTCGATGTCGTTGACGGCGATGGCGATGTTGATGAACTTCGTGAACATGGGAACCTCCGAGAATCCAGGCGCGGGGCTTGCTCCAGCAGATGCCCGGCGATGGTCTGCGGCCGGCTCGGCCGTGGAGTGAGCAGATCCGGTGCCAGCGATGCCGAACCCGGCCAGACTCGAGCAGACAAGTTCGGTAGCGTTGGCCGGACACCGGCCTCTGGAGCCGTTGGTCGGGGTCGCCGCCTCGACCCGGAGTCCCTCTAAGCAAACTCGATTGGCGGTCCGGATGATACATCACCGGCCGCACGTCCAGCGAATGGTGCTGGTTCACGACGTTGCCTACACCTCAGGGTGGTTGGCGGCGAGGGAGAGTAAGAACTCCCGTGGGGTCTGGTAGGCCAGAGCCCGGTGGGG
>JBJXGC010000022.1:0-16190 GCA_046154545.1 Dehalococcoidia bacterium | reverse complement strand
GTCGTCGAGAAGATCGACCGGTCGATGTCGAAGGTGTCCCAGGTGTTGTTGGCGCTTGTGAATCGGGCGATGCCGCCCTTGACGGGCTGCGCGACCGCGGTAGTCGGGCTGGCGGCCGTGCCAGCGGTTGGGCTGGCGCCGCCCGGCGCCGTAGTCGGTGCCGCGACGTCGTCATCATCGCCGCAGCCGACGAGGCCGAGGGCGGCGGCCCCGACGCCGGTCGCAGCGGCGCCTCCGATGAACCGCCGGCGCGTCACGTTACGCCGCATCCAGTAATTGTCTTCTTGCCTCATGGTTTCCCCCTCATGCACCGCGATTTGGTCGAGCGCTCGCAGTGTACTGAATCATATACGGTGTCGATAGTAGCCATGGATTTCGTCTACGGTTCTTCTGCGTGGGCCAACTCCTTCTCTCAGAACCCGGCCCGGCCGCTGCGGCCGCGGAGGCGCGGGTCGAGGACGTCGCGGAGGGCGTCGCCGGCGAGGTTGAACCCGAGGACGGTGACGGTCAGCGCCAGGCCGACGAACAACGCCATGAGCGGTTTCGCGGGGCCGAGGGCGCGGCCTTCGTTGACCATCTTGCCCCAGGAGATCGCGACCGGGTCCCCGAGGCCGACGAAGGCGAGACCGGCTTCCGCAAGGATGTAGGCGCCGATCGCGCTGGTGAAGACGACGATAATCGGCGAGAAGATGTTAGGGAGGATGTGCCGGACCATAATTCGCGGGTCCGAAGCCCCAATCGTGCGGGCGGCAAGGACGTAGACCTCCTCCCGCGCGGCAAGCACGGCGCTGCGCGTAATCCGCACGACGCCAGCTATGCCGACGAGGCCAAGGACGCCGGCAAGGAAGTACATGCTCGGTTTGTCCACCGTCTGCGTGAAGAGGAGGAGGAGGATGAACGGTGGGAAGGCCTGGAACGAATCGACGATGCGGTTGATCGCCATGTCCACCCAACCGCCGGAGTAGGCGCTGATAACGCCGAAAAACGTGCCAACGGTGACCGCTACCAGTGATGCGCCAAGGCCGATGACGAGTGCCAGGCGCGACCCGTGGATGATGCGCGACCAGAGGTCGCGCCCGTTCAGGTCCGTCCCGAGCCAGTGATCAGCCGAGGGGCTCTCGCTCGTGAGGGTGCGATTGCCCGACTGGATGCGGTCCGGGCTGACCGTGGTCAACTGAAGGCGCACCAACGGCTCGTCCTGCGCCCGCACGGCCAGCTCCGGGTCGTAACAGACGGAGATGGTGTCGGCCCTGGTGATCTGGCCGGTGGCGGAGACCACGATTTCGGCAGTCTGGGCTGCGGTACAGGTTGGCTTCGCGACGTTAAAGGAGAGCGAAGGGTCGTAGCGGCTGATCAGATCGGCCGACAAGGCCGCGAAAAGAACGAGGACGATGACGATCACGCCGAAAGCGCCGAGGGGCTTGGCCGTCACGAATCGGCCGCTGTGGACGAGCAGACGGTAGAAGAACGGCCGGTCGCTCAGGCTCGGGTTGACAAGGCCTACGGCTGGGGCATCGAGCGTCCCTTGCTGCTGCGCCACTATGGGTGCCTATCCTCCCTACGAGTACTTGATCCGCGGGTCGACCAGGCCGTAAAGGAGGTCGATCCCGAGGTTGACGAAAACGATGAAGGTCGCGATGACGATGACGAAGGCCTGGACCACGGCGATGTCCCGGGCCCGGATGGCGTCGAGGATCTTGAAACCGACGCCGGGGATGTTGAACAACGATTCGAAGACGACGTTCCCACCGATGATGCCGGCGAGGGTGAGGCCCATCGCGGTGAGGACGGGGACCATCGCGTTCTTGAGGGCGTGCCGTAGGACAACGACGCGCTCACGCACGCCCTTTGCCCAGGCGGTACGGATGTAGTCCTGGCGCAGGACTTCGAGCATCTGCGAACGCAAAAGACGCATGATGCCGGCGCCAGCCGCGATCCCACCGGCCACGGCCGGGATCCCGAACAGCTTGATGCTGGAGACCGGGTCTTCCCAGAGCAGCGGGTGGGTCGTTATCGGGACTTCCCAGAGCCCCCAGCGGACGATGAAAAGGAGCAACATCGTGGCGACCCAGAAGTTCGGCATCGCCAGTGCGAAGATGGCGAAGACGCGCAAAATGTAATCCGGCCACGAGTCCTGCCGTACAGCCGAAAGGATGCCGATCGGGACGCTCGTGCAGATGGCCACGAAAAGCGTCATCAGACCCAGCTGAGCGGTATACGGGATCCCGTCTTTAAAGGGCTCAAGCGCCGGGTTTCCGTTGGCAAAGGACGTACCGAAGTCCCCCCGCAGGAGCCGCCCCATGTACTTGATATAGCGGATAGGTACGGGGTCCGCCAGGCCCAGCTCCTTGCGCACCTCCTCGAGGTGCTTAATCCGTTGTTCCGGCGTGGCGTTCTCCACCGAGTCGTTCGAGGTGAGGCGTTGCAGGACGTAGTCGCCCGGGAGGACGCTGGTCGCAAAGAACACGAGCGTCGCCACCAGCAGGATCACCGGGATGTTCACGAGCGCCCGGCGGATAATGTACTTCTGCACGCATCCCCCCAAAGTCAGTACTGGCGCTCGGCGCGAGTCGCAGAACGCCGGTAGAGACCACGGGCTCATCGGCCGCCCCGGCGCCGCTTTCGCTTCCGCCGGACAGGCCCCCCGTGACCAGATTGCGGCATATTGGGAGCGCGGCCTGTCGCTGTCAATGATACGAATAGATGCAGACGGCTGGATGCAGTCGGCGGTACCGAAGTCAGGGCGGCTCTGGCACGGCAGTCCCGGACCAGTGCAGTTCCTGGGACGGGACCTACCCGGGAAAATAAGCGGAGAAACACGCACCCTCGCCGGGGGGGCAGTCAAGCTCCATCCAGCCGCCGTGAGCCGCCACGATCGAGGCCACGATGGAGAGGCCCAGCCCAGTCGCCTTGCCCCGCTGCCCCGTCGTGAAGTAGGGCTCGAAGATGCGTTCGCGAAGCCCTGGCTCGACGCCCGGCCCGCTGTCGCCAACGGCCAGCCGCACACAGCGAACCATGCGCGCATCAGCCCGGCCTGCCGCGGTCACGAACTCTGCGGTAACGACGATGACGCCCTGGTGATCCATCGCCGTGCCGGCGTTCACGAGCAGGTTCACGAGCACCCGCTGGACCTGGAGCGGGTCGGCCATGAAGGTGGCGCCGGCCGTCCGGTCGTCTAGCTTCACGTGCACGCCAGGGCCGAGGATGGGGCGGGTGAGGCGCACCGCCTCGGCGATGGCATGGCCGGGCTCGACCGGTTCGCGCGCGGTTTGCCCGTCCCGGGAATGCGCCACGAAGTCCGCGACGAGGGCGGCACAGTCCTTGACCGCCGCACGGGCATCCAGCAGTTCCTGGGCCGGCTCTTCTCCCCCATCGAGGAGGAGCATGTCGATGTTTCCGAGCGCCGCGGCGAGGTAGTTGTTGAGGTCGTGCGCGATGTTGGCCGCCCACTCCCCAGGCCGACTCAGGTGGTGGGCGGGGGCGGCGCTGCTCGAAGCGTCCTCCTGGGGCAGAGGGTCGTCAGCGGTGCGGCCCGTCGCGAGGGTGAGCAGCCGCCCATCAACCTCGATCTCACGCGAGCTCAGGTCGAGCACGGCCGGAGAGCCATCTGGCCGAATGTACTGCGCCCGGGAATGGGTGAGCTCGCCGGAACGGCGGCGTTCGCCGCGTCGGCGCTCGTAGCTGGCTTCGCTGAAGCCACCGCCAAGCGCCGAAACCGGACGGCCGACGACGGCGTCGCGAGCCAGCCCAAGGATGCCAAGGGCGGCTTCATTCACTTCGAGCACCTCGCCCGTACCGGCATCGACGATGAAAGCGAAGTCGGGCGCGGCGTCAAACAATGTCCGAAAGGCGGACGAGCCGATGCTGTTCACGAATGTACCCACCCCGGGCGTAGTCTGCGCCGGACTGACGGACATGTAAAGCACACGTAAAGTGAAGACTGCATTACCGTGATGGCGCCCGATCGTTACCCAGATCGGCGGACCCGAGCGCGCGGCGGGCGCCAGCCTACTTCTTCGGTTCGGGCTCGAAGTACGACGGTTGGTCGGCAGTCTTGGGGTCACGGCGCGCGACCTCGGCCGCGAGGCTGGCATACGCCTCAGCCAGGGCAGCGAAGGTCGCAGGTGCGTCGGCCTCGAGGTAGGCCGTCGCGAGGGCGCCCGTGCACGCACCCCCGAGGGCGGCCTCGGGCGGTCCAAGGCGGGCGATGATGTCCGTGGCGCAGGTGAGGCGGAGTTCACCCTGCCGGGCCTGGATGGCGGCGAGGCTGGAACCGGGCACGCCGCGGAGGTAGAAGGCCACCTCGGCCTGCATGGCGAGCAGTTGGACGCCGAAACGCTGAAGCGCCGTGACGGTGCCGTCGCTACTGCAGGCGAGGGCGCCAACGAGCGGCGTGGCCGTGCGGTCCGCGCCAGCCGCTTCCGTCGCTTTCTTGCAGGCCTCGGCCCAGCCGCCTTTCGTAACAGCGTTGGCGGCGAACGAGGAGATCGCCCGCCAGGTCTCGATGTTGTACGGCTCGGCCCCGGCCTCGGGTGGGACGAACCATGTCTTGATATCCGTCTCCGGGAAGCTGGCGGGGGCGGGCGTGCCGATCGTCTCGACATATTTCGGCGTGGGCTGCGGCGGCGAGATCATCGCTCCAACCACAGGCAGCCCGGCGAGGGCGCCCTCCAAATCGGCGTTGTAGCAGCGCGCCGTCAGCAGCAGTACACAGGCGAGACCGAGGAGCGCGAACTTTCCCACAGGCCGATCATCGGCCGGCGGCGGTCTGCCCCGTATCGGGAGCTCACGACGCGGATTACCGCACGGATACCACCAGCCAGTTCATGGCGAGGCCGAGGGAGAGGACTATCCCGAACTGCATGTGGAGGCCAGCCGTGTGCATGAGGGCGAAGTTCAGCTTCCGCGGGTTTCCACCGGCCACGATGATCTTCACGATCGGCCGCACCAGTGGCGCTGTCACGAGTGCGACGAGCGCCGCCAGGGGCAAGGCGTCGATGGCAACCGCGACGACCAGGGCGACGTAGGCGCCGGCGAGGAGGCCGTACATCTCGCGGTTCGCCCAGGTGCGGCCGACCATCGTCGCAACGGTGCGCTTGCCGGTCGCGCGGTCGTTGTCGATATCCCGGAGGTTGTTCGCCTGGAGGATGGCGGTGACGAGGAAGCCGATCGGGACGGAGGCGGCGATGGGCTGCCAGTCCCACGATTCGACCTGGACGAAGTAGGCGCCGAGGACGATGACCGGCCCCATGAAGATGAAGACCGTCACCTCCCCGAGGCCGATGTAGGCGAGGTGGATGGGCGCCCCCGTATAGAGGAAGCCCGCCACGACACTGGCCATCCCCAGCCAGAGCAGCTCCCAACTCGTCACCGAGCAGAGGACAAGACCGACGCCCGCGCCCGCGGCGAAGGTCAGGATGCCCGCCCAGAGGACGGCCTTCGGCTTCAGGAGACCGCGCTGGATGAAGCCGGCCGGCCCAAGCGATGTTTCGTTGTCAGCGCCCTTGACGTGGTCGTAGTAATCGTTCACGAAGTTGGTCCCGGCGTGGATGGCGACCGAACCGATAAGGGCGAGCAGGCCCTTCCACCAGCTAAAGCTCCCGTCCGCGGCGATGAGCGTCCCGACGAGGACAGGGACCACCGAGGCGGTGAACGATACGGGCCGGGAGGCGGCCCACCACAATCTGAGCGATTCCATCGGGCGCCACCGTATGACACGCCCGGCCTAACCGGAAGTGACCTCGCGCACATAAGCGACGCTTTTTTGCAACGAGAGACGTCATAAATCAGCGGGAGGGCGTTGCGAAATCAGGGAATCGCGCGGGAACGCCACGTCAGCGGGTTGGTTCACTGCAATCCGCCCGTGTTAAAGTGGCCCTTCAGACGCGGCGGGGTGAACGCCTCAGCTGTCGAGAGCAGGGGCAAGCGCTGAAACGTCCTCCCATGCCGCGCGCTATCCTGAGCAGAAGGACGGTCTCATGACCGAACCTCTCCAGGTCGGCCAGTTCGCAATCGTTGATTACGAACCGGTGGACCGCGGCCCAAACGCTGGCGTATTCAGCGGCCGGGGCCCCACCGACGACCGGGCCGAACTCTTCCTCCTCGGGGAAGGGACGACGCCCGCTGGTGAGTCCTTCGCGGGCCACGTCGTGTCGGCTGCAGGGCAGGCCTGGCAGACGCTGGACATCAGCCTTACGGGTGCGCTCCGGCGCGTGTTCAGCGAGGCGAACGACAGCCTGCGCGATTGGAACAGCAAGAGTATCGCCCAACACCGGGTGAGCATGGGCTTGATCGCCTTCGCCCACCGGGGCGCACAGGCCGTGATCGCCCAGGCCGGGCCTTCTATCGCGTTCCACCGCCATGCCGAGGGCGTGACCGCCTATGTGGCCGACGAAGAGCACGGCCAGCCGGTCGGGACGGGCGCAAACGCCGAACCCCAGCTCACGCGGCTGGACTTCGCACCGGGCGACCGCCTCCTGATGATCTCCACCGGGGCCTTGGCCGAACTGGACGACGAACTCGTCGGAGGCATCCTTGGCCTGCCGCAGGCCCAGGTCCTGGCCAACCTCTACCGGCGTGTCCAACACCTGCGGCACGTCACCGTGGTGTTCGTCACTCGGGATGAAGATGCGCTCTCCATGGTGAACCGCCGGGAGACGCCGGAGTTCGTCATCGGCGCTCCGGCGCCGGCTGCGCCGGAAGTGCCGATCGGGGCGGAACAGGCAGTGGCCGCAGAGTCCTATCAACCGAGCCTCTTCATCAACGACCACTCCGGGGACGTGCTGGACGCTGCCCGCCGGCAGCTCGTCGAGGTGCGCGTACGGACGCGGGAAACAGGCGCCGATATCCCGGCTGTAGTGACGGAGATGCCCGCGCCGCTCCGCCGGGCGGCGGGCGACGGTGTACTCAGCATGCTGGGCCACGATGGGAGGCCGCGCGCCTCGGTCCTCGCGGCCACCCACGGGGCGCCCGCCCGGGCCTGGCGATCACCCACCCCGTTGGCAAGCGCGAGCGACAACAGCGGCGACCCCCGGCGCCGCCAGCGGCGGTCCGACAGCTTCACCCGCAGCCTCGTGCGCGACGAAGCCCTGGGCCCGCCATCGGTGGCGGTCGAGTACGCACCACCGCTCCAGGAACTGGCCGACGAGTTCCGCGCGCGCGCCATGGTCACCGGACCCGTCAGCCAGACGATCGCGACGGAGAACGCGGTGGCGCTGAGCAACGGCGCAGCGCTCGTGCGGGTGCGCGGGGGGATGAGCGGGCGCTGGAAGGGCGGCGGCACACTTTCATCGCGGCATGTGCTTTCGATGGAGAAGCTGCCCCCCACCTGGCTGATCATCCTTTGCGGCCTGGGGCTCCTGCTGGCCGTGGTGGGAGCGCTGACGGTGCCCCGCGTACTGGATGGCAACGGCGGCCGCGAATACGGCGACCTGATCGACAACGCCCGGGCGAGGCTTGCGACCGCCCGCGCCGTCCAGGACCTCGGGGAGAAGCGAAACGCTCTCACAGAGGCCGCAGCCCTCGTCCTCCAGGCCCAGGAGGCGCCCGGCGCCGGGCCCGACGCAGCCGACCTGCGGAAGGACATCGAAGCTGACGTGGCGGCGTTGGACAACGTGAAGGCACCGGCCCTCGTCGAAGCGTTGTCGAGCCTCGAACAGTTCGGCGATAAGCCGGTGGCGATCACGCGCCTGGCGGTCAGCGAGACGGTCGCCTACGCGCTCGACAGCGCCTCCGGCCAGGTCATCGCGCTGCCCCTCGACGGCAGCGTCCACAAGGTGGTCTTCGGCGAGGACAAGGAAGCGAAACGGGGCCGGCCCGTCGCGATCGTCTACGCCGCCAGCGAGGACCTTGGTGAGCCATCACTCGTCATCCTCGACACGGCCAGGAACCTGTGGGCGTTTTCCGAGAACCGGGGACTGCGACCGGCCACGCTGCGGCTACCCGAAGGCGCCCAGCCGGCAGACATCACCATGTTCGGACGCGACCTTTACGTGCTGGACCCAGCGGCGAAGGCGGTCTACCGCATGACGCCGGGAGAGGGTGGGTTCACCGGCCTGATCCGGTTCGGTGACACGAAGGACATCTCGAACCCGGTGCGGCTCATGGTCGATACCGATGGCGTCGTCGTCACGGATGCGGCCGGCATCCTCCACCGCTACTCGGGCCAGTACTCGCTGGCGCTCCGCGCCGCCGGGATAGACCAGCAGCTCGTCGCCCCCGAGGCGCCATTCGCCCTCGGCGCGACCCATGAACTGGCCGTGCTGGACGCGCCCAACAACCGCATCGTCGTCCTCCGTGGGGACGGCGCCTTCGACCGCCAGTACCAGCACAAGGACTTCGAGACGATCAGTTCGCTGGCGTTCGCCAACGGCGGCGCCTACGTGTTTAGCGGCGGGAAGCTGCGGCGGGTGAACTTCGAGTAGCGGTGCTCCTACTGATTCGACGCCAACCAGGCAACGATGCCGGCATAGTTGCCCGAGCCGGCCGCTGCATAGGCGAACGTGATCCCCTGGTACTGGGTGAAGCCGACGATGTAGCCGGTGCCGTTGTCCAGGGCGAAAAACGCGAAATTCCCGGTGGCGCTCTTTTGCAGACTGTAGATGGGGCCTTTCGCCTGGGGGAAGAGGTCCACAAGCACCGCCTGGGCCTCCCGCGCCGTCGCCGGGTAGACCGTGCGCTGTTCGATCACGAAGCCGAGCGAGCCGTTCGCGGTCACTCCGCCGGCGCCGGTCGTGAAGACCTCGTTCACGCCACCATAGGACCCATAGGCGAGGCGGCCTTCGAGGGCGGCCGCACGCTCGAGGGCCTGCTGCAGGAGGGGCGGCAACGACACGACACGATCGTAGCCACCAGCGCCTGAAACCTGCAGCTCCTTGCCTTTGAAGCGCGCGGCCGCGGCCTCCAGGGCGGGTAGCGCATCTACCGCTGGGACTGAGGCGGCAGCGGAGGCGGTGGCCGGCGGGATCGAGGCCGTGGCACGAGGGAGGACGGTCGCGCTCCCACCCGCTGACGGCGGAGTGACCGAAGGCCCCGCGAGCACGGGGGCCGGCTTCCCGACGGTGTACGGCGTCAGATGATCGACCGTCGCAGTCACCAGGCCATCGGCGACGTCGCTCTCCGTCACCAGCCAATCGCGCCCGTTGTAGACCATGACCGTGGCGGCGTCCGTCGAGCGAAAGCGGATGAGCAGCGGCTGGTCGAGTTCGGTGACGGACGCGCCGCGTTCGCGGGCAGTGACGTCGTACACGGGGAGCACCGCCGTCCAACCGCGGGGCATGCCGGGCGGCTCTTTCATGAGGCGAATGGTCACCTCCAGCGCAGACGGGCCGGAAGTTCGGACTTCCAGCTTGCCGTCGCTGGATACGAGCGGGCGTTCGCCGACGAGGCCCGTGACCACGTCCGCCGGGGGAGCCTGGGTGATGGCCGTGGTGGGCGAAGCCGTGGCGGAGGGCGGAGGGCTCTCCTCGGCGCCGCCGCAGGACGTCAGGGCGGCAGCGGCAAGGGCAAAGACGCACACGGCGACCGGGGCGAAAGACGGTGTCCTCATACCGGAACTATCGGGCCGTTCAGGGGCGCCCTAAAGGGGTTGTCTGCGAGCACCTACGGTGTTGGCAGGAACAACTGGTACTTCCCGGCCATCTGCTTGCCGCCGACGAGCGGCGGCTCAATGGTGAGCGTCATCGGGCCGGTGTTTGGGCCGAGCGCGTTCTTCAGGGCGACGATGAGCGAGACGGTCCGGCCTTCGCCGCTCGAAACGACCACCTCTCCGCGCCCGCCGAGGGTTGCGAGGGGTGGGAAGGCCTGGCCGGCCGCGGCGATCGAGGCGGTCTTGAGGTTCACCTGGCCAAAGTCCCGGCCACTGTTCGCGATCCAGAGGTCGAGGACTGCGGCGTGGGTGGCCTCGCCATCGCGTTCGGCCCGGCCCAACGAGGCGGCAAGCGAGACCGCGTCACGGCTGCCGCTGGCCATGAACATGCAGCGCAGATAGGCAATGGGGTAGACGGCGGCCCGCGTGGCCCGTACGCCGACGCCGGAGATGGTCTGTTCGACGGAGATGGCGACGCTTTGCTCCTGGATCGAGCCACACTGGGTCGTCTCGCGGGAAAGGTCGATAGCGTCGGTTTCGGCGTCCGCCGGTGTTGAGCGGGCGCCGGCGACCTCGGCCGTGACGGTCCCGGTGTCAGCCTGGCGGTTGTCGCCGGACTGCACCGTCTTCCCGGCGGCGGTGGCTGAGGGCGAGGGTGAGGGCACGGGTGTCTGGGTCGCTGCCTGGGCCGTCGCAATTGAAGGCGCGGCCGCCTTGCTCGCCGGCGGGGCGGCGCTGCCGGGCTGGAGCCCGAATGCGACCGCCAGCATGCCGGCCACCACGACGATTGGCAGCACGACCTGTGGCCGCCGCACAAGGCGCGCAATCGTGCTCTGTCCGGCCGGCCCGAGGTCGTCCGGTGATAAAGGGCCCCTGGGTGTCATGGCCCAAGGGTAGAGCCGCCGGTCTGCGGTCTGAATCAGCAGAACCCCGCGCCCACGGTGACCCCAGCGCGTAGCCCGGGCGTCACCGTCCTGACTCTTTGCAATCGACCTCCTCAGCCCGATGATCAGGCCATGCAGACCTTCTGGAAGTGGCCGGTGCGCAACCTTGCCCTGGCCCTGGTGGCGGTCGCAATCGCAACCGGGGCGAGCGGCGTCGCGGAGTGGGCGCTTGCCCTCTCGGCCGCCTGCCTCCTGGCCTTTCTCGCGAAGGGCGCCGACTCCTGCTATCGGGCGGCGGCGCGCCGCGCCCAGCGGAAAGCCATCGTCGTTGAACTCACGGCGGCACGCTCACGGCACGCGCTGGTGACGGCGCCGGGCCGCGCCGCGATGGGTGCGCGCCGCGCCTCGTAGCGCCCGCGATCAGCCGAAGGCGCCCACGCCACCGGCCGTCCTGACACGCCAAACGCCCCTCGTCCGCTGGGGACAGAGGGGCGCCTGGAAGGGTACTGAGGTCGCCGCGTGCTCTTAGGAGCGGCGGCGGGAGCGGGCGAAGCTCAGGACGAGCGCGCCGCCGGCGATGCCGGCGAGGGCTGCGCCGAGGGCGGTGCTGTCGAACCAGCTCGACTCTGAGCCGCCAATGCCGCTACCGGTCCGGGGCGCGCCCGGGGCGCAGGCCTGGGCAGGGATCTGGGCGCGGATGAGGCCGGCCGGGTTTCCCTTCGAGTGGATGTTCACGTAGGTGTTGCCTGCGCAGACTTCCTTGGCGAAGTCAGCAAACGGCTTGCCGGCCATCGGGCCGGCGAGGTTCGCGGCCTTGATCACGGGCAGGACGTGGAAGTCACGCACCCCGTCGGTCGAGGAGAAGAGGGCCGCGATCACGGGGCCGTTCGTGCCCTTGGCGCCAAGGTGAATGTGGGCCGCCGTCAGGAGGTCGGTGGAATCGCCCGAAAGGTCCGCCTCAAGCGAATCAGCCGTGAGGTTCCAGAAGAACTGCCCGCCGCCGTTGCCGGTCACAGGTGGCACCTCTTCCGCCGTGCTGAGGCGGACGCTTGGGGCGGGGAAATTCTGCGCGGAACCCTTTGTCGGACCATTCAACATCAGGACGAGGCCGAGCGCGGCAATGGCCACGAGGGCCACCCACCAGGCGCGGCGTGCGGTATGAGCAATAAACATCGACATCCTCCCACGGGTCATTGCCCGGTCTTCTCGGAACAATAATCTTTACGGTGACACCCGTAAAGTGGATTTACCCACGCAGGAGACGTAATGCCCACGTTCATTGCGGGTGAACTACTGGAGTACACTCGTGCGGCGGTTCCGCAGGGAGTAGTGGTGGTCTCTTTTTTATGTCACTAAGCGTCTTCACGGTGCGTCCCTTCCTGCCTGGCGATGCCGCAACCATCGACGACCTGCTGCTCCAGGCCTTCGGCGGGTTCGAGGAAGAATTCCCCGGAGCGGACGAGGCGATCGCTCTCGGTGCCACCCGGCTCGCCCAGACCGGCCACCATCTCCTCGTCGCCGAAGACGCCCAGGGCACGGCCGGCGCCGTCCGCTGGGCTGAGGAGGAAGGGGTGGCGACGCTCGACCTGCTGGTGTCGGGCGCAACGCACGCCGGCCGAGCGCTCGTCCGCGCCGTCGAACGGGCCGCCCAGGATCGCGGGCTCCGCCTGCTCCGCGCCCGCGTGCCGGAGGGTGACACTCCCCTCGAAGCCTACTTCTCGCGGATCGGATACCTGCCCATCGCCCGCGAGGCGGGCGCACAGCCGCAGCTCCTGCTCGAGAAACGCCTCCCCCTCCTGACCGTGCGCGAGCAGCGCCGGAGCGACGCCGCCGCCATCGCCGCCCTCACCGGCGAGGACCCCTGGCCGTTCGAGCAGGGCGTGCGGCCCGGCTGGTTCGTGCTCGCAGACGGCGAACGGGTCGTGGGCGCAGTGGCCGTGAAGGACACGCGCACGGGCCTCGCGCAGGTCACCGAACCCGCCCTCGGTGACCTCTACCGGGGCCGCGGCCTGGAGGTGTGGATGCTCGAACGCGCCGCCATCTACGCCGGCACCGGCGCCTTTCACACCATCGACGCGCCCGCGACCGGCGAGCTGAAGGTTTATGAGCGCGACCTCGAAGAGCGCCGCTGGTTCAAGGACGGCGACCGGTATGTAAAACGGCTCTGACCGAGGGACGAGAGGCGCGGGCCCGAAAGCGTCATGGCCGGACGAGGACGTAATCCCCTTCCAGCTCGACGGCGAGCCGCCGAAGGTCGCTCGGCGCCGGGCCGAATAGGCGGACACCGAGAACGTCGAACGTTGCGCCGCTACACGGCGACCGGAGGACTTCCAGCGGGATGCGGTCCGCGACGCCCGGGACGACGTCCCCATCGACGCGGCACCCCTTCCTGGAGAACACCGGATGCGGATCGAGCGAATCGAGAGCGAACCCCGCACCCAGGGACTCGGACGTGATGCAGAAGCCGTGCTCGCGATCGCAATAGGCCGAGCCACCCGTGATATCCGCCAACGGCACTTTCACCAGCCCTGAGTCGCCACCGGCTGGCCAGGAGAACATGGCTACGGCGACCACGGCCAAGGCCAGCGCCGTTCCAGTCGTAAACAGGAGGAGCCAACGACCGTTGTTTCTTCGCCTCATGCCCGCATCGTAACACCAGCCGGGACGCGCCACCCTGCCTTCTGAGGCATAATCTCGGCCACCGGAGGCAACCCATGGAACTCCAAACCGTCCTCTACACCGCCGAAGCCGGCGTGGCCCGGATCACGATGAACCGGCCAGAGAAGCGCAACGCCCTCAACCACCAGCTCATGGACGACCTCGACGCCGCCTTTACGGCCGCAGAGGGCGACCCGGAGGTCCGTGTCATCGTCCTGGCCGGGGCCGGCGCCTCCTTCTCGGCGGGGTACGACCTGAAGGGCAGCTACTACACCACGCCGCCCCAGCCCGCCGGCCGCTGGACGGTCGCCAACTCATTGATGACGCTGCGCGGCATCGAGGGCCGCTACCAGCGCATCTGGAACTGCCCGAAACCGACGATCGCCCGCGTCCAGGGACACGCTCTCGCGGGCGGCTGCTACCTGCAGCTCCTCTGCGACATCTCCGTCGCCGCGGAAGACGCGCGCCTGGGCCACCCGGCCGTGAAGATGGGGGGAGTGAGCAGCATGCCGCTCTGGCAGGTTGCGCTTGGCCTGAAGCAGGCCCGCTACCTCCTCATGACGGGCCGGGTGATCGATGGGCGCGAGGCCGAGCGCATCGGCCTCGTGACGATGGCCGTCCCGGCCGGCGAGCTGGACGCGACCGTCGAGAGCATCGTCGCCGACTGCCTCGAGGTGCCCTTCGAAGGGGCACTGCAGAACAAAGAGGCGCTGAACACCTCGCTCGAAATCATGGGAGTGGGCGCGCTCTTCCGCTATCACGGCCAGATGAACGCCCTCGGCCGTCTCCGCGACCGTGGCGCCGATGACGGATTCGACCGCTACCGCTGAACTGTCGAATCGCCAAGGTCGCCAAGACGCGCCAAGGTCCCGGGATGCCGCGGCCGCGACGCACGCCGACTACGATCGGCTGCGATAGCGAGCTGGCCGCGGCCAAGAAATCACCCGGAGTTCTCACCGCGCTTGAGCTCGCGGAATTCGCTGGCCGTCATCCCGAACCAGTGCTCGTCGTGGTAGGCGCCGTCCGTGTAGACGTTCGCCCGGATGCGGCCCTCCTCGATGAACCCAAGCTTGCGGTGGAGGGCGAGCGACCCTTCGTTGAACGCGAAGACCGTCGCGTTCGCCTTGTTGAACCGTAGCTCCTCGAAGTAGAAGCGCAGCATGATCAGGATGGCGTCGCCAGCGTAGCCGTGGCCGCGATGCTCGCGAAAGATGTCGATCCCGTACTCGAAGTGCCCGTTGCGATGATCGACCCCGTGCGTGTTGCACGAACCGGCGAGCGTCCCCGTGAGCGTCTCAATCGCCCAGAAAAACTGGAGCGTGTCGTGTCCGTCGATGGTGGCGCGCTCGTTGGTCCACTGTTTCGCCCGCTCGCTGCTGCGCGGGAAACCGATCTGCCACCCCATGCGGGCGGAGTCGGTATCGCGGCCATCGGCGAAGAATCGTTCCCAGTCCGCCGGCTCAACCGCCCGCAGCCGGACGAGTTCGCCCTCCCAGGCCGAAGGTGGGTAGTCAGTCATCGCCGGCGGATTGTATCCGACCTGCCCGCCCCGTGGGGGATGGGGTTGTGTGGGCGTCATCCGGCCCGTACGGTCGCGGCGTGCTGCGCGCCCTCATCGTCGCGAACGGCGACATGCCATCGCCCTCCCTGCTCCACCAGTATGCCGCGCTCGCCGACCTCGTCGTCGCGGCCGATGGCGGCGGCGATAAGGCCCTGGCGGCCGGCCTGATGCCTGGCGCCGTCGTGGGCGACCTCGACTCGCTCAGCCCGGACGGCCGCCAGCAGGTCGGCGAAGACCGCGTGCATCGTGACGCCGACGCGGAGACCACAGACCTGGAGAAAGCCATCGCCTACGCCCTCGCCGCCGGAGCGACGCGGATCGATGTCGCCGGTGCCGGCGGCGGACGAGCGGACCACGCCCTCGCGAACCTCTCCGTCCTGGTGAACTTCGCCGGCAGCGCCGACGTGCGGATCATCGACGACCACTTCGAGATCCGGCGGGTACAGGGTGAAACGGTCATCGAAGGAGAAAGCGGCACCGTGGTCTCGCTGCTCGCGCTGGGCGAATGTACCGGCGTGACGACGAGCGGCCTGCGCTGGCCACTCGATGACGTGACCCTGCATTTCAGCCCGCGCGGCGTCCACAACGAAATCGCGGAGCCTCCTGCCACGGTACGCGTGGCCAGCGGAGACTTGCTCCTCTTCCAGGGGCGCTGGGTCGAACGGCATCGTTGACCGGGGACGTGCCGGCTCCGGGTAAGGCCGCGTAAAGCGCCCCGGGGGGCCGGCACCTCGCACCCCGCTGCCGCCATTGGAACCGTGAGACGCCTGGGACCGGCGGCCTCAGAAAGCACAAGGAGCAACGACATGAAGATCTCGACGAAAGTACTGGCCATTGGCCTCACCGGGCTTATGGCGGTTGGCGTGGCGGGCGTCACCTTCGCCCAGGGCCCGGCCAACCCGGACAGGCCGGCGTCGCAGGGCCTGGGCGCGGGCGACCACCGTGGTGCCCGCATCGGCCTCGCGGCCATCGTCCAGGCATCCGGCCTCGATAAGGCCGTCTTCAGCGAGGGCCTGAAAGCCGGGCAGAGCATCAACCAGGTGCTCACTGACAACGGCAAGGACCCCGCAGCCATCCAGGCCCAGGTCCTGGCTGAGCTGCGGACACGGCTGGACCAGGCCGTCGCCGATGGCAAGCTCACCGAGGAGCGGGCGGACCAGGCGTACGCGAAGGCGCAGGAGCAGCTCCCCGCCTTCATGAACTCGGTGCCGGACGGCAGCCACGGCGGCGGGCAGGACGGACAGCGGCGCGGCGGCGGCAAGGGGCTCATGAAGAGCGCCGCCGAAACCATCGGCATCGAGATCCAGGCCCTGGTCGAGCAGGTCAAGGCAGGGCAGACGATCGCGGCCGTGGCGACCGCCCACAACGTCGCCCCGCAGACGGTCATCGACAACGCCGTGGCCGCGGCCAACGCGCGGATCGACCAGGCCGTGGCCGACGGCAAGCTCACGCCAGAGGCCGGCGCGACGGTCAAGGAGAAGGTGGCGGCCCGGATCACGAA
>JBJXGC010000005.1:0-10507 GCA_046154545.1 Dehalococcoidia bacterium | reverse complement strand
GGCCTCGCGGTGCGGTTCGGCGACCACCCCGACCAGGGTAGCAACGCCCAGCTGTTCACCATCGTCACCGCTGCCGTGGTCGTGGTCGCGGCTGCGTCCTCACGGGCGCCGGCCGCCGTGAAACGGTTCGAGCCGGCATTCCACGGACTCGCGGTCGTCGCCGCCCTGGGCGCAGCCGGCATGGTGACCCTCGCCGGGCATTCCGGCGCGACCCTGGTCTACAAAGACGTGGGGACACTCGTGCTACTCCCGCCAACGCCAGTACCGGCCGCGACGCCCGCCGCCCAGGCCGGGGCGACGCCCACGCCATCAGCGGCGGCACCCATCCAGATCGCGGTGACGCTCGCCGAGTTCAGCTTCACACCGTCCGAACTTCGCGTGAAGACGGGCGCCGCGGTCACCGTGTTAGCCACGAATTCGGGCATCAGGACGCACACCCTGTCCATACCGGCGATCCAGGCAAACACCGGCGACATGGGCGCCGGCACGACGGTCAACCTGAGCTTTACGGCGCCCGCGCCCGGCCGCTACGACTTCCTCTGCACCATCGGGAGCCACGCCGAGTCGGGCATGGTCGGCGTCCTCATCGTCGATCCCTGAGCCGATCCGGGGTGCTGCCTCGGGCGGGCGTTCGGTGTACGCTTGCCCGCGCCACGAATCCCCGGCTGAGGTGACCCCATGGACTTCGGTTTCTCCCAGGCTAACGAAGCGCTTCGCCAGGAGGTGCGCCAGTTCATCCGCGAAAACACCTCGCCTGAACTGATCAAGGAACTCCGGGCAGGCACCGAAGGGCACAGCGGGCCGCTCGTGACCGCCCTCCGCAAGAAGGTCGCTGACAAGGGCTGGCTGGTGATGAGCTGGCCACGCGAGTACGGCGGGCTCGAGGCCGACCGCATCGACCAGTTCATCGTCGAAGAGGAGTTCGTTCGGGCGAACGTCGGCGTCGGACTTGGCACGACCTTCGAACAGGCCGGGGCGATCATGGCGGCCGGCACGGACGAGCAGAAGCGCTACTTCATCCCGCGCATGCTCACCGGCGAGGTGACCTTCGCGATGGGCTACACCGAACCCAGTGGTGGCACGGACCTCGCTTCGCTCCAGACCCGCGCCCAGGAGGATGGCGACGAGTACGTCATCAACGGGACCAAGATGTACTGCTCGGCCGCCCATTACGCGTCGCACGTCTACCTCATGACGCGCACCGACCCGGAGCTCCCCAAGCACCGCGGTATCTCGATCTTCCTCGTGCCCATGGACACGCCGGGCATCTCCCACACGCCCCTCTGGACGCTCCCCGGCGGCCGCACCAACATGCTCTACCTCGAGGATGTGCGCGTGCCGCGGAGCACCATGCTCGGCGAGCGGAACCGGGGCTGGTACATCGGCGCGGCCGCCCTCAACCTCGGCCGGGGCGGCGCCTTCCGGTACTACGAGTACGTCGAGGAGCTCGAACGGGTGATCGCCTTCCTGAAGACTCACCGCTTCGGCGGCCGCTCGCTCCTCGAAGAACCCGAGGTGCGCGACCGCCTGGCGGAGCTGTACTGCGAGGCCCAGGTCTGCCGGCTCTTCCTCTGGCGGAACATCTCGTTCGACATGCGCGGTATCAACCCGCCCTACGAGATCTCCTCCCAGAAGCTCTGGGGCCCGGAGTTCTGGGTGAAATCCTCCCAGGTGATCACGCAAGTGCTTGGGCCCTACGCCCAGCTCATCGCCGGCTCCGACCTCGCGCCCGAGGACGGCTGGTTCGTGCGCAAGTACGTCGGCGCCTCCCGCGGCACCTTCGCCCACGGCGGCGTCCAGGTGATGCGGAATCAGATCGCCAAGCGCGGTCTCGGACTCCCGGCCGGTATCGGCTAACCCCGGCAGCCAGCGCCGCCCAGAACACACGGTCGCGAAGGATCACCACATGGACGTACTGCTCAACGAAGAAGAAGACCTGCTCAAAACGAGCGTCCGCGCTTTCCTCGAGGCGGAATGCCCGCCCAGTCTCGTGCGGGCGGTCGAGCAGCAGGACCCGGGCTTCCCCCCGGAGCTCTGGGCGGCGGCGGCAAAGCAGGGCTGGACCGCGCTCGTCCTGCCGGAGGCGTACGGCGGCGATGGGGCGCCCCTCAGCCACCTCGGGCTCATCCTGGAAGAGGCCGGCCGCGCGGCGGCGCCGCTTCCCCTCCTCAGTTCCGTGGTGACAGCCCTGGCCGTGGCCGAGTCCGGGACGGACGCTCAGCGCGGCGCGGTGCTCCCGCGGGTCATCAACGGCCAGGCCATCCTCACCTGGGCGGTCGTCGAGGCGGACGGGCGCCTCGGCCCGGACAGCGTCCAGTGCACCGCGACGCCGGACGGCGATGGCTTCACGCTGACCGGGACGAAGCTGTTCGTGGACTACTTCGGCGCCTCAAGCCACTGCCTCGTGGCCTGCCGGACGGCCCCGGCCACGGCCAACAGCGCGGGGATCTCGCTCTTCCTCGTCGATACCAGCGCACCGGGGATCACCCACTCGGTCCTCCCGACGATGGCCGGGGACCGCCAGTGCAAGGTTGTCCTCGAGGGCGTCCGGGTTGGCCGCGCCGACCTCGTTGGCGGCCTGGGCGAGGGCTGGCCGATCGCCGAGCGGCTGATCGAGCGGGCGACGGCGTTGCTCTGCGCCCAGATCGTGGGGGCCACCCGCAAGGCAGTGGATATGGCGATCGATTACGCCAAGGACCGGGTCGCCTTCGGGCGGCCCATCGGCGCCTTCCAGGCGATCGCCCACATCTGCGCCGACATCGTCACCTGGGTCGATGGCGCCCAGCTCCTGACCTACGAAGCGCTCTGGCGGCTGAGCCAGGGCCTGCCCGCGACCCTCGAAGTGGCCACCGCCAAGGCCTTCTGCAACGTCCGCTGCCAGATGTGTCTCCACCAGGCGAACCAGATCCACGGCGGCCTCTCGCAGATCAAGGACTTCGACCTGCAGCTCTTCTACCAGCGCGCTTCGGCCTGGACGATGCGCCTGGGCACGACCTTCGAACATCACCGCACGATCGCCCACGCCGTCCTCGACTGACCGACGAGCGGGAAGGTCGTCCGGGACTCTGCTGAGGTACCTCACCCAATGGCACTTCCAACCGTCCGTCCCTTTACCGCCCAGGATACCGCCGCCGCGGCGGGGCTGCTGGCCGCCCGCCTCGCTGAGGGACACGCGCGCGTGCCCTTCATCGACCCCGCACTTGGTTTACCGGCAGCGGTGGAGGGCTTCGTCAGAGGACTGGTGGCGAACCCGTTCGCTGATGGTGTGATCGCCGAGGCCGGCGGGGAAGCCCTGGGCTTCCTTTTCGGGCAGCGCATGCTCATCCCGCCAACGGAGATGGCAGCCCTGTTCGTGCCGCCACATTCCATCTCGATCCCCGTCGAGGGTCACGCCGTGGCCGCCGCCAGCGACCCGACGGTGGTCTACCGCGAGATGTACCGCCACCTGGCCGCTCAATGGGTACGCGACGGCTACTTCATCCACCGGACGGCGATCCTCGCCGGCCATGCGGACGAACAGGAGGCCTGGGTCTCGCTCGGCTTCGGCCGGGCGATGACAGCGGCCACGCGCCGCGCCGCCGACCCCGTCACCAATATCCGGCCGACGGGTATCGAGGTGCACCGCGCGGGGACGGAGGACATCGACCTCGTCACGCGGCTTTCCGATGTCCTGATGGAACACCACAACCGGGCGCCGATCTTCTGGGCGCTGCTGAAGGAGCCCCACCAGCAGACGCGCGCGTTCAACCTGGGCTTCCTGGAGGCCGGGGCGACGCCGTACTTCATCGGCTACCAGCAGGGCGAGCCGGTGGCCATGACGACCTTCATTCGGCCCGGGTTCACGCCACCAGTCGTGGCGCATGGCAGCGACATCTACCTGTTCGAGGGGATCGTCACGGAAGCGGCGCGGAGCGGGGGAGTCGGTACTGCCGTGCTCGGTGAAGCCCTGAGCTGGGTACGAGAGAACGGATTCGAGACGTGCACGCTCCACTTCGCCAGCGGGAACTACAGCGCCGCCCCCTTCTGGCTCGGCCACGGCTTCGTGCCGGTCGAACACACGATGGAGCGCCACGTCGATGAGCGCGTCGCCTGGGCGCGCTGAGCCCGGCCTCCGCGGGGGACCGGTTCGTTGGAGGTCGCCGGGGATGACGCGCGGGGGACCGGGGCCCTCCCTGGCGGTCGGGCTAAGGATGCGTTAGCGGCGCGTCCTTGCCTGCGATGCCGTCCTTAGCCCGACTGCTAAGGAGGGCTCCGGTCCGCGTCGCTTCCTTCCTGGAGTCGTCGCAAAACTCTGAACCCCACCCGTCCCGTGGACGCCCAAAACAGCGTCGCTTAAGCTCCCGCCGGTTGGGGCAGGTGACCCGGCCCGTCCGGTTACCGCCGCCCCAAAAAGGAGACGACCACACCATGGCCCTGCTCTTCGAGGTCAACGACCACATCGCGGTCCTCACGTTCAACCGGCCTGAGGCCATGAACGCCATGGACCCGGCGACCTACACCGAACTGAGCAACGCCTGGACGGAAGTGCGCGACAACCCGGATATCTGGGTGGCGGTCATCACCGGTGCCGCCAATCCCAACCGCCCGCCCGACAAGCAGGCCTTCTGCGCCGGCGCCGACCTCAAGACGATGTCTCAACAGAGCAACGAGAACGAGGTCTGGAAGTTCTGGCAGACGCAGGAGGAGCTGCTCCTGAACCGCGGCCTCGAGGTCTGGAAGCCGGTCGTCGCTGCCGTAAACGGCTACTGCCTGGCGGGCGGCATGACCCTCCTCTTCGCCACCGATATCCGGGTGGCCTCCGAGTACGCGATCTTCGGGATCAGTGAGGTCAAGCGCGGTATCCTCGCCGGGAACGGCGGTTCGCAGCGGGCGATCCGCCAGCTTCCCTACCCGATGGCGATGGAGATGCTCCTCGTCGGCGACCACTTTTCAGCCGAGGACGCCCTTCGCATGGGCCTGATCAACAAAGTGGTCCCCGCCGACAAACTGATGGACGCGGCGATGGACTACGCCAGCCGCATCGCCGCAAATCCGCCGCTGGCGGTCCGCGCCATCAAGGAGCTGGCCGTGCGCAGCCAGTACATGCACATCCAGGACGGGCTCCGCCTGGAGGCGGCCGTGCTCAGCGTCCTCCGCCAGTCGGAGGACGCGAAGGAAGGCCCGCTGGCGTTCGCCGAGAAGCGGCCCGGGAAGTTCACGGGGCGATAAGGTCGCTGGCAGCTTGTTCCGGGAGTGATGGCCTCGTCCCGTGCGACGGCCTGACGCTGTGAGCCTCGCCGCCCCTTCACATGTCCAGCGGCAGGTGCCGCCGTCCACGCCACAACGCCACCGCGGTGGCGGCCGTCCAGATCGGCAGTGCGAAGCCGGCGACGCCGGAGAGAGCCAGCAAGAGAAGGGCGGAGCAGACCAACCCGAGCACCGTGTGCCAATGCGGGAACAGCTTGCACGCCCGGTTCGCGAACCCGAGGGAGACGATCGCGAACGCTGCCATGGGCATCGCGGCGAAGGCCACGAGGAACGTCGCTGCCTGGGGAAGCACGGCCGCGTGGCCACCCGCGAACTGCCCGTCGTCGTCGAACACTCCACCGAAGCTGATCGAGAACGGCGTGGTCAGAAAAAGTGCTCCCGCCACCATGAGGAGTACGGCGGCGGTGAGTCCCGAACTGGAAAACAGGTCGGTGCTAAGCGAATTCACGGGCGCCAGCAGGCGTCGCACGGCCACCACGGAAACGAGGATGGCCGCGCCCGCGACGATCAACAGCGCCGACCCTACCATGTCGCCGATGCGATTCCCCGGCGACGAATAGTGCTGGATAAAGGTCTGGTCGGAGTCGCCAGAAGAGCCAAAGACCTCTCCGAGCAACGTACCACCGGCGGCGAACGCGATAGTCACCAACGCGAGTCCGACGATTGCTGCCTTGCGGCTCGCGGTCTCCTGCGTCTTCATCTGCTCAACCCTCCCCACCGGATAAGCCGCATCGCCCGCAGGTTCATGGCACGACGGCCCTGAACTGGGGCAGGGTCGTGTCGTCCCGCACGTCCTCGAAGACGACCTCCACCGGCATCCCGATGTAGACGGCCGCCGGCTCACAGCCGCGGATGTTCGTCGTGATCCGTACCAGGTTGGTCTTGGCCTCGACCGGGTTCACCTGGGCGACCACGTAGGGCTCGTCGAACCCGGGGACCATCAGCCGGTGGTCGATGATGAAGCTGTAGACCTTGCCCTTGCCGCTGATCGCCGTCCATTCCAGTGCTGTCCCCTGGCACTTGCGACAGTAGTCGAAGGGCGGATGCTGGTACTCCGAACAGCTCGCGCAGCGTTGGATGCGCAGTTCGTGACGGCGGGCCGCTTCCCAGTAGGGGGCGGTCAGGGCATCGGGCTGGGGCAGCGGCTTCACGCCCATCTTCCGGAGCTGTTCCTGGCCCGCCCGGGTCTCGATGTTGGGGCGCGTTTCCTCTGGCATGTTCGGCCTCCGTTCGGCGGTGGTGTTCAGGCGCGGACGAGGATGCCGGCGGCGCCGGTGTCCGGGAAGACGGAGGAGATGATGGCGTAGTCCGCCTTCTTCACCTGGCGCACGCCGGCCGTGCCCCGGAGCTGCTGGACCGCCTCGAGCACATGCCCATGGCCGTGGAGGCGGCCCTCCGAGAGCTGTCCGCCATGGGTGTTGAGCGGATGCTCCCCGGTGATCCGGATACGGTCACCGCCCTCAACGTAGCGGCCGGCCTCGCCCCGGGGCACCAGGCCGAGGTTCTCCATCCAGTTCAGGACGAACCAGCTAAAGCCGTCGTAGAGGTACCAGAGGTCCATCTCCGCGGGCCCCACACCGGCGTCCCGGTAGAGTGTCTCGGCGAGGGGAGAAATGCCCTCAAGCTGCTCCGGGAGGAGATGGTCCTGGATCTGGACATCGTCCGGGTCCGTGCCGGCCCAGGCGAGCAGGTAGACCGGCGGGTGGCGCAACGACTTCGCGATCTCTTCGCGCGTCATCAGGAAGGCGAAAGCGCCGTTCACCGGGACGTCGCAATCGAGCAGCCGCACAGGGTCCGAGATCCAGCGGGCGCCCATATAGTCGTCGAGGGTCAGCGGCGTCTTCTGGTAGGCCCAGGGGTTGAGCAGCGCATGCTCACGTTCGACCACCGGGATCTGTCCGAGCTGCTCGGCCGTGACCCCATAGCGGTGCATGTACGCCCGCAGCCGGAGGCCGAGCCGCTGCATCGAATAGCCCATCCCGTAGGGCACCTCGAACTGGGCCCAGCCGGCCACTCGCCCCGTCTCCGGGTCGATCTGCGGTGTGGTGACCGGGGCCACCGTATTCATGATCTTGCAGACGAGGACGGCGTTGCACTTCCCGGCGTCGATCGCCTCCGCCGCGATGCCTGCTGGGAGGATACCCAGGCCCCCTTCCCGCTGCCAGCGGGGCTCCCCCATGCCCAGGCCCTTGACGATCTCGGCCGTGTTCGGTGGGGGATAGTGATGGACCTGGACGTTGATCCCATCCACGTCGCGCATGTCCATGCCGGCGTCCTCGACGGCCATCCGGCAGGCGTCGATCGCCAGTTCCACCTCGGGCTTCAGCGGCGCCCGGGAGGCGTGCGTGTACCCACACCCGACAAAAGCGACCCTCGTCCCGACTTTGCTCATCTGACCCCCGCCTCTGGTTGTATCGACATGCTGCAGGCTGCCGTTTCCGCGGGTAGTCTGACCGATCGACGGCGGGGATGCACGGCCGGCCCGGGCGCTGAGCGGCCAGCGTAGAATGGGCACAAGACCGAAGACCGGAGGAGCCTCGATGGGCACAGCACCGGACCCCCGGGTGGAGTTCCGCACGCGGCCTTCGGCCTACCGGCACTGGCGCCTGGCCGTGGAGGGCCATGTGGCGCGCCTGGTGCTCGATGTCGATGAGCAGGGCTCGCTCTTCGAAGGCGTCCTCCTCAAGCTCAACTCCTACGACCTCGGCGTCGATATCGAACTCGCGGACGCGGTCACCCGCCTCCGCTTCGAACACCCGGGGGTGCGCCTCGTCCTCCTCGAATCGGGCAAGGAGCGCGTCTTCTGCGCCGGCGCGAACATCCGCATGCTGGCGACCGCCTCCCACCGCCACAAGGTGAACTTCTGCAAGTTCACGAACGAGACGCGCAACGCCATCGAAGACGCGACCGCCGCCGGTCAGCGTTATGTCTCGATAATCCAGGGGACGGCGGCGGGCGGCGGTTACGAACTCGCTCTCGCCACGGACTGGATCGTGCTGGCCGGCGACGGTTCATCGGCCGTTTCGCTGCCGGAGCTGCCCCTCCTGGCCGTGCTCCCGGGGACGGGCGGCCTCACCCGCCTCGTCGATAAACGGCACGTCCGGCGCGACCTCGCCGATGTCTTCTGCACGCTCGAAGAGGGCGTGAAGGGTGAGCGCGCCCTGACCTGGAAACTGGTCGATGAGGTTGTCCCGAAGTCCCGCATGGCGGAGGCCCGCGAGCGCCTGGCCACGGGCGCATCGGCTGCACTGGGGCCGGCGCCGGTGCCTGTCCCCCTCCCGGACCTCGCACGCACCGATAGCTCGCACGGCTGGCACTACTCCACCGTCCGGGTCGAACTCGACGATGCGCGCCGTGTGGCGGCGCTCACGATCCAGGGCCCGGAGGCGTGCCTCGCCGGCATCGGCCAGCTCCAGGCGGAAGGGGCCGCGGCCTGGTCTATCCGTGCAGCCCGGGAGCTGGACGACGCGATCCTCAACATCCGCTTCAACGAGCCCACGGTGGGCGTCATCGTCCTCAAGACCAGCGGCGACCCCGCCCCACTGGCGGCCCTCGACGACGTCCTCGCTGCCAACCCTGCGGACTGGCTCGCGCTGGAGGTGCGAGCCCTCTGGACGCGTGTGCTCCGGCGGCTCGACCTGACGGCCGCCTCGCTGGTCGCCGTCATCGAGCCGGGCTCCTGCTTCGTTGGGACCCTGGCCGAACTGGCGTTCGCCGCCGACCGCTCCTACATGCTCGACGGCGAGCTGCCCGGGGTGCCCGGCTCGGCGACCCTCACGCTCACCGCCGCAAACTTCGGGTGGTACCCGGCGGCGAACGGCGCGGCCAGGCTCGCCACCCGCTTCAACGGCCAGGCCGATGACTTGGCGGCCGCCGCGGCCACGACAGGCCGCACCCTGGAGGCGGCCGCGGCGGCGGAACTCGGGCTGGTGACCTTCGCCGTGGAGGCGATCGACTGGGACGACGACCTCCGACTCTACGAGGAGGAGCGGCTCTCCTTCTCGCCCGACGCCCTCACCGCGATGGAGGCGAACCTGCGGTTCGCCGGCGCCGAGTCGATGGAGACGAAGATCTTGGGGCGGCTGACAGCCTGGCAGAACTGGGTCTTCCAGCGCCCCAACGCGGTGGGGCCGGAGGGGGCGTTGCAGCGCTACGGGACCGGCCAGAAGCCGAGATTCGACATCGAACGAATATGACCAGGGCACTGGCCGGAGGGACGAGATATGACTGAGACAGGCGCCGTCGATTACACCACACGCATCCCGAACAACGTGGACCTGGCGGGCGACCCGCGCGTCCTCCGCGGGCTCGAATCGTGGCACCCCGGCTACCTCAACTGGTGGAAGGACATGGGGCCTGAGGGCTTCCAGGAGTCGCTCGTCTACCTCCGCACCGCCGTCAGTGTGGACCCGCGGGGCTGGGCGAAATTCGACCACGTGCGCATGCCGGATTACCGCTGGGGCATCCTCCTCGCGCCCGCCGTCGAGGGGCGCCTCATCCCCTTCGGCGACCACAAGGGCGAGCCCGCCTGGCAGGAGGTGCCAGGCGAATACCGGGCCATGCTCCGCCGGCTCGTCGTCATCCAGGGGGACACCGAACCGGCCTCAGTCGAGCAGCAGCGCCACCTGGGCAAGACCGCACCGTCCCTCTACGACCTCCGCAACCTCTTCCAGGTAAACGTCGAGGAGGGACGGCATCTCTGGGCGATGGTCTACCTCCTCCACAAGTACTTCGGCCGGGACGGCCGCGAGGAGGCCGACGAACTCCTCCGCCGCCGCTCCGGGAGCGAGGACTCGCCCCGCATGCTCGGCGCCTTCAACGAAGAGACGCCGGATTGGCTCTCCTTCTTCATGTTCACCTTCTTCACCGACCGCGATGGCAAGATGCAGCTCGAAAGCCTCGCCCAATCCGGCTTCGACCCCCTCTCCCGCACCTGCCGCTTCATGCTCACTGAAGAGGCGCACCACATGTTCGTCGGCACCTCCGGCATCGCCCGAATCCTCGAGGCGACCTGCGCGGCGATGCGCGAGGCCGGCATCGGCGACCCCCGCGACGCCGACGCCGTGCGCCAGCTCGGCGTCATCGACCTGCCGACGATGCAGCGCAAGCTGAACCTGCACTACACGCTCTCACTCGACCTCTTCGGCTCCGAAGTCTCGACAAACGCCGCGAACTTCTTCCGTTCTGGGCTCAAGGGCCGCTACCAGGAGGCGAAGATCGCCGACGACCACCAGCTCGTGAGCGACACCTACCCGGTCCT
>JBJXGC010000003.1:2500-26702 GCA_046154545.1 Dehalococcoidia bacterium | reverse complement strand
CGGATGAAGAAGACCTGCACGCAGGCCTGGTCGCCATCGCGCCAGAGCCCATAGATATCCAGGTCCTCCTTCTTCGTCGTCCCCACAAGCTGGCGTTCGATGGTCCGCTCCAGCGACCGGATCTGGTCGCGGACCATCGCCGCGCGCTCGTACTCCATCCGCTCGGCCGCCTCGCTCATCTGCGTCCGCAGCCGGTTGATGACGTCGTCGGACTTCCCTTCGAGGAAGAGGATGACCTGCTGGATGACCTCGTCGTACTCCTCTTTCGTGCAGAACGAGGTGCAGGGCGCGATGCAGCGCTTGATGTAATAGTCGAGGCAGGGGCGCGGGTCCTTGCCCGTGATCTCCTTCGTGCAGGAGCGCCAGGGGAAGAGCTTCTTCGTCAGGTCGAGCGTCGCCCGCACTGACCCAGCGCTCGCATATGGTCCGAAGTAGCGGGCGCCGTCCTTCTCGATCCGCCGCGTGATGTAGACCCGCGGCCAGGGGTGCTGGAGGTCGATCTTCAGGTAGGGGTAGCGCTTGTCGTCCTTCAGCCGGATGTTGAAGAACGGCTGGTGGCGCTTGATCAGGGTCGCTTCGAGGATGAGCGCCTCACCCGCGTTGCCCACGACGATGTACTCGAAATCCTCGATGTGTTCGCGCAGCGTCCGCGTCTTCGGCTCCATCCCGCGCGGCGAACCGAAGTAGGAGCGCACCCGGTCCTTCAGCCGCGCCGCCTTGCCCACATAGATGACCTCGCCCTTTGCGTTGCGCATGAGGTAGACGCCCGGCTTGGCGGGCAGGGCGGCCAGCTGCTTCCGCAGCTTCTCGGAGATGGTGGTGACGGGCACGGGATCAGTGTATGGCGCCGCGCGTCGCGTGGTAGAGTGGATGCGAAACGGAAGCGTTTTGGAGGCATCATGGCGACGCTTACCTTGAAGGGCATGTCTGACGAGGCATATGAACGGCTCAAGGCGCGCGCCGAGGCGAACCACCGGAGCTTGAATCGCGAGGCCGTCCGGATCCTGGAAGAAGCCGTCGCATCCGATAACGGACAGGCACTCCTCGGGCAGTTGGACGCGTTCCACGATCGCCTCCGCGCGCGCGGGGTGTGGGTCCTGCCGGAGCAGATCGAGCGTTGGATCAACGAAGGCCGCCAGTGATCGTCGCGGACACCGTCCTGGCTGTGTACGCGGCGACGCCGGGGCCAAACCGGCAGCTGGCGTCGGCCGTGCTGCGGAAGGACTCGGAGTGGGCCGCTCCATTCCTCTGGCGCAGCGAGTTTCGCAACGCAATGTTCGGGATGGTGCGCAACGGGCTCTTGTCCAGCGAGGAGGGTGTCGAAGCTTTCCGGCACGTCAGCGCCATCCTGGCCGGGCGTGAGCACCAGGTCGATACCGCCCACATCTTCCGCTTGGCCGAGGGCAACCGGATCACGGCCTACGACCTCGAATTCGTCGCCCTTGCGCAGTCACTCGGTGTGCCACTGGTCACCTTCGACCGAGAGGTCTTGACCGCGTTCCCCGCCATCGCTGTGCGACCGGAGGTCTTCGCCGGCTGAGCCGGCCGTCGTCGTGACTCCGTTACGCGGGCATCCGCCCGAAGCGGGCCTCGCCGCCCGCGTAGAAGATGAAGTCCCGTCGGGCACGCGGCCCGTGACGGCGAGATGTCCCAGCGCTTCGCCCCGGTACTGGGCCGAGTGCAGGAAGACGTGTTGCAGCACGTTCGACATGAAGTTCGACCGCGGCTGTCCTGAGAGGTTGTGATACTCGAAGGCCTTGTCGAACCGCGAGTCATCGAGCTCCATCGCGAAGCGCTCCATCCCCTCCGACGCCTCCGTCAACCAGCGGTGGCAGGTGGCCAGCTCCGTTTCGTAGGCTTCGAGTTGAGGGAATTGGGCGACGTTCGCATCACCGCCCGTGAGGCGCCGGAGCCAGACCAGTTCGGTCTCGAACACGTGCCGCAGGGCTGCCAGTGCGCGAAGGTTGGGCTCGCCGCGCTGCTCCAGGGCGCGGACCGCGATGGAGTTAGCTTCGCGATTGAACGTCGCCTGGCGCCGGAGGTTCGCGGCCAGCGCGTCGGCGCTCATAGGGCCGCCCCAGCTCGGCGGAGCCGCACCGGGAGCCGTTTCATCCCGTGAAGGATCGTGTTTGTGCCCCAGACCTCGCCCCCGGGCTCGACTTCGACCCGCTCGAAGCGCCGCGCCATCGCCCGGAACGTCACCTCGCCTTCCAGCCGGGCCAACGGTGCGCCGAGGCAGTAGTGGATGCCCTGGCTGAAGGAGAGGTGGCTGCGGGCGTTCTCGCGGGTGATATCGAGCCGGTTCGGCCGGTCGAAGGCAGCCGGGTCGCGGTTGGCCGCCCCGAGCAGGAAGATCAACTCCTGGCCCTTCTTGAGCTGCATGCCCGCGTATTCGAACGGTTGCGTGACCACGCGGCTCGTCATCTGGACGGGGCTGTCGAACCGCAACAGCTCCTCCACGGCGTTCGCTGCCAGCGACGGGTCCGCGCGGAGCAGCTCCCACTGCGACGGGTGCCGCGCGAACATCCGCGTGCCGTTGCCGATGAGGTTGGTCGTCGTTTCGTTCCCGGCCACCAGGAGCAACTCGACGGTCCGGTAGACTTCCGTCATCGAGAGGCGGTCGCCCTCTGACTCAGCCGCGACCAGCGCGCTGATGAGGTCCTCGCGCGGGTGAGCCCGGCGTTCGTCGGCAATGTCAGCGATGTAGGCGCTGAGCTCCTCCCCCGCCTTTCGGGCCGCCCGGAGTTCGTCCCACGTGCTTTCGGCAACGGTCGTGGCGATGGCGTCGGACCATTCCTTGAACCGCTCGCGGTCTTCGATGGGCACGCCGAGCATCTCGGCGATAACTGTCAACGGCAGCGGCACGGCGATGTCGCGCATGATGTCCGCCGTGTCGCCATCGATGCGGTCGAGCAGCTCCTCGACCAGGGCCTCGATGCGGGGCCGGAGTGCCTCGACGGCGCGCGGCGTGAAGGCCCGGTTCACGAGCCCCCGCAGCCGCGCGTGGTCCGGCGGGTCGAGGCGCAACATCGAGGGGATGTCGGGCTTGTCCGGGTTGATCGCGCCCTCGCGGATGCCCTCCGCCCGCTGCTGGTGGTAGTTGCTGCGGTTGCGGTCGTCGGCCGAAAGGCGGGCGTCCCGGAGCAGCGCCGAGATGTCTTCGTGGCGGCTGAAGACGTGGCCATCCATCAGCCGGCTGCGGTGGATCGGGTCGTGCTCCCTCAGGTGGCGGTAGAGGGGATATGGGTTGCTCAGGTAGCGCTTGTCGAGCGGGTTCCACTGTGTGCCGCTTTCGAACCGCTCGCGCAGAAGCAGCGCCCGCAAAGCACCCTGCTCGACGACCTTCTTGACCGGCTTCGGGATGTTCATGCGCGGTATTGTAGTGCGGTAGCGGATGCGCCAGCGTCCGCCGAAGGACGGAGGACGGCCGCTATGGCCCCCTTTCGCGTACAATCCCGCCCACCCTGCCACCAACGGAGACCACCATGGCCTACGAAGCGATCCTCTACGGCGTCGAAGACGGCGTCGCCACCATCACCCTCAACAAGCCCGAACGCCTGAACGCCTTCGACGACCAGATGCTGAACGAATGGCACCAGGCCGTCGTCGCGGCCGATGCGGACCCGGAGGTGCGGGTCGTCATCATCACCGGCGCTGGGCGCGGCTTCTGCAGCGGCATGAACGTCGCCATGGAGGCCGGGGGTACGGGCGTCCTGCGCACCGAAGCCTCGGTCGCGGCTCGCCGCCACAGCCTGCGCGACCGCGTCCACCCCATCCCCCGCGCCCTCATCCAGATGGAGAAGCCCTACATCGCCGCCATCAACGGTGCCGCCGCTGGCGCGGGCATGGACATGGCGAGCATGGCCGATATCCGCTTCGCCGCATCGACTGCCCGCATGGGCATGACCTATGTGCGCATGGGCCTCATCCCCGGCGACGGCGGCACCTACACCCTCCCCCGGCTCATCGGCACCCAGCGGGCGCTGGACATGATCTGGACGGGCAAGCTGATCACCGCCAAGGAGGCGCTCGACATCGGCTACTTGATGGCGGTCTACGAACCGGACGAACTCATGCCCCGGGTGACGGAGTACGCGAAGCAGATCGCCCGCGGGCCCGCCACCGCCGTCCAGCTTTCGAAGAAGCTCGTCTACCGCTCGGCGAACATCCCCTTCGACGAGCACCTGGACATCGCCCAGATGGCGATGTTCATCGCCCAGACGACCGAGGACGCGCGCGAGGGCCCGAAAGCCTTCATGGAGAAGCGCGAACCCCAGTTCAAAGGGTATTAGCGCGAGTCGTCATTCGTCTGGCTCGAGTTGCGCGGCGGTCGTGGGTCGCCGCTTCCGGGCGTCCCAAACGCGCGCAACAAAGCCCACATCCTCATCGAGCAGGCGGTAGTACACGAGGTAAGAACCCGCCACGGACACCCTGTAGCTTCTCCCGTCATCCAACGTCAGAGCTAACGCGCCCGAAGCGGGGAACAGTTCAAGCTGGTTGAACGCGTTGAGAAGGCCCCGCATAACCCCGCGAAGAGCGGCCGGACGCTCCCTCGCGAGATGACGGTCGATTGCCTGGATGTCGCCGAGTGCGACCTGCGACAGCCGCATCTGGGCCATCAGCGATCTTCACCAGCCCATTCCTGCAGCATGGACTTTACCTCGGCATAAGGGACCGTACGACCTGCGACCAGGTCCGCTTCTGCGGCATCGAGGGCGCCTACGAGCTCAAGGCGGTCCAGCGCGTCCAGGAGCCCCCGGTACAATTCCGGCGAGATGAGCACCGCGACGCTCTCGCCGTCCTCGACCAGGTGCGTCGGCTGGTTGGTCGCCGCCGCTGCCCGGATCTTGGCATCGCCTCCCGAACGAAGGTCCGCCAACGGAAGTGTGTGCTCATGATCAACGACAAGGCTCATCGCGCGACTCCTGGCGCCCATGATAGCGCGAACAATCAGCGGCGCGCCGGCATGAAGGGACGGATGCCATGAGGCTCAAAGTCGACCGCGAGGCGGACGCGGTGTATCTGCGACTCGATGAGTCTGCGATCGTCGAGTCTGAGGAGGTGCAGCCGGGCGTGATCCTGGACTTCGATAGCGAGAACCGTGTGGTCGGCGTCGAGATCCTTGGCCTCCGCGACCGCGTGCCTGAGGCGATGCTGCGGACTGTCCAATTCGAGACGACCTGACCGACAGTTTGGCCGCGCGCATCGCTTGACCTGTCGGCTACCGCTCCGGTCCGTCGGAATCGTCCGGGTCCTCGAAGGTCGAGGGGTCCGGCATGATCTCGGCCAGGGGCATCGTGAACCCGGGCAGGACCCCTTCGCCGTCGAGCGCGCCTCCGTAGTGGACGACGGTGGTCATGCCGTCCGCGCGAAAGACGACCGCGAGGCCTCGCTCCGGGTAGATCGTCCAGACGAGCTGCGACCCCGCCTCGATGTACTCAAAGACTTTGCGCACCAGGGTGGTCGCATCGTCGCCAGGCGACACGACCTCGACGGCCAGGTCCGGCGCGACGGTCAGCCAGGTTGGGAAACCCTGGGGCGCGCGCGCGGAGCTGATGAACCCGGCATCGACGCGGCGGAAGCGCCGCGGCCGCGCGGGCCAAGCACGGATGCCGACTTCGCCGGTGAACACGTGGCCGAGCTGGTTGCTGTGGTTGAAGATGCCGAGCCGCATGAGGACTTCGGCACTAACGTTTCCCGTGAGCCAACTCAAACCTCGTTCCTCCAGCTCTCCGCAGTCGCCGATTTCGTAGGCGAAGCCGTTCGCCTCCATCGCCTCGAGATCCTCGGGCTGGTATGTGCGTTTCGTGGGCCGGGACTCCGCCGTAGCGCTCATGAAGGTGGCCTCCGCAGCCATTGTACCAGCGCGGCACCCGCCCGGGTCACCGCCACCTCAGGACGGGTGCGACTTACGTTTTTGCGCAGGCCGTCAGAGCAAGCACATCAGTCACACCCTGTTAGCAGTCGCCGAGCCACAGCATCGTCTCCGGAAGCGCATCCTTCATGGCGTTGTAGAGCTTGAGGTCGGCGGTGACGAACTGGCACTTTTCGCGCAAAGCGAGGGCGATATAGAGGCTGTCGTACACGGTGCGGGAATGCTGGAGGGCGAGCTGGACGGCGGATTCCAAGAGTTCTTCGACTGGGACGATGTTCATGGGCAGCGCCAGTCCGATCTTCATGGCCGTCTCACACGCCTCACGGCCAATGTCCCTCTTCGAGGCGTGCTTCTTCCAAACGGCGTTCACGAGTTCGGTCCGCCAATGGCCCGGCGCGATCAACTCATCACCACGCTCCTGGACAGCCTGAGCCTGCTCGTGGAGTTCCTCCGGAATCAGCCACTTGACGGAGACACTGGCATCGATGACGAGCTTGATCACCGCTCATCCCGGTCTTCCCTGATCAGCTCGCCGCTGTCGGAGTGAGGCCGGCCCTTCAGGGAGTCCCTGAACGCCCAAACGCTTGCCCAGAACTCCGCTTCCGCCGTCCGTTCACGGCTGGCCGCTGTCTCGATGAGTTCCCACAGTTCAGCCTGCAGAGAATGGCCCCGGCGCCGGGCGCGAACCTTGAACAGTTCGACCGTCTCAGGCTTGACGTCCCGGACAAGCAAGTCTGGCATGAGAAGTACCTCCGATGCTAGCGTCTATGATAGCGCTCGCGCCCGTTCGCGGGACAAACGGACCCGAGTCGTCAGCGCTCGTCGCGATCCTCGCGAATGAGGTCGCCGCTGTCGCTGAAGACGCGGCCGGGGGTCGCGAGACTCTTTCTGATCGCTTGCATCTCCTCGATGAGCCGGTCACGTTCACCGCGCTCGCGGGCCTCGGCCTCCTCGAGTAGCGCCTGGACCTCTGCCTGGAGGGACACGCCCTTGCCGCGGGCGCGTGCCTTGAAAAACTCAACGGTATGAGATTCGAGGTTGCGGATCAGCAGGTCAGGCATCGCAAGTCCTCCAGTGATATCACCAATGGTAGCACGGTTCCGTGGCCTCGCCGGGATACACCAGCGCTCGCCTCGAAGAACTCCACCGTCTGTGGTTCGAGGTTGCGGATGAGCAGGCCGGGCGTCGTCCTCCAGTGCTCTCACCAGTCGGAGCAAGCCCGCCCGAGGCTGTCTTCGCCTTTTTCGGCTAGTTCACCCGCCGCTCGACGCCCTTCCAGTATTGCTCCCGGATCACGAACTTCTGGAGCTTGCCGGTCGCCGTCCGCGGCAGCGACTCGACGAAGTCCACGCTCGTCGGGCAGCGGAAGTGGGCCAGGTGCTTGCGGCTGAACTCCAGGATCTCCTGCTCGGTGGCGCTCATCCCGCTGCGCAACACGATCAGCGCCTTGGGCGTCTCGCCCCACTTCTCGTGCGGCACCCCGACCACCGCGCACTCCAGCACGGCCGGGTGCTTATAGAGCGCGTCCTCGACCTCGGGCGACGAGATGTTCTCCCCCCCGGAGATGATGACGTCCTTCTTCCGGTCAACGATGTGGACGTTCGCGAACTCGTCCCAGACGGCGAGGTCGCCGGTGTGGAAGTAGCCGCCGTGGATCGCCTTCGCGGTCTCCTCGGGCTGCTCCCAGTAGCCCTTGAGGACCATGTTGCCGCGCGCGCAGATCTCCCCGATCGTCTGGCCGTCCCTCGGGACGGGGACCCCGTTTTCGTCCATCACCTGGATGTCGCAGCCGATCGCCTCGACGCCGGCATGGGACCGCCGGGCATAGTCGAGGCCGTCGGGGTTGTGGAAGTCCGCCGTCGAGATGGTGATGATCGGCGCCGTCTCCGTGAGCCCATAAATCTGGATGAACTCCCAGCCGATCTCCTTCTCGAGCTGTTCGATGAAGGCAGCGGGAGGCGGAGCCCCGGCCACGGTGAAGCGCGGCTTCGTCTTGATCGCGTGTTTCGCCTTATCGGGGTAGTTCAGGATCGTCGAGAGCACGGCCGGTGCCATGCAGGCGAAGGTTACGTCGTTCTCTTCGATCAGCCGATAGATGTCGCTGCCCACGATCGCCCGCAGGACGACGTGCGTGCCACCGACCGCTGTCAGTGCGTAGGAGCCACCCCAGCCGTTGCAGTGGAACATCGGCAAGGTCCAGAGTTCGACGTCGGTGTGGGCCAGCCGCAGGTGGACGATAAAGTCGTAGGCGTTGATGTAGCAGTTGCGATGCGTGAGCATCACGCCCTTCGGCCGGGCCGTCGTCCCCGAGGTGTAGTTGATCGAGACGATGTCGTTCTCCTCGATGTCCACGGCGGGCGTGCCCGTCTTCGGGCGGTGGGCAACGAGGTCGTCCCAGTCGGTCCAGCCATCCGGTGTCGTCGTCTCGGGGCGCGGGTCGGCTGCGATCCAGTGCTCGACCGTCGTCAGGTTCGGCCGGATGTCGTCCACGACCTTCGTGTACTCGTAATCGACCAGCACGGCCTTCACACCCGCGTGGTTGATGATGTACTCGTGGTCGGAGGCGACCAGCCGGTAGTTCAGCGGCACGAGGATCGCGCCGATCTGGCTCGTCCCGTAGAAGCTCTCGAGGAAGTAGTGGGAGTTCGGGCTCAGGATGCAGACCCGGTCGCCCTGCTTGATCCCGAGTGAACTCAGGGCGTGGGCGAGCTGATTCACCCGCTCTTCGAACTGGCGATAAGTGAACCGGTCGGGGCCGTCCACGATCGCGGTCTTCGTCGGGTAGAGCTTGGCGGCGCGCCGCAGGAAATCGTTGATGAGGAGTGGTACTTCCACGGGGATCCTCCAGGTGGCAGATGTGTGGGGATTCTAGCGCAGGGTGCTGATGCGGGCAGCGCCGCCACCTGGCGCTCTCCGCCATCGAAACGTAATCCCGGACGCCGCCGCGATGTTCCCCCAATGGTCACCAAGTTTTGGGTGAGATCTGCCGAGAACCGTGGCATGCAATTCCTCCGCAAGCGTCAAACGCGCGACACCGTCGAGCAGCTCATTCGCCAGGGCGTTGGGCTCCGTGAGGCGTCCTGGGACCTCCCCGCTGACGGCGGGCACGAAGGCCGCGAACTGACGGACCGTATCGTCGAGTGGCTCCGCGCCGCCATGGGGGAGATGCGCCGTCCCTACGGCCTCGACCAGGTTGCCGTAGCACTGGCCTGCCGCGATGGCGCGGGACGGGTCGTCTGCTCGAACTCGCTCGGCGTCCTCCGGCCGGGCGCCTTTTACGGCGCCGCCGGCTTAGACCGCATTGCCGCGTTCCTCGACGACGTGAAGTCGGTGCCGCGTGGCGAGGGCCGCGAGATCGTCGGGTCCGTCCTCAGCCTCGGCGATATCGCCTACGAGATGGACCTCGCCCGGGCCGCCTGAGGCGGATTTCCGCGTCCGCCTTGCCGCCGCTACAATCCCACCTCATGGTCGAAGTGAAGAACCCCGAGCGCGCGAAAGCCACGATCGAGGCCCAGGTGGCGAAGATCGCCTGGTTACGCGGGACCGGCCCCAACCCGTTCGAATACGGTCTCTGGGACGAACGCACCCGCGAGATCGTGGATGCCCTCTTTGGCGAGCAGAGCGACCAGCGTCTTCGCTACGACCAGGCCGCCGGGAAGCGCGGCCGCCTTCCGGGCGTGCGCGGCGAAGCTGAGGACATGACCCTCAACATTCATGGTCAGTGGGGCATCCTCGGACGTCTTGAGCGGGCGGAAGCGCTGCTCAATGAGTTCGCCAGGAAGCTCGGCTAACGCCCCGCTCCTTACCCTGCGAAGCCGTAGCTCTCCGAGTCCAGGCTGCTCCCCAATCCGACACCGAAGGCGGCCGCCAGCCGCTCACGATTGCGGTCCAGCTTCTGCTGGTACCCGGCGCTCCGCAGCGATTCGGTCGTCATGATCACCGCATCCTCACCGTTGTCCGAGTAATAGCGCTTTCGGGCCCCGACTTCGTGGAACCCGTAGCCGCGGTAGAGGCCCCGGGCGGCTCCGTTCGACTCCCGCACCTCGAGCGTCGCCTCGTCCATCCCACTCTCCCGGGCCAGTACCACCAGGGCGTGGACGAGCAGGCTGCCATACCCCTGGCGCTGCTCCTGTGGGTCCACGGCCACGGTTACGATGTGGGCCTGGTCGACCATCAGCCAGAGCCCGCCGAAGCCGATCAACGCGGCCGGCCCGCGCTCGGCCTCCACTCGTTCCAGCAGCAGATAGCGGGCCATGGTGTTGGCCGTCAGCTCCCGTTCGAACGCCGCCGCTGGCCAGCCAGCCCCGAACGCCGCCCGCTCCACCTGCTCGACGGCTGGAATGTCGGCGATGGTGACGCGCCGGATGCGGAGCATATGGTCGCCTCGTTTCGGTTCGGCCGGGGCGTTGGCCGGGCTCAGCCGCTCAGGCTCGCCGCCGGTTCGGCGGGCGCTGCCACGGAATCTGGTGATTCGCGCGCTATCCGCATGCGCTTGACCCGGCGGCCAGCCATGCTCAGCACCCGGATGTTCAGACCGCCCACAGCTACCTGGTCACCGACCTGCGGGAGGCGCCCGAGGTGGGTCATGAGGAGCCCGCCGACGGTGTCGAAGTCCTCGGACTCGATGTCGAATCCGAACAGCTCTTTGAGCACATCGGTCGTCGCGCCCCCATCAACGAGCGCCTCATCATCGGAGATGACCTCGGTGCGCGGGGCGGCAACGTCGTACTCGTCCTCGATCTCGCCGACGATCTCCTCCAGCAGGTCCTCGATCGTCACGAGCCCTGCAGTCCCGCCGTATTCATCGACCACGATCGCGAGGTGCGTGCGCGTGGCCCGCATCTCCCTCAGCAGGTCGTCCAGCCGCTTCGATTCCGGGATGAATCTCGGTTCCCGGGCGAGGTCGGCCAGTTTCCGCGTGCGCCCGCCGTTGAACACGACGCGGAGGAGGTCCTTGGCGTAGACGATCCCTACGATGTTGTCGATGTTGTCGCGATAGACCGGCACGCGGCTATAGCCGCGCTCGTTCACCAGCCGCGCGACCTCCTCGACGCTCTCCTCCACGTCGGCCGCCACGACATCGATCCGGGGCACCATGATCTCCCGCGCCGACTTCTCCTCCATGGCGATGACCCCCCGGATCATGCGTCGCTCCTGCTCCTCCACGCCGCCAGAGGCCTCCTCTCGTTCCACCAGGGCGAGGATGTCTGTATCGGTATCGCGATTCACGACGCGCAACGACCGGGCGAGGATGCGCGAGGGCAGTGCGAGGACGAACGCCGGGACGCCGAAGACGACGCGCGTCGCCAGCACGACTTCGCTCAGGCGGACGGCGGCGTATTCGGGTTGGCGGGCCGCGATCAGTCCCACCGTCATCTCCAGCAGGGCGACATAAGCGCCGCCCAGCAGGCCGATGCCGACCGCGCCAAGGAAGGGGCTGAACTCGCGCGCTCCCGCGTACCCGGCGAAGGCGACGACCGCCGCCGCCGAGGTCACCCGCGCGACGGTCAACGGGCCGAGGAAGACCCGCGGCTGCTGGACGTTGCTCGTGATCCGCCGGGCACGCTTGTCACCCCGCGCCGCCAGCGCCTGGATGCGGACATCATTCGCCCGTTCGAGGGCCGTCTCGGCGGCGGCAGAGGCCGCCAGCAACACCGACGCCGCCCCGATGCAGACCACCGCGATCACGGTTTGAACGTCCATCTACTCCTCGCCGCGCTGCCGGATGATCCGGGCCGGTACACCCACGGCTACGGCGCCTGGAGGCAGGTCCTGCTTCAACACGGTGCCGGCGCCGGTCATTGCCCGCGCCCCCATCGTGACGGGCGCCACGAGCATGGTGTCGCAGCCGACGAAGGCGCCTTCTCCGATCACGGTCGGGTGCTTGTTGACGCCGTCGTAATTGTTGGTAATCACGCCGGCCGCAATGTTCGCGTTATCGCCGACGGTGGCGTCGCCGAGGTAGCTGAAGTGGTGCATCTTCACGCCACGGCCGAGCGTCGAACGGTTCACCTCGGCGTAGTTCCCGAGAAAGCACCCGTCGCCGATGGTCGAATGGCCCCGCACATGGGCGAAGGGGCCGAGGTGTACGTCCGCGCCGATCGCCGAGTCCTCGACGGCCGACGCGACCACCAGCGACCGCGGCCCCACCGTACTGTCGCGCAGCGACGTCCCCGGGCCGATCGTGCTCCCGCTGGCCACCTTCGTCGCGCCGCTGAGCGAGCAATTCTGGAGGATGGTGACGTCCTGTTCGAGCCGCACCGTCGCGTCGATGTAGGTGGTAGCCGGGTCGGCAATGGTCACCCCATTCAGCATGTGCTGGCGGAGGACGCGCATCCGCATCAGCCGCTCCGCTTCCGCGAGCCGGACACGGTCATCGACGCCCAGGAACTCGTCCGGGTCGATCTCCGCCGTCTCCGCCGGCGAACCAGCGAGGTGGGCGCGGGCCACCAGGCCCGTGAAGTAGTACTCGCCCTTCGCACTCTTCGGGATCCGCGGCAGCTCCTGCCAGAGCCATTCGGCTTCGAAGACGTACTGACCGGCGTTGATCTCGGCCGGACCGGGCTCGCCCCGGTAGTCGTCCGCTTCGACCACCTCGGCCACCACCCCGCCGTACCGCACGACGCGGCCCAGCCTGGCCGGGTCCTCCATCGTGCAGCTAAGGAAGGCCATCCGCGCGTCGCCGCGGGCCGCCAGCAGCCGCCCCAGGGTCGATCCGGTAATCAGCGGCGAATCACCGTTGACGACCATCACCTGGTCGAAGCCGGCTGCCGCCTCCGCGCACTGCATCACGGCGTGGGCCGTCCCAAGCTGCTCGGCCTGGAGGACGAAGGTTACGTCCGGGGCACCCAGGCGCTGGCGTACCTCGTCAGCTTCATGCCCCACGACCACGATGAGTTTCCCGGGCTCCAGTTCGCGGGATGCGTCGAGGACATGGGCCGCCATCGCTTTGCCACAGACCGGGTGCAGCACCTTCGGTAGGGCGGACTTCATCCGCGTGCCCTGTCCCGCCGCGAGGACGATCACCGCCAGCTTCTCGTTCACAGCCGCAGCCCGAAGCGGGCGCACGGGAGGCCACGTGTGCGGACGAGGATGGAGCTACGTTCGGGAGGTTCGCCGTCTTTGTGCATAGGGGACGCGCATGGCGTCCTTCAGCATCGTATGGAGCGCGCGAAACGCCTGTCAAGGTGGATCTGCTCCCAGGCTTCCTTCCCGGGTGCTGCACTTCCCCGATGTCCAACCCGTGTGCCTCTCCGTAATCTCGTTGGACAGCGTTGGCCGCCGGTTCGTAGCATCATCCTCACTACCATGCCCAACCCACCTCGCACCTCCGACGAAATTCGCGACGCCTACCTCCGCTTCTTCCAGGAGCGGGGCCATCAGCTGGTGCCCGGCTGGCCCCTCGTCCCCATCGGCGACCCCACCTCCCTCTTCACCAGCGCCGGCATGCAGCAGTTCAAGCCCGTCTTCACGGGCGAGCAGGAGCCGCCCGGGCCACGGGCCGTCACCGTGCAGCGCGTCTTCCGCACGACCGACATCGAAGAGGTCGGCGACTACAGCCACTGCACCGCCTTCGAGATGCTCGGCAACTTCAGCTTCGGCGACTACTTCAAGCAGGGCGCCATCCAGATGGCCTGGGAGCTGATGACCCAGGTCTACGGCCTCGACCCCGAGCGCCTCCATATCACCGTCTACCTCACCGACGACGACGCGTACGGCTTCTGGCGCGAAGCCGGCGTCGCCGATGACCATATCCACCGCCGCGACGAGGACCTGAACTACTGGTTTAGCTTCCCCAACAAGACCCCCGGGGCCAGCGGCCCGTGCGGCCCTGACAGCGAGATCTACTACGACCTCCACCCCGAACGCGGCATCGCCGGCGCTCAGCTCCAGACCGACGCCCACGGCAACCCGACAGGCGGCGTCGGCTACGACGAGCGCTTCCTCGAGTTCTGGAATCTCGTCTTCATGCAGCTCTACCAGCACCCCGACGGCCGCCGCGAAGACCTCCCGAAGCAGAACATCGATACGGGCTCAGGCCTTGAGCGCGTCGCCTGCATCCTCCAGGGGGTGCGGTCTGTCTACGAGACGGATGTCTTCCTGCCGATCCTCAGGGAGGCGGCCGCCGTCGTCGGTGTAGATTACTTCGCGCTCCCTATCGATGACGTCCGTGCCTACACCATCCGTGCAATGTCGGAGCACTGCCGCGCAGCGACCATGCTCATCGCCGACGGCGTGGTGCCCAGCAACGAGGGCCGCGGCTACATCCTCCGCCGCGTCGTCCGCCGCGCCATCTACCTGGCCCGGCGGCTGGGCGTGCGCGAACTCTTTACCGCCCGCGTCTCGGCTGCCGCCATCGAGAAACTCAAAGTCGGCTACCCCCATATCGAAGAGAGCCGCGAGTTCATTCGCCGCGCCCTCCAGGCCGAGGAGGAGCGCTTCGTCCGCACGCTTGAAGTGGGGACGAAGCGCCTCGACGCCCTCCTCGACCAGCTCGATCCTGGCGCGGCGGTCTCCGGAGCTGAGGCCTTCCTCCTCTACGACAGCTTCGGGTTTCCGCTCGAGCTGATGCGCGAGATCGCAGCCGGGCGTGGATATGGCATCGACGATGCCGGCTTCGAAGCCGCCCTCGACGAACAGCGCCGCCGTTCTCGTGAGCACGGCCGCTTCCTCAAGGGCGAACCCTCCCCCCTCCTCGCCCGGCTCGGCGACGAACACAGCGCCTTCGTCGGCTACGGCAAGGTCGAAACCGACGCGCAGGTCGTCGGCATCCTCCGCAACGAGGCCCTCAGCGACCTCATCCGCGCGGGCGAGCCGGCCGAAGTCGTGCTCGACACGACCCCCTTCTACCCCGAAGGGGGCGGCCAGGTTGGGGACCGCGGGAACATTCGCACACCCTCCGGCGTCTTTCAGGTAGAAGACACGCAGAGCACCGGTGGCGCCATCGTCCACCGGGGTCACGTCGTCGAGGGGGCTATCCGTGTTGGCGAACTTGCGACGGCAGCCGTGGACACCGAGTACCGGGCCGGCTCAGCCCGGAACCACACCGGTACCCATCTGCTCCATGCCGCCCTCCGCGCCACGCTCGGGCAGCACGTCCGCCAGCAGGGCTCGCTCGTCACGCCCGACCGGCTCCGCTTCGACTTCACCCACCTTGAGCACGTCCCCCGCGAAGCCCTCCGGGAGGCCCAGGCCATCGTGAACGACCGTGTCCGCCGAGACCTCGAGGTGCATTGGCGCACCACCAGCTACCGCAGCGCCGTGGACGCCGGCGCCCTCGCCTTCTTTGGCGACAAGTACGGCAACGATGTCCGTGTGGTCGAGATTAAAGACGACGGCCTTACCTTCAGCGCCGAGCTTTGCGGTGGCACGCACGTCCACCGCACTGGCGAGATCGGCTTCCTTCACGTCCTCCGCGAGTCCTCGGTCGCCGCCGGGACGCGGCGCGTCGAGGCCCTCACCGGCGCGGCCGCCGAGGCCTACCTCATGGAGCAGCACGACCGTCTCACCCGCGTCGCCGACCGCCTCGCCACCACCCCGTCCGAACTCGAAGAGCGTGTCGAAGCGCTCCAGGCCGAACTCGAACGGCTGCGCAAGCAGGGTGAACAGCTCGCCCGCCTCCAGGGGGCCGCCACCGCGGAAGCGCTCGTCGAAGGGGCGAGCAAGGTTGGAGACGCCCATCTCATCGTCGCGAAGGTCGATGCCGCCGACCCGGATGTCCTCCGCGAAGTGGCCGACCGGGTCCGTGCCCGGCTCCAGCCCTCACTCCTCGTGATCGCCGCCGTCGTCGATGGCAAGCCGCTCTTCCTGGCGGCCGCCACGCCCGACCTCGTGGGCCGTGGTGTCCACGCCGGCAAGCTCGTTGGCGCCGTCGCGAAGGTGGCCGGCGGTGGTGGCGGTGGCCGGCCCGATATCGCCCAGGCCGGGGCCAAGGACGCCTCCGGCCTGGACGCCGCCCTGGCCGAGGCCTGGCGCCTGGCGACCGAAGCGCTGGGCGGGGGATAGCAGCAATGGAGGCGGACGCTCAGCCCGGGCCCGCCACGCCCGATCCCGGCGAGCCTCCAGAAGCTGCGGAGGGCTTTGCAAGCGTCGTCTTCGCCGACCCGCGCGACGAAATCGCCTCCGTTTGCGGCCGCATCGACGCCGCCGATACCTACGCGGTCGTCGTCCACGCACCCCGCGGCAACCGCCAGCTCGCGACCGAACTGGGCATGCGCCGTCTCGCCCGCCACGCTGAGGACGCGGGTAAGACTGTCGCCATCGCCACCCGCTCGCGCACCCTCAGCGCCCGCGCCCGGCAGGTAGGTATCCCGGTGGCGGGGACGCCCGGCCGCGTCCGTTGGGACGCCGGCGGACATCGCGTCCTCCGTCTCGGCCGCTGGAGCCTCGTTGCCCCCGCTATGGGCGCCTACATCCAGGTGGCCGCCATCGGCCTGGTCGTCGTCATCCTCGCCGGGCTCGCCCTTTCCATGGGCCCGTCCGTCGAAGTGACGGTGACGCCACCTACCGAGACGCTCTCTGAGACTGTCGTCGTCGTGGCCTCACCGGACCGCCGCGAGGCTGATCTGGCCGCCCGCGAACTGCCCGCCCGCGAGGTGACCGTTTCCCAGCGCTTCACCCTCGCCATCCGGTCCACCGGGAAGGCTGCTGTCGATACCCTACCCGCCGCCGTCCTCCTCACCGTCACGAACAACGGGCAGGCGGCCGTGTCGCTCCCGGCAGGTTCAGCCGTGATCGCTCTGCCCGAGGACATCACCTTTCTGCTCGACGCCGCCCTCACGGTCCCGGCCGCCACGACCGTGCAGGCGCCTGCCACGGCCGCGCGTCCGGGCGCCAAGGGCAACCTGGCCGCCAGCCGCCTGACCCGCTTCCAGGACCCCACCCTCACCTCGCTCACCGTTACCAACGCCGCCGCTGCCAGCGGTGGCACCACCGAAGAACGCCTCGCCGTGGGGGCAGCCGACGTCGTCGCCATCCGGGCGATGGCAAAGGACATCGACAAGTCAGACATCGTCAAAGAGGCCATCCGCCGGGCCCGCCCGGGTGACGCCGCCATCCTTCGCACGGCGAAGACGGCCGTCACACTCGGAGAACCATCCGGCGGCGCCGGCACCGTCGCTGACACCCTGTTCCTGGATATCGACGTCTCCGTGAGCGTCCTCGCCATCCCCCCGGACGCCCTCGAGCGGCTCGCCCTGGAGGTCCTTGGCGGACGAGCCGGGGATGGGGAGTTCATTCCCGGCTCGGTCATGGCCGTTGAAACGGGCGCCAGCCAGTCCGCCAGCGACGACGGTTCCTTCCGCACCGAGGTACGGGTTTCCGCCGAATTCGCCCGCGGCCTTTCCATCGACGAGATGAGGGACGCCGTCAAAGGCAAGTCAACGGACGATGCGAAGTCGATCCTCAGCCAGCGGTATGGTATTCAGGATCCTGAGGTAAGCCTCTCGCCCGGCTGGGCCCCCCGGCTGCCGCGCTTCGGATTCCGCGTCAGCGTGACCCTGAAAGCGGCGGCGCCACCGGCTGATGCGGGTGCAACGGACGCGAATGCCATATCGACCGAAACCCGGCGCCCTGCCACCCCCACCACGACTCCTGGGCCTTGACCCCGGGGGCCGGCGCACGGGTGTCGCCTTGAGCGACGAGCTCGGGATGTTCGCCCACGCCCGGCCCGCCCTCCACGCCGCGACCGATAGCGAGCTTGTGGACGCCGTTGCCCGGCTCGTCGCCGAAGGCGAAGTGACGGAGGTGGTGGTCGGCCTTCCCATCGGCCTCTCCGGCCACGATACCGACCAGACACGGCGTGTCCGCCAGTTGGCGGCCGGCCTTCGCGCGGTCTGCGGCGTGCCGGTCACGCTCTGGGACGAACGCCTCTCCTCGGTCCAGGCCGCGCATTCGGTGAAGGGAGCCACCCGCAGGCGGTCAGGTGAACTGGATTCCGCGGCCGCGGCCCTCATCCTCCAGGCTGTCCTCGATTCGCGCCGGCTGGAGGCGGCGACGTGAGGCCCAGGGTGCCCGTCCTGCCTTCAGCCGCCGTCGGCTTCTTCGTTTTCGTCGCGGTCGTCGCGGGATACGCTGTTGCGCGCACTCCCGGCGATGTCCTCGATGGCCCGATCGTGACCACAAATGGGGCTGCGCCCGTGGGCGGACAGGTCACCTACGTACTGGAGACGAACAAGAGCGCCAGGCAGATCGGCGACGAACTGCAGCAGCTCGGCGTCATCCGCTCCGGAGACCAGCTCCAACTCCTCGTGGCGCTCATGGGCCTCGAGAGCAAGCTCAGCGCCGGTGAGTACGTGCTCGACCGTGGCTCATCAGCCCTGACGGTGATCGACTCGATCACCGTGAAACTCTCCTCCCCGACCGTGAAAGTGACCTTCCCGGAGGGCCTTCGCGTTGAGGAGATGGCCGAAATCGCGGAGCAGCGGGGCTTCGGCTCACGTGACCAGTTCCTCCGGGCCGTCGCCGAGGCGACGGTGCCGCCTGAACTCGCTGGTGTCATCCCCGAAAACGCCGGCTTGCAGGGCTACCTCTTCCCCGATACGTACATCCTTCCCGAAGGCTCGACCGCCGCCCAACTGGTCGCGCTCATGTTGAAGACGTTCGTCCGCCGTTTCACGCCCGAACTACAGGCCGCCGCGAAAGCGCGCGGCCTGAGCGTGCACCAGGCCGTCACCCTCGCCTCCATCGTCGAGCGTGAAGCGGCCGTCGCCGAAGAGCGCCCCATGATCGCCGCCGTCTTCTACAACCGCCTTGACGCCTCGGACCTTCTCGGTGCTGACCCCACCGTGCAGTTCGCGGTCGCGCTTAGCGCGGCGAGTGTGGAACAGTTCGGTTGGTGGAAGAAGGAGCTGACCGTCGAGGACCTCAGGAACAGCTCCGCCTACAACACGCGCCTCGTCGCCGGCCTGCCCCCGGGGCCGATTACGAACCCCGGCCTTGCCTCCCTCGAGGCGGTCGCCCATCCCGCGACGACGGACGCCTACTATTTCGTCGCCGATGCCCGCAAGGCCGACGGCTCGCATGTCTTCGCCGAGACCCTTGCGGAACACGAGCGCAACATCGCCACAGTGGGCGCGCGATGAAGTTCGCCGGCATCATCGGCCACCCGGTCGCGCATTCGCTCTCGCCCGTCTTCCAGGCCGCTGCCTTCGCAGCCTGTGGCCTCGACGTTACCTACGAACGCTGGGACACGCCGCCGGAGGCCCTGCACGGGCGCGTCCTCGGGCTCCGCGAGCCTCGCTTCCTCGGCGCCAACGTCACCATCCCCCACAAGGAGGCCGTGTTCCCGTTCCTCGATGAACTCGGTGGCCAGAGCGCACGGGTGGGCGCCGTGAACACGATCGTGAACCGCGCCGGCAGGCTCTTCGGCTTCAACACCGACGGCCCCGGCTTCGTCACCGCCCTCAAGAACGAGGCGGCCTTTGACCCCGCCGGTAAGACCATCCTGCTCCTCGGAGCGGGCGGCGCCGCCCGTGGCATCGCCTTCGCCCTCGCCGAAGGGCGGGCCCTACGCATCGAGATCGCCAATCGGTCCGCCGCCCGGGCCGCTCGACTCGCGACTGACGTTGCGGCTGCTGGCGGCGACGTCTCGGTCGCTGCTGAAACGGGCGACTTCTCGCGCTACGATTGCGTCGTGAACTGCACCTCACTGGGCATGCTCCATTCCCCGGGGGCCGCCCTCCTTCCCTGCGACCCCTCCTCGATGCGACCAGGCCCGCTGGCCGTGGATATCGTCTATACGCCCGAGCGAACCCCCTTCCTCCAGGCGGCTGAGGCCGCGGGCCTGCAGACGCTTTCAGGGCTCCCGATGCTCATCTACCAGGGTGCCCTCGCCTTCGAACTCTGGACCGGGGTGCACGCCCCGGTGGATGTCATGTTCGACGCCGCCCGGGCTGCTCTCCGCGAGCGGGAAGCGGCGGCGAAGCCATGATCATCCCGATCAGCATCGTTGTCCTCGGCCTCTTCCTCTTCGTCGGCTGGGCTGTTGCGACGGAGATGTTTCAGCATCGGAGCTGGCGCCAACGCGTCGAGTCCGGAGATGTCGATATCGTCGGCGCCCTGGTCGAGGAAGCGCTGGGCACCTGGCGCCGCGGCCGCCCTCCGCGTGGCGTCGCCTCGAACCTCTGGGCCGGCGTCCAGGGCGCGCAGCTCGTCTCCGTCGAGGCTGATGCCGCCGCCCTCAGCACGTCCGCCGAGGGTGAGTTCCGGAGCGAAGGTGGTGAGCGCGTCCAGGTTGCCTCAGCCCTGGATGAGGCCATCGCCCTCGCTGCCAGGCTCGTCGATATGATCCTGTACGATGTCCCGAATCTTCGCCTCGGGAGCGTCCGCGTCGACGTCTACTCCACCTTCACCGCGGCTGACGGCACCCCCGTCCAGCAACCGATCCTGACCACCACGGCGGACCGGAGCGTCGCCGACGCGATCGACTGGGAGGCACTGCTGCCCGCCGAGGTCCTCGGCCGCTTCGAGACAACGTATGAGCGCAACGCCGCCGGCCAGGGCGTCCCCATCGCGCTCGCACCCCTCCCCGGGACGCGGCCCTCGCCGACACCGGGGACGGGCGCCGATGCCCGCGAAGGGGTGGGCGCGTGAGCCGTCTCGATCGCCGCGGCACCATCTCCCCTCGCCCGCCGGCGCGGGAGTCAAGCATGGCCGTCCGCCAGAGCAAGGGACGAAAATGTCCCACACCAGGACGCGGCACTCCCTCGCCCGCCGCAGCGGGAGTCAAGTATGGCCACGGGCCAGAGCGAGGGATGAGAAGGCCTGGTCTGCTGCTCCGGCCCCCCTCTCCCCGCGCACGGGGAGAGGGGGGGTTAGGGGGTGAGGGCAGGACGGTCAGGCGGAGCCCAACCCAAAGCGCACTGCGCGGACGAGTTTTCAGCCCAGACGGCCGGGGTGAGGGCCGCGGCGGCCCGGCGGAGCCCAACAGCAGCCCCGGGCATGCAGCAACCCAGGTGTTTTCAGACCAGAGGGGGCAGGGGGCGATGGCCAGCACCCCACAACCATCCTTGGAGCGGCGCTAAATGGGACACTTTCGATTTCTTACGGCCGGCGAGAGCCACGGTAAGGGCCTGACCATGGTCGTGGAGGGCCTCCCCGCCGGGTTGCCGCTCTCCGAGGCCGATATCGCCAGCGACCTCTCCCGACGCCAGGGCGGCTACGGCCGCGGCGGCCGCATGAAGATCGAGCAGGACCACGCCGAAATCACGGCGGGGGTCCGCCACGGCAAGACCCTCGGCTCGCCCATCGCCCTCTGGATCCAGAATCGCGACTGGGTGAACTGGACCGAGAAGATGGCGATCGAGCCCGTCCAGGCCGAGATCGAGCGCGTCACCCGCCTCCGCCCCGGCCACGCCGACCTCCCCGGCGCCCTCAAGTACGGCTTCGACGATGTCCGCAACGTGCTCGAGCGGGCCAGCGCTCGGGAGACCGCCGCCCGGGTCGCCGTCGGGGGCGTCGCCAAGCGCCTCCTCGCCGAATTCGGCGTGACCTTCCATTCGCACACCCTCGCCATCGGCGGGGTCCGTTCGACACCGGTCGAGCCGATCGACTGGCCCGCGCTCGAACAGGATGCCGTGCGCTGCGCTGACCCCGGCGCCGGTGCCCGTATGGTCGAAGCGATCGACGTCGCGAAACAGCTCGGTGACACCCTCGGCGGCGAGGTCGAAGTCCGCGTTGCCGGCGTCCCGCTTGGGCTCGGCAGCTACGTCCACTGGGACCGCAAGCTCGATGGCCGCATGGCCCAGGCGATCTGCAGCATCAATGCCTTCAAAGGGGTCGGTTTCGGCTACGGCTTCGAAGGCACGAACCTGCGCGGCTCACAGGTGCACGACGTCATCCTTCCCATCGAACGCTGGGACGGCCACCCCTGGCGGCACGCCACCAACAACCATGGCGGTATCGAGGGCGGCATGAGCACAGGCGAAGAGATCGTCGTCCGCTGCGCCGTCAAGCCCATCCCGACGCTCGCCCACCCGCTCCCCTCCGTCGATCTGGATACTGGGGCGGAGGTCCTCGCCCATTACGAGCGGAGCGACGTCTGCGTGGTGCCCGCCGCAGGCGTGGTAGCCGAGGCCATGATCGCGATCGTCCTCGCCGATGCCTGGCTCGAGAAGTTCGGTGGCGACACGCTCGCCGAGATCCGGGCGAACGTGGACGCCTACCTGGCGACCCTGGCCCCGCGAGGGCCGCGCCCGGCCTGACCGGCTCCGGCGTGATAATCTCGAGAGCAGGAGGCTGCGGATGACCGCGACAACGCCGCTGTGACCGTCGATCGCGTCTTCCTCATCGGCCTTTCCGGAAGCGGCAAGTCCACGGTGGGCCGGGTGCTTGCCGAGCGCCTCGGCTGGGCCTTTGCCGACAGTGACCGCATCGTCGAAGCAGACACAGGGAGGCCCATCCCCGAACTCTTTCGCGAGCAGGGTGAGGCTGTCTTCCGGGCTCTCGAGGCCGCCGCCCTCGAAACGCTCGCGGCGCGCTCCCAGGTGGTGGTGGCCACCGGAGGCGGCGCCCCCACGGACGCCCGCAGCCGTGCTGCCCTCGCCACCGGTCTCGTCATCTGGCTCGACATCACCCCCGAGCGCGCCGCCCGGCGGCTCAGCGCCGACCCGGCCACCGAAGGCCGTCCGTTGCTCGAGGGCGACCCCCTCGCGCGCCTGTCGCACCTCTTCGGCGAACGCAGACACCTCTACGATCGCGCCGATCACTCGGTCGCGGTGGACTACTACACCCCCGAGCAGGTTGCCGAGAAGATTGCAGAGCTCATGGCCCAGGCCCAGGCCGGCTCCTGGGCCGCCCTCCCGGCCCGGCTCGAGGACCCCTCTCCGGCCGCCGGAGAGGCCGCCGTCGCCGCCACCGTCACGATCGTGGGCACATCTGCCCACTACCCCGTTATCGTCCAGGACGGGGCACTGGCGCGCGTGGGGAGCGTTTGCCGCGAGGCCGGCCTCAAGGGCCGCGCCTTCATCGTCAGCGACCACGTGGTCGAGCCCCTGCACGTTCCCGCCGTCCGGGCTTCGCTCGAGGCCGCGGGGTACGGCGTCAGCGCCCTGTCTATCCCGCCCGGCGAAGACGAGAAGACACTCGCGACCCTCTCCAGCGTGTTCGACTGGCTCGTCAGCGAGCGGGTCGAACGCCAGGACTTCGTTGTCTGCGTTGGCGGCGGTGTGGTGACCGACCTCGGAGGCTTCGCTGCGGCGACTGTCCTCCGTGGTATCGGCTTCGTCCACGTCCCGACGACGATGCTCGCGATGACGGACGCCGCCATTGGCGGCAAGACGGGCGTCGATCACCCACGCGGCAAGAACCTCATCGGCGCCTTCGCTCAGCCCCGGGCGGTCGTCATCGACCCGACCGTCCTGGCCACCCTCTCGACGCGCCAGCGGGCGAACGGCTGGGCCGAAGTGATCAAACACGGGCTGATCCTCGACCGCCCACTTCTTGACGACATCGATGCCCAGTCCGGCCAGTCCGGCGCGATGCTCAGCCGCGACCTCATCGCCCGGAGCGTCGCGATCAAAGCGGCCGTGGTCTCCGAAGACGAGAAGGAGGCGGGCCGCCGGACCCTCCTCAACTACGGCCACACGGTGGGGCACGCGATCGAGTCGGTCACCGGCTACGGCCAGTACCTACACGGCGAGGCCGTCGCTATCGGCATGCGCGTGGCCGGCCTCCTGGCGGTGGAACTGGGCGTCCTGAGCGCGGGTGAACTCGCCCGCCAGCAGCGCGTCCTCGTCGCCTACGGGCTGCCGGACCGCGCCCCGGGGCTGGATGTCGATGCGGTCATCGAGGCCACGCTCCAGGATAAGAAGGTCCGCTCGGGCGCCGTCCAGTGGGTCCTCTTACGGCGGCTGGGCGAAGCGTACGTCCACGGCCCCATCGATGCGGCCGTGGTCAGACGGGCCATTGACACTGTGTGTCGCTGACGGGCGCCTGCCTCCGGCGTACAATGGGTTTATGGGCGTCTTCACTGCGGAAACTGAGCTGACGAACGAGGGCGACGTGATCCTCGATCGTGCGGGGCACGGGCGTGCGGGCGGCGTGCGCCGCCGCGCCGTGGACGCGCTGGTGGACACCGGCGCCACCGTGCTCGTCATCCCACAGGCCTTGCGAGACGCCCTCGGCCTCGACACATTGAGCCGCCGCGAGGTCCAAACTGCCGACGGGTCAGTCGTCGAATGCGACGTCGTCGGCCCCATTCTGGTTCGGTTCGGCGACCGGAGCATGATCGGCAGCGCCGTAGCCATGCCGGGCGACGTGCAGGTCCTCCTCGGCGCGGTCCAGATGGAAGAGATGGACCTCGTTGTGGACCCGCTCGCAAGGCGCCTC
>JBJXGC010000358.1:0-22059 GCA_046154545.1 Dehalococcoidia bacterium | reverse complement strand
AAGGGCTCGCTCCGCTTTCCCGAGCAGGTCCCGGAGGGCACGAGCCCGCACATCAAAGCGTCGCTGGAACGATTCTTCGCTGGCGATGCGGGCTACATCGGCCGCTACCTCGCGCTCTGGGACAGGGTCCCGGCCGCGCGCGCCAAAGCCCGGTTTTCCTATCGCGTGGTCATCGACCACCCCCTTCACGGGATGTTGGCGTTCCGCTGCCTCGGGATGGGCGTGAATGAAGTGGACGGCCTCGTCCTGAACGACTGGGTCCCCGAGGACGCGGACAGCTGGGCACGGCTTGAGCGGGCAGGCGTGGTAGCGGCGCGGGAGACGTAGCACCTGGCGCTGTTTCACCAGGTAGTACGCCACCGCACGGTCTTCTGAAGAAGCGATGACGGTGACGACTCCGTGCGCGCAAACGTAGGCATCCGCGGTTGCTATCACGACCGTTTCTTCGAACGTGCCATCATCGCTTACCGGGTTGGTCGCCGTGAACGATGGCCGCGGCCGCACCACCGGCGGAATCGTCCCGAAGCGGCCCGCGTAGAGTTCAATGCCGACGAGTGGATCTTTGGGGTCATCCAGGGCAGCGAAGAAGCCGGTCCCACGGACTGTGATCACGGCCGGACAGGCGCCTTCGGCCGGGACGAGTGTAATCCGCGGGACATCCAGGGATGCGCGTCCAGCCAGCGGTCGATCACATTGGGCAGACCCGGCGAGGTGACGGCCGGACGCCACGGCTCGAAGCGTCCGGGGACCGTGCCAGCGTCCTCCGCCGCTATCGGAAATGTGCCACCGCTGTCGAAGATCGCCGGGTCTTGTGCGAAATGCCCGAACTGGAGCGCGGTGACGAAGTATGCGCCGTCGATCCGGTCCACCTGCAAGTTCGCCGCACCGATGAGGAACAGGACGAAAACGCTCCCGCAATCAGCTCGTGCGTCTTTCTCCGGGCAGTGGAACCCGACGAGTTCCACAACGCCAGGACCGTTCAGAATCGACTCACGCAGCGCCGGTCGAAAGTCGGCTTGAGCGGTGTACCCGTCCGAGTTAAATACGTGGATAGGGAACCCTGGTCTCGTCGTGCCAGCCGGGGCGCCATCGCAGAGCGGGCTGTTCCCGCCGGCGCCCTGACCTGAGCCGCGACACGGGAGCTCTTGTGGGCGACTTCGGTCCTTCAGTGCCTGGACGTCGGCATCGAGGAGCCATCGCATCACGGCCTCGGCGAAAACACACGCGTCAGCGTTGACGGGACACGCCCTCAGGTCGCGAGGCCGCGGCGTCGCCTCCACTGCGATAGCGGTCTGGGTCGCGACAGCGGTGGGCGGGTCCGGCGATTCGGACGCCGCCGGCGCAGGCCTTCGGGAGCCGCCGCCACACGCAGTCGCAACGAGCGCGAGGATTACGACAACGGCCAACGACACCCGTTTCCCTACCATGCCAGGAACTCGTCGGCGGCCCAGCCCTCACGGCCGTCCGGCGTGGTGACATGCACGAACGGCCGACCCTGCCCCTCGGCGGTCCCGCCATCCGTCCCGAGGAGGACACCATCGGCGTAGCAGCCGAGGACGCGCCCCGCGGCCGATGGCGTCTCGCGCACATTCAGGCAGTCGCCGGGAGTTTTCACCTGGGCGAATCGTCCAAGCACGACCGCCGCAAGGAACGAGTGGCTGTTTCCCGTGAGGGCGCGAGAGAGCTCCATCATCGGGTGCACCGTCCCCTGGTTGAGGTCGATGATGACAGCCTCGAACGGAAACTGCCTCGCGAAGGCCTGGCCTTCGCAGCCCGGACTGCGCCCACACCATGGCTCAGGGAGGAGGGCGTTTCCGAACGCGAGTCCTGCGGTGGTCACCTGCTCCACGCGTAAGTCAGTCCCGTTCCACGCCCAGGCGCGCGGCAGTCTCCCGGCCGGGTCGAACGCACCCAGGTATCGATACGCGCCTGCAGCTTCTCCGCCCCAGGTCAGGAATTGGAAGCCACCGGCCGTCCGCGCCACCAGCCAGGATCGGTGGCCTTGCACGGGTCCTGAAAGGAGTGTCCCGTCGGGCGCAAAGAACTCCCCTGTCTCCGACTTCAGCCAAGTCAGTCCGATGCCATCCGCTACCAGCGGATAGTAAAAGGCGGCGGCGTTCGGTGGCCGAATGTCGCGGCCCGATGGATACAGCCAGTAGCGGTAACGATCTCCCTCGTTGGGCTGTTCGTATGAGTGACAGCGACCGCCTCTCCCTCACTAATCCCGGTGAAGGATGTATTCGGTGGAAGTGGCCCGATCTCCGTCCAGGTGACTCCCCCATCCCGGGACCTCAGGGCAATCGCCTCTGCATCGTCCGAGGCGGCCCCTTCGCCACCGCAGTAACCGCGCGTACACACGCCGACAACCATGTGGCCGGCCTGGTAATCGGCCGCAAGCGCGTGCCGAAACTTCCCATCGTACCGGCCATCCAGCGAAAGCAGGTCATCGATCCGAAGTTCGCGAGTGATGGGGTCGCGGTAGGCCCGATAGAGATTCGTGCCGCCGGGGCCACAGGCGTAGCAGAGGACGTGGTAGTACACGACCGTGTCACTGCCGATGTCGCCTGGCCCGCCCACCCTGAGGACGCGGACGTCCGTGCCTTCATACTCTTCCGGGCCGGGGACCGGCGGCGATGGAGTCGCGGCGGCGGTAGCCGTGGCCGGGGCACTGGTGGCCGTCACAGACGTGCTGGGCTCCGCCTGGCGTGTGAAATCGGGCGTGGCGGACTGCTTGCCGCTACCGCCGCAGGCCGTCGTTGCGAGCGCGACGGCCGTCATGAACGCGAGCGCGTAGGACCATCGTCTTGCCATCAGCTCTCCATCTCTGACGCTTGCCGCGGGCGCGAAGTAGCTCCAGACGAGCACCCCTGTCTTCTTTCAAGACGATATACCCGTTCATCTTGTTCCACTCTCCCATCACGCCCCGAAAAGGTGTAGAACATTTGGAACACCCTCTTGGCGGAGTCCAGCTATGACCGGTCCACTTTCAGGCGTCCATATCCTCGATTTCACCCGCTACCAGCAGGGGCCGTACGCCACTGTGCTCCTCTCTGATATGGGCGCTGACGTCGTCAAGGTGGAAGAGCCGCGCGATGGCGACCCCGGCCGCGCCCTCGGTCTCCAGCCCGATGGCTGGTGCAGCTACTTCCAGGCGCTCAACCGCAACAAGCGATCGATCACGATCGACATCCGCAAGCCGGAGGGCCAGGAGGTGGTGAAGCGGCTCATCCACGAGTACGACGTCGTCACCGAGAACTTCCGGCCGGGCATGATGGAGAAGTGCGGGTTGAGCCATGACGACCTCGCGAAGGTGAACCCGCGCATTATCACGGCCAGCGCCACCGGCTTCGGCGGCGAGGGACCGCACGCCCGCCGGCCGTCCTTCGACATTATCGGCCAGGCGATGAGCGGGATTATGTACAACCATAGCAACGCCGGCGGCGGCATGCCCATCCAGCTCGGCGGCGGCCTCGCCGACCAGGTGGGCGCGATGATCCTCGCCCTCGGCGTCACTTCCGCAATCGTCGCGCGCGAACAGCAGGGCATCGGCCAGCATGTCGATACGTCCCTCCTCGGTTCCCAAATCGCCCTCCAGACGCTCCAGATCCAGGGCTTCCTGCGGACCGGCAACCAGACGCCGCCCATCCAGCGCACGACCGCCACCTTCGCCCATTACAAGGCCCAGGACGGGCTCTGGTTCGTCGTCGGCATCCTCGACCCGAAGTGGTGGCCGCGCCTCTGCAAGGTGATGGAGCGCGAAGACCTGACCGAACACGAACTCTTCGCCACCCCCCAGGGCCGCCACCACAACCGCGTGCCCCTCCTCGCGGAGATGGACGCCGTCTTCGCGGCGAAACCGAGGGCGGAGTGGCTGCGGCGGCTGGTCGAGGCCGACATCCCGAACGGGCCGCTGAACGACTACGCCTCCATGGTCGAGGAACCCCAGGTCATCGCCAACCACTACGTCGAGAAGGTCCCCCATCCCACAATGGGCGATGTGGGGATGGTCGGCAGCCCGATCCGGATGTCGGCGAGCGAAGTGGGACCGAAGCGCACTGCCCCGGAGCACGGCGAACATACCCTGGAAGTGCTCACCGCCGCCGGCTACACGATGGAGCAGATTGCGGACCTGAAGGCCTGCGGGGCCGTCTAACGAGCCGCTGGCCGGACGAGCCACGGCCTGACCTGCCCGCGCCGGGCGGATTCACCCCGCCGGCGGCGGTTCGAACACGCCCTCCGGGGCGCCAGCCTCCCGGAGTCGCTCGTCAAGGCGCGAGACGAGGTACTCGACCCAGACACCCGGCCGCTCAAGCGCGAGTGAGGGCGCGTCGAGGTTGTAACGGTCCTGCCTCGCCCGCAGTTCACGGGCTTTGCGCTCGTAATCATTCCTGAGCCGCCGGAGGGCGGGGGCGTGCCGGGCCCAGTCGCCCGACTCAGCCGCGAGGGCAACCCACTCGGCGTGGCGGGCATCGATCGCTTTGAGGGCGCCCCGCTCGACCTCGATCTCCCTGGCCAGGGCGAGCCAGGCTGGGAGGGTGCCGCCGTTCTGCAGGACCTTGAAACCGAGCCACTGGTCACCGGCGAGTGCTTCTGAGGGGTCCGCCTGGAGCGGCCGGCCCGCGCCTTTCAGACCGTCGAAGGCGCCCGCCGCCATCGCCTCGCGGATGCGTTCTTCGACGATATCGTCGATGGACTTGTCCACGCGCTCTATCGTACAAAAGCGAAGGCGGACGCGAAAACGGAGCCTTGCGGCTCCGTTTCCCGTGATGCTCTGGTCTTTGCGCTGTCAGTCGGCCGAAGGAAGGACCTTCGGCTGCATGAGCTCCATCGCCTTGCCCTTGACCTGCAGGTCGCAGTTCCCGGGCTTGATGACGAGCAGCTCGATGCCCGTCTCTTCGTCTTTGTAGCGCTTGCCTAGCTGGACTGCCATGGTGCTCCCTCCGCCTATTTCTTCAGTTCGAGCGGCGTCCCGCCGCAGGTCACGTCGGCCTCGCCGCCCTTGGTCACGATGAACTCGGAGCCGCAGCTCGGGCATGTGTAGCGTTTCCCTGTCTGGACTGCCATTCCCTCTCCCCCTTCAGGTTTGCGGTCCCCGCCTGGCGGAGCCGCGTATGTGAGCTATCCCGGGATCGTAGTGACCGCTGGTTGGCCGGTCAAACGCCCGCCCGCCGAGCGGAGCCCTACTCGACGAACACGTAGGCCAGCATCGCCGGGTGGATCGTACAGGTGATCTTAAACTCCCCGGCGTCGTTGAAGGTGATCTCCTTCGTCTTCGTGCCCGACCAGTCCTTCTCGTCGTCTGTGCCGTTGATGGTGATCGTGTGAAGGCCGACCTTGTTCGTGAATCGGACCGGCGTCCCCGTCTCAACCAAGACCGCGCCCCTGTTTGGCGTCTGCTTGGTGCCATCTGCTGTGACCGTGAAGTCGTTGGCATTGGACTCGATAAGGACGGTGTCTGAAACGGTGGTTGGAGCAGTCGGGGGCGCCACTGTCGCGCGTCCTGGATTCCCCCCCACGGGCACGGCGAAATCGACGCAGGCCGAACCGTTGTTGATCGCATCCGGCGGGGCGCTACCCCAGGCGCTCTCTGGCAGAACGAGCTGGGTCCCGATAGCGTAGATCGAGTTCTCTTTTGCATCCCCACCCTGGGCCTCGGCGAGGCTCGCGGCAGTGACGTTCGAGAAGCTGGCCGCGATGGCGGGCAGGTCCTGTCCGTTGACGACGTACGTATCGACCTTCGGCAACTGGGCGATGACTGACGGCGAAATGGGGGCGTTCGCGGTGGTGGCGTTAAGCGTCGCGAGGTCGTTGACGCTCATTTTGTGGGCCGCAGCTACAGCCGCCAGCGTGTCGCCGGTTTGCACCGTGTAGCGGGCGCCGCCCGGCAGCTTTAGCTCCTGGCCAGCCGTCACAACTGCATTTGCATCGGCCAGCCCGGCCGAAGTCGCCAGCTCTTCGGGCGTGAGGCCGTGAACGTTGGCGATGACGGCGAGCGTTTGACCCGCCTGCACGAAAGCCACGGCATCGGCCGGAAGCTTCAGCTTCCGTTCGGCATCGATAACGTCGCCGGGCGCCGAGGCGACCGCGCCTTCGACGGTCAGCAGGTCCTTGTTAAGCGAGGTGAAGGCCGACTCCGTAATCCCGTGCTGTCTCGCGACTGATTGGACCGTATCACCCGCCCTGACGACATACGTGGCACCGGCTGGGAGCCCAAGGGTCGCGCCCGGTATGAGCCCGACCGAGCGGTACTTATCGCCCGGGGGATCGAGTTCGACAAGGCTGATTCGGGCGGCCTTCTCGTCAACTTTGTAGGTGATGCCGTTCAGGTCCGCGATGATCAGGGCGCCAACCAGCTGGCTGTCGTTGATCTTGCGCAACGTCTCCCGGTCTTGCTTGATCTCGTAGGTGCGGCCGGTGGGCCGCCCGGCGGCCACAGGCAGCTTCACCTTCACGCCCTGCGCGAGGACCTGGTCAACGCTGATGCCGCCGTTGCCATCGGACAGTTCTTTCAGTCCGATGTTGTGCTCCTTGGCGATCGAACCGAGCGTATCGCCGCCAACCAGCACGGCCGTCTCGTGGTTCAGGTTATGGGCGAACTCGACGGCCTCCAACCAACCCTTATTGGTCGGCTCGCCATCTTCGTCAAGCTTGTCCGGGTCGATGGGCGCGGTGATGAGATTAATCAGATGCTTGATCTGCTCGGGATTGAGAGAACCGCCGTTGGCGTTGAGCCACGCCGGCATGCGCGTCCCGGCGCGGCCGCAGTACAGGGTGCGCTGAAGGAGCGTGATGTTGTTCTTGAGGACGAGGGGGTCCTGGTTCTGAAACGCCTCGGTATTGAGCGGCAGGCCGACGCCGCCCTCGCCTTTGATACCGTGGCAGGTGCGGCAGTTGTTGGCGAAGAGGAGCGCACCGCGCTCGATCGACTGATCCTTATGCCACTTTGCCTGGTCCACCGCCCGCACCGGAATATCGATGACGGTGTAGGCGGCGCAGCCGCCGACGAGGATAAAGAACAGTGCGACGATGAGCGCGATCTGCTTCTGGGTATTCAACCAATCCTCCGCCTAGCCGTTATAGGAGACCGCGCGAAGCGGGTTGTCGGCCGCTCCGCCGGTGATCTTGCCGGTGTTCACATCGATCGTTCCGTCGCTGTTTGTCGTCAGCAACATGGTGTCCATTGGGCGAGGGGCCGGTCCAAAGACGCGGATGCCCGCTCGCGAATAGGTGGAGCCGTGGCAGGGGCAGCGGAACCAGCCGACGACGCCCGGGAAGTTCACCTGGCCGCCCTGGAACGACGGGTTCCACGGCACCGTGCAACCAAGATGTGGGCACTTCCAATAGAGCGCGATCAGCCCGCCGGTGCCGCCGACACCGAGTACGTCGCCCTGCGCGCCGAGCATGTTACTCAGCCAGAACTTGCCTTCCGAAATGCGGGCCGGCTCGCCCCCGGGTTCGGGGATGCGGGCCGCCGCGACGTTCACAGTGCCACCGAAGCCCGTTGGCTTGCGGAGGTTGAAGAAGCCGAGAAATCCCGCCGCCATCGCCCCCATGAAGAGCGAGAGTCCGGCAAACGCACTCACGCGCAAAAACGAGCGGCGAGCGATCCGGCGCGCTTCCTGCTGGCGCGCCTGTTCGACGCGCCGCACGGCGCGGGGGGCCGATTGTTCCATCTGTGCCATCGCTGTCTCTACTCCTGGCCCGGGATGCCTTCGGCCACGGTGAGTTCCCATGGGAAGACGAGTTCCTGGCTCTCGCCACGGAAGGCGGTGCCAACAAGCGTGAGGACGCCATACGCGCCGACGAATCCCGAGAAGAGCGCAAGCAGGGCGTCCCGCCGGGTCTTCACCCAGCCCAACTTCCACAACGTGAAGATCATGATCGTTGGCAGGCCGACCATCACGGCGATCGGGATGCCCTGCTCCACAAGCCACGCGGGGAAGTCCAAATGCTGGAACTGCGTCGGGCCTTGGCCAGCGTCCGCCTCGCTCGACAGGAGCTTCAGGTTGAACGGCAGATACGGAATGTCCCTCGACCATTCCGGCCATGGCAGCCCGCTCTGGATGGCGCGGACATTCTCGAGAAATCGCATGTGGTCGCCGCCCGAGAGACCGAACCACTTGTTCAGCAGATAGGCCAGCTTCCCGGAGTCCCACATGATGAGCCCGACCGTACCAAGGATGCCGACGAGGCCGGCGGCCACGGTGATCCGGACGGAGTTCTCGGTGGCGAACCAGCCACCCTGGCCTTCCTGCTCACGGTCGAAATACGGGAAGGCCGCCATGACGCCGAGCCAGATCGTGGGGATGATGACGCCCGCCATGGCGGCGTTCATGTGGAGGAGCAGCTCCTGCAGGTTGAGCAGGTACCACGGTGCCTTCGAAGGGTTCGGGGTGACGTCGGCGTTCGCCTGGTCCAGCAACGGCGCGTTCACCAGGACGGCCAGGAGGAAGAGCGTGATCGTGAAGACCATCGCCGAGATGAACTCGATGAAGACAAGGTCGGGCCAGACGAGGACTTCCTCGTCACGCGCGCGCGCCTGCGGACGGGCCACCGGTCGGGCGACTACAGCGGTTGCCATGTGCTTTTCGTTCGTCCTTCCTGTGACTTAGAGGGGCCGGGCCAGGCCGCCGTCGCGGCGGATGCGCCAGAAGTGGATGGCCATGAAGATCGCCGCCAGCAGCGGGAGCCCAATGACGTGGAGCGTATAGAAGCGGATGAGGGCGTCAGGGCCGACCTGGAGCCCACCTAGCAGCCAGAACCGGGACTTGGGGCCAAGGACCGGCGCTGAACCGGCGATGTTCGTCCCGACCGTGATCGCCCAGAAGGCGAGCTGGTCCCAGGGCAGAAGGTAGCCTGTGAAGCTGAGCAAGAAAGTCAGCACGAGGAGGACCACGCCCACCACCCAGTTGAATTCACGCGGCGGTTTGTAAGCGCCCGTGTAGAACACCCGCATCATGTGCAAGAAGACGAGGATGACCATGGCGTGCGCCATCCAACGATGAAGGTTTCTCATGAGCTGGCCGAACTGGACGTTCGTCTGGATGTTCTGCATGTCCAGGTAGGCCCGGTCGACGCTTGGCACGTAGTAGAACATCAACAGGATCCCGGTGATGGTCAGGCCGAGGAACATGAAGAAGGAAAGGCCGCCCAGACAGTACGTGTGGGTAATCTTGACGTGAGTGCGGTGGATGCGCGTCGGGTGGAGATGGAGGAAGACGTTCGTGGCCACGACAAGCATCTGGTTTCGCGGCGTGTTCGGATAACCGGTGCGGAAGATCGACTTCCACACATAGTTATGAAACATCTTGTCGTACAACTTGTCCGCAAGTGTTGGGCCAGCCGGTCGTTCAACTGCCATGCATTATTTCCCCGAACCTAGCGCTGCCACCAGCGGCCGAAGGCCACCATGATGGCGAGTGATACCACGATCGTGATGCCGACAAAGACGAGTTCAAGCGTCTCGGCGAAGTCGTGCGGCAGGTTTGCAAATTCCACGTCGGCTGAACTCCCCCCTGTTCACTCACCGGACCCGGAGCACCAGCGCTCCGGCCACTTTGTGAAAGTCGTCGCGAGCGAGTTATACCACCGGCCCCCATGGCGATCAAACCAAACCTTGACCCATCGACGGCCCGAATGGAGCCATCGAACCCAGCGCCTTGGCCCACCCGCCATTTCGCCGCTTCCGCCCCCGCCGTCAGCGCTTCGAAAATCGCATGCGGAGGAGGCCGCGAATGTCTTCCGCGGCCGTCTTCAAGATGCGTACCTTCGTGTCAGGGTCCTCGTCCCAGCGCACCGGCAGTTCGCGGATGCGGTAGCCGTGTCGCTGGGCCAGGATGAGCAGCTCGGTATCGAAGAACCACATCCGGTTCTCGATGCGGGGGACGAGGTCCTGGGCGGCTCGGCGGCTGAGCGCTTTGAACCCACACTGCGCGTCGCTGATCTTCAGCATCGGGAAGGTCGCCCGGATCAACGCGACATACCCGCGGGAGGTCACTTCCCGCTTGAGCGACCGCTTCGTCTTCGAACCGCGAGCGAGCCGGGTGCCGATGGCGACATCACAACTCTCGCTGGCGATCATCCGCGCCAGTTCGGGCAGGTGCCGGATATCGGTGCTGAGGTCCACATCCATGTAGGCGACGATGTCCGCGTCGCTCGCCAGCCAGGCGTCGCGCAAAGCGAGCCCGCGCCCCTTCACCGTCAGGAGGCGGGCCTGGACGCGCGGGTCCTTCCCCGCAAGCTCCGTCGCCAGGGCGCCGGTCCCGTCCGTCGAGCCGTTGTCGGCGATGACCACGCGCCAGTCGTATTCAGGGTGCTCGCCGAACAGGGCGAGCGTCTGCTCGATGCTCTTCCGGAGGACGGTCACCTCGTTATAAACGGGGATGACGACGTCTACCCGCTTCACCTCTTGGCCGCCCGGTCCGGTCGTCATCCCCATCATTGTCGAAGCAAAGCGCCGAACGGGGAATCCTCACCGGGTGCCTGAACTTCCTGCCAGCGGCGAGGAAGCCGTCATCCGGGTGGCGACGGCCGAAGATCTGCCCTTCATGGGCCGCATGCTCGCCTTCGCGGCCCATTGGCGGTCGCCCGAGCCACTGCCCTTAAGCGAAGTGCTGGTGGACCCGCACAACGCGGTCTACCTCCGCGATTGGGGGCGGCCGGGCGACGTCGGGTTCGTCGCCGAACGGGGTGGGACACCATCGGGGGCGGCCTGGTTCCGGCTCTTCGCGCCGGGCGACGCCGGATACGGCTTCATCGACGAGTTCACGCCCGAGGTGACCATCGCCGTCGAGCCGCGCTTTCGCGGCCAGGGGCTGGCGACCGCTCTCCTCGGCGCCCTGGCCGAGGCCGCGACCCGGGCCGGGTGCCCCGCGCTCTCGCTGAGTGTGGAGCGGGAGAACCATGCCGCCCGGATCTACCGCCGGGCGGGATACGAGACGGTGGGCGCCCTGGGCGGCTCCTGGACCATGCGGAAGCCGCTGCCGCCCGGCGCCGGTGCGGCACCCGGTGGCGTATGATCGGCGCCAGGAGTCCCCATGTCTGAAGCCGCGTTCCCCTCTGTCGATGTTGCACCGATCTCCTACATCTCCCGCAGCCGGGCCTACTACATGTCGTTGGGCTACGAAGAGCCGTACCGCTGGGCCTACCACACGGACGCACCGTTCACCCGCCTGGCGAAGCCCCTCAGCGCATCGCGCCTCGGCATTGTCACCTCGGCGGCGCCCTACCGGCCGGAGTTTGGCGACCAGGGGCCTTCAGCGCCCTACAACGCCGAGGCGAAGTTCCGCCACACCTACGCCCTGCCAACCGCCGAGATGCCCGACCTCCGCATCTCGCACATAGGCTACGACCGCAAGCACACCTCAGCCGAGGACCAGAACAGCTACTTTCCCCTCGTCCGCCTGCGCGAGGCCGCAGCGGCGGGTCGCGTCGGCGGCATCAGTGCCCGGTTCTACGGCGTGGAGACCACCCGCAGCCAGCGCCAGACCACGGAACGCGACGCCCCCGAGATCGCCCGGATGATGCGCGAGGACGGCGTCGATGCCGCCATCCTGGTCGCCACCTGACCGGTCTGCCACCAGACCGTCAGTCTGACGGCCCGCCATCTCGAATCGGAAGGCATCCCGACGGTCGTCCTCGGTTGCGCGAAGGACCTGGTCGAACACTGTGCCGTCCCCCGCTTCGTCTGGAGCGACTTCCCCCTCGGCAACTCCTGCGGCAAGCCGCACGACGAGGTCTCCCAACGCGCGGTCCTCGCCATCGCCGTCGACCTCCTCGAGTCGGCCGCGCATCCGCGGGCGACCGTCTCGACGCCCTTCACCTGGAGCGAGGACCCAGCGTGGAAGCAGGACTTCTGGAAGGTGGACGGCGATGCGGCGAAGCTCGCCGCCCAGAAGGAAGCGCACGAACGGAACCGGGTCACCCAGAAGGAGAAGGTGGGGGCCATCGGCTCATAACCGGAACACCGGAAGTCAGTGGGGCAGCCAGCGGTTTGCTATGATGAACCCATGGTAACCAGCACCCGTCTCTCCCTCAAAGACTTCCTCGCGATGCCGGCGATCGAGGAGCGGCGCCTCGAACTCATTGATGGGGAGGTCTTCGAAAAGCCGACGCCAACCTGGGGACACGGGACGATCGCACTTGCCATCGGCGCGCTGCTGAACAACGTTGGGTTCGCCGCGGTTGAGCCCCGCGCCATTATTGCTACCGCAGGTAACCTCGGGCCTAGCGCGCCCTTGCCCGATGTCGCGTTCTACCGGGACAACCCTCCGCGTCCTGAAGAGCGGATGACCCGCCCCCCGCACGTGGCCGTCGAGATCCTCTCACCCGGCCAGAGCCGCACGGAGATGCGGACGAAAGTCGAACTCTACCTCCGTTTCGGCGTCGAGTCCGTCTGGGTCGTGGATGCCGAGCGCCGGACGGTCGACGTGTACGAGGGAGGAGAACGCCGGACGCTCACGCTGGGAGACACGCTGACCTCCGCTTCGGCTCCCGGGTTCGAGCTGGCGCTGGCCAAGCTGTTCTGATGTTCCACGGCGCGCTCGTCGCCGCTGATGGGCGGGAGTACGTCGGCGAAGCACGGGGCCAGACATGGTCCCAGCGCTGGTTTCCCCCGCGCGAGGAGCCTCATGGCACACGCCATGGCTCCGCCGGGATCGGTCTGTCCGGTGAAGGTGTCGTGGTGATCAGCGAGGACACCGAGACCTGGGACTTCCCGGCCGGGCGCCCGGAGGGCGACGAAACCTGGGAAGAGACACTCCGCCGGGAGGTCCGTGAAGAGGCATGCGCCGAAGTTGTCCGGGCAAGACTGCTCGGATTCGCCCGCGGCGAGTGCCTGCGGGGACATGAAAAGGGCCTCGTCCTGGTACGGTCGTGGTGGCGAGCTGATGTGGAACTGTCGCCATGGGAGCCGCGCTTCGAAGTCACCCACCGCGAGGTCCTTCCATCGGATGACGCCCTGCGCAGGCTTACGGTGCACGAGGGCCTGTTGCCGTGCTACCGGCGGGCGCTCGCCGAAGCCGGGCTCGACCACTCGAAGATCGGCGAGCACCACCGCTGGCCGGCGTTGTCAGCCGTCGTAATGCCGGGTGCATCTCAGAAGCAGTTTTCGGCCGCCCGGAAGCCGCTCAAACGTGATCCGCAGGCTGTCCGACGCCGAAACTGAGAGTTCACCGGACAGGTCACCCTTGAGGGTGTGAAGGCGAAGTGATGGGTGCCTCTCATCGCCGTCCAGGAGTTCGAGTGCCTTGAGGATCAATCTCCGCTCTCGAACGCCGAACTCCTTGCGTGAGAACGTCTCCATAAACTCTGAACTGAAATCGAGCGTCCCATACCGGCTCACGCCGGAGCCACTTCACCGTTGACGTAGTCGATGAGGTCCTGCTCGCTGAGTTGGAAGACGCGGCCCTCTTCAGCGTCCTTCCGCGCCCGGGCAACGCTTTCACGGTGCTCCGGCGTGTAGGCCCACTCGTCTTCGCAGGGGACCTCCTCCACCGGCCGGATGACGATAACGCCACAGGAGGCGTCCACCTCCGCGGTCATGGCGCCGCCGATGCCCAACTGCTTCAGCACCTCAGCGGGCAGCCAAACCCGGCCCTTGCTGTCGATCACGCTGTTCGCCATCTGCGTCCCCCGTGTATCGAGTATAGCAAGCGCGAGGGGCCTGAAGACGAGCAGCGCGCACGGTCTGCGCCCGTGCCGTTCGGGGCCAGCGCTAACGAGAGCTGGCGGAGACCGGCCGGCGAACGTAGGCTCGCCCTGGCAAGCAGACAGGAGGCCGCCAGTGGGCACTTCGGCAACCACCCCTTACAACCCGCGAGGTCGTCGAGCGCTACGGGCGGGACCTCTATCGCGCCCGCGACCTGGACCTCGTCCCAGAACTCCTTGCCGACCCGATGGTGCGCCACGAAGCCGGCGGGCAGTCGAAGGTGCTGACTACCGCGGACTGCCGGGCGCGGATCGGTGCCCTCTTCGCCACCTACAGCGCACTCGACTTCGAGGTCGTGCAGCTCATCGTCGATGGTGAGTTCGCCTCATGGACGTACAACGGCCGACTCACCGCGAACGACGGCACGACGCAGGTGACGTCCGGCGTCGAAGTCTTCCGCGTGGTCGATGGCAAGATCGCGGAAGTCTGGAACCCGCCCGCGGCCCCGGGCGCCTGGGGCTAGCGCGGGCGCGAGCAGGCACGACCACCGGGACCGCCTACGCCCCCCGGTTCGCACCCGTTATGTCCGCCATCAGGTAGAGCGCTTCCTTCGACCCGCTGATGTGCATGCTCGTGACGCCCGCCTGTTCCCACGCTCGATACCGCTCGCGGATGCGCGCCTCGGGGCCGACCAGCGACATCTCGTCCACCAGCTCGTCCGGGACGGCCTCCTCGGCCTCCTGCTTGCGGCCTGAGAGGTAGAGCTCCTGGATCTTCTCCGCGGCCTCGACGTAGCCGTACTTCTTCATCATGTCGTTATGGAAGTTCTTCGTCTTCGCGCCCATGCCCCCGATGTAGAGGGCGAGGTTCGGCTTCTGACGCGCCAGGCCGGCCTTCACGTCGTCCGTGATCACGACGTTGCAGCCGGGGGCGATGTCCAGGTCCTTCATCGTCTTGCCATCGGTACGCTTCGCGAGGCCGGCTTCGAGGTCGGGCATGAAGAGCGGCATCCGCTTCGGCGAAAACCAGATCGGCAGCCAGCCGTCCGCCAGTTCGGCCGTCGCCCGGATGTTCACCGGCCCCATCGTGGCCAGGTACACCGGGAGTTGGCGGCCATGGAGGATCGACTTCAGCGGCTTGCCGAGGCCGCTCGCGCCGGGGCCGGTGTAGGGCACCTGGTACTCCGTGCCGTGGTACTCGAGCGGTGCTTCGCGTGCCCAGATCTTGCGCAGGATCTCGACGTACTCACGCGTGCGGGCGGCGGGCTTGCCGTAGGGCACCCCATGCCAGCCCTCGACGACCTGTGGCCCTGAAAGCCCGAGGCCCACCAGCATCCGGCCGTTCGAGAGGGCGTCCAGGGTCGAGCTGGTCATCGCGCACATCGCCGGGGTCCGGCCGGGGATCTGCATGATCCCCGTGCCAAGCTTCATCGTCGTCGTGAGGGCGGCGATGTAGGCGAGCGGCGTAATGGCGTCGGAGCCATACGCTTCGGCGGTCCAGACCGAGTCGTAGCCGATCCGTTCCATCTCCAGGATGTGGTCGATGGGGAGGCCCATCCGGGCGCCGGAGTAACCAACGCCGATTCCGAGTTTCATGTGCGCGTCCTGAGTTCTGAGTTCTGAGTTCTGACCCGGAGGATACCCGCTTACGGACTTCAAAGCGCCCCGGCCGCCCGCACAACCTTCGCGCAGGCTTGGCGTAGACTCGACCGTTGTGAAAGCGCCCGTCATCGCTCCTGGCTCCCTCGGCGTCGCGGCGGCCCTCGTCGCCATGGTCGGCTGGTCGGCCTCGGGCGTGATCACCAAAGGCCTGGACATGCCTGGTATGGCGATCGTGCTCTACCGGATGTGGGTGTACACGGCGGTGATCCTCATCATGGTGACGCTCACCGGTACCCGTCTCACGCCTCGCAAGCTGCTCATCGCGCTCCCCGGTGGGATCGCCCTCGGGCTCGATATCGCCCTCTTCTTCAACGCCGTGAAGGCGACCACGATCGCGAACGCGACCATCATCGGCGCCCTCCAACCGCTCCTCACGCTCGCCCTCGCCCCGCTCTTCTTTGGCGTCCGCGAGAAGGTTACGGCCCGTGAGCTGGCCCTCTCGCTCGTCGCCATCGTGGGCGTTGGGGTCGTCCTCTTCGGCTCGACCGGTCTCCCGGACTGGCGGCCGCGGGGCGACATCCTGGCAGGCTGTGGATTGATCGCCTGGACGTCCTACTTCCTCTTCTCGAAGCGCACGCATGGCCGCCTGACTTCGCTCGAGTACACGGCGGCGGCGGCGCTCATCGCAACGCTCTTTAACACGCCGATCGCCTTCGCATCCGGGCAGGACCTTTCCTGGCCGGCCGCCCACAACTGGGGCTGGCTGCTCCTCATGGCCCTCGGGCCCGGGCTTATCGCGCATGTCTTCATGAACTGGTCGTTGACCAGAATCCCGGTCTGGCTGGCAGCGAGCCTGAGCCTCTTCATCCCGGTCACGTCCACGCTCATGGCCTGGCTCTTCATCAACGAAGAGGTCGCGACACTCCAGTTCGCGGGCATGGGGATCGTGCTGTTGTCGCTCTTCGCCATGGTGCTGCGGCCGCGCGGTGCGGCACCCGAAGCGGAAACGGTGGCTCAGCCCGCCTGACGGGCCGCGCGGGACCCGCTACTTCACCTCGATGTACCACGCGTAACTGGCATCACCTTCGCCAGCCCATCGGGCGAAGACGACAAGGAGGTACTTCCCCGGCTTTGCGGGGGTGACCGCTGCGTTCCCGGGCGCCAGGGTCCCCGGATTTGGCCAGGCGCGGCCGAAACTCTCCGCCTTCGGGGGCGGGTCGCCCGCAACGTACCACTCCACTTCAGAATCAGTGGGGCGCACCGGGTCGTAGCTCACGGCCACCGGCCCGCCGGCCGGCATTTCGACGGGGTCTGCATTGGAGACGACGCCCGCCGAGTCCTTACAGACGTTCTTCCAGCAGTGGCTGCCGACCCCGCCGGCAACGGCCTGGTCGGTGCCTACCCGGAGGTAGGCCGCGGGTGGGTCAGCCGCTGACCGCGTTGGCGAGGGGCCCGGTCCCGGTTCAGGCCCGTCGCCGCCTCCGCATCCTGCAAGCGCAAGTGCGCAGGCGGCGGCCGCAGCCCATCCGTAAAGCCATCGCGGCCTAGACACGCACCTCAGCCATGCGGGCCTGCAGGTCGATGAACTCGTCGGCCGCATACTTCAGGCCCGCGGCCGTTGCCGAACCAACGGAGACGACCTCCACCCGCACGCCCTGGGCCTGGCAATACTCGATCAGCTTCGTGAAGTCTCCATCGCCGGAGACGAGGCAGACCACGTCAAGGCGGTCGAGCATCGACACGACATCGAGCGCCAGTTCGATGTCCACGTTCGCCTTAATCGTGCCATCCTGGAAGCGCTTCAGGGGCTTGGTCACCACCTTGTAGCCCTTATCCAGGAACGGTTCGACGAAGCGCTGCGTCTCGATGCTGACGTTCGGGTCATCGTGGACGGGGGAGTAGGCCATGGCCCGCACGAGCTGGCGGTTCTTCGTGAGCAGGGCCATCACCTTGCCCCAGTCGATCCGCGTACGCGTGCGCAGCCGGTCGCAGGCCAGTTCGACGTTCGCGCTATCGACGAAGATGCCGACGCGCGGTGCCGCACCGGTCGCGCCAGGCACGCCCACGCCTCCGCGCCGGGCGCTCTCGACGAGCTGTTCGATCTGGCGTCCCTGTCGTTCAACCGCGCGAGCGAGCGCCTGAATGTCGGCGCCATCGGCGGCGTCGGCCTTCGGCTGGCGCCCATTCGTGCGGGAGGGGCGAGCCTCCTCCGGCGTCGCGCCCTCTTCCTGGACGCGCCCGCGTCCACGGCGGGCCGGGCGTGGTTCCTCAGCGACCAGCGCGATGGTGGACTCGGCGGTCACGGGCGGTGTGTCTTCGGCGCCATCGGTTGATTCAGCGGACGCGGCCGTTTTGCGGGGCCGCCGGGCCCGGGGCGCCACGACCGGCGCCTGCTCGGCATCGTCGCTGGCGGCGGGGAGGCCGGCCTCTGGTTGCTCGTCAACAGTGCCGGACTCGCCGGACCGGCCGCGGCCGCGGCCGCCGCGAGAGCCGCGGGAGCGGCGGGGGCGGGGCTCGTCGAGCAGCGCCTGTGCCGGTTCGGGGAGCGTTGATTGCGGTTCTTGGGGCGCAGCGGGCTCTGCCTCGCGGCGCCGGGGAAAGATGTTCAGGACCATATGGAGTTACTAGCCACCCATTCTTTGGAGGACGCTCAGGCGCGCGGCCACGTTGCCCGCGATCCGCGTTATCGCCTTTGCTGAGTCTGACTCCGGATGCCCATAGACGATGGGTACCCCCGAGTCTGCGCCTTCGCGCACTGCCGGCTCTATCGGGATCTCGCCGAGAAAATCGATGCCGAGCTCTTCGGCCGCGCGTTCAGCGCCGCCGTGCCCGAAGATGTCGTACCGCGTACCGGTGTCCGGTGCGATGAAATAGCTCATGTTCTCAATCATCCCGAAGACGGGAACATCAAGCTTTTCGAACATCGCGACGGCCTTCATCGCGTCCTCCACCGAAACGGCCTGCGGGGTGGAGACGATGACGGCCCCGGCGATGGGAGCGTCCTGGGCCATGCTCATCGAAGCGTCGCTGGTGCCAGGCGGCAGGTCCACGATGAGGTAGTCGAGTTCCTCCCAGGGGACGTCGTGGAGCAGTTGCCGGACAGCACTCCCGATCATCGGCCCGCGCCAGACGACCGGTGTCCCCTTCGGCAGCAGAAATCCGATGGAGACGAGCTTCACCCCGTACCGCTCGACAGGACGCAGCCCATTCGTGCTCTCACGTTGGAGGCCCTGTTCGAGGCCAAACATCGTGGGCATGTTTGGCCCCGTGATGTCGGCATCGACGAGGCCGACCCGCGCCCCGGCCTTGGCGAGCGCCACCGCCAGGTTACTCGCCACAGTCGATTTCCCCACCCCGCCCTTGTTACTGGCGATAGCGATAATGTTGCGGACCCCGTCGATGGGCTTCTGGCCCTCTTTCGGATTGGAAGCCCGGACGTTAGCGCCCCAATCGATCTGGACCGCCAGGCCGAGCGGGCGAAGCGCATCCTCGATGTCGGTGAGGATGCGGTCCTTGAGCGGACAGGCTGGCGTGGTCAGTTCGATCTTCAGGTGGGCCGTGCCGTCCTTGAGGACGACATCCTTCACCATCCCCAGCCGGACAATGCTGGCGTGCAACTCCGGGTCGTTCACTGTGGCGAGAGCCGCCATCACTTCGTCGTGGGTCGCCACATTGGCAACTACAGCCATGAATTCCTTCCGTATTGGTCCTGCATGGGGCAGTACCGTCCCGTCGCAGGGACTCCGGCCCGGTCCCGGCATGCGGGCTATCTGCCCGCGTGGGTTACCGGTGCGCCTCGTTAAGAGAGTATGACATGTCCTGGACAAAGCCGCTCGATCGCCTCGAAGGGCGGCCCGGACACGGGTAAACCCTGATATCCGATTGACGGCGCCTTTTTAACTATAGGGATACTCTGGGAACAGAGCGTTCGTGAGGCCTTGCCATCTGGTACAATGGCTACCGATCGGTAAGTTGCAAAGAGGTTACTTCATGGTTCAACCCACCCTGGCCAAGTCAGACCTTTCCACGCTGTGCCGTCACCATTGGGTGATCGACACGCCAAATGGCGCCACCAGTGGTGGCCGCTGCAAGCGCTGCGGCGACCTCAAAGCGTTCCGCAATTCAAGTGAAGACTTGATGTGGGACAGCGATAGCTTCAGCCTCAACGGCTCGCGCTACCGCGGCCGGCGCGACAGCGCCGCCTCGAACTAACGGGCTGAAGGCCCGGGGCCCCCTGCCTCCCGGCGGGCGGGTCCTCCTTGCGCGAAGGCGCTGTGCGCCGTGCCACGGTTACCCGGTAGACTGGGACGTATGTCCCCCTCCCTCTCGGTCGATCTCGCGCCTGGCCACAAGACCGGTCTGACTCTTCGCAATCCGGTCATGACCGCCTCAGGGACGTTCAGTTGGGGCCTCGAGTTCGCCCGTCACTTCGACATCAACTCCCTCGGCGCCGTCGTCTCCAAAGGCGTCACCGTCGAACCAAGGGGCGGCAACCAGCAGCCGCGCGTCGCCGAGACGCCGGCCGGCATGCTCAACTCCATCGGCCTCCAGAACATCGGCATCGACAGGGTCGTCCGCGAGATGGCACCGGTGTGGGCGGCCTGGGATGTCCCTGTCATCGTGAATATCGCCGGTGACACCATCGACGAGTTCGGCGAAATGGCCGCGGCGCTCGACGGCCTCCCCGGGATTGCCGCCCTGGAGCTGAACATCAGCTGCCCCAACGTCGATATCGGAGGCATGGAGATCGGGCAGGACCCGGTGGCCTCGGCCCGCGCCACTCGAGCCGCCGTCCGCCACACCGACCTCCCGGTGTTCGTGAAGATCACCCCGAACGTCAGTGACCCGGTCGCCCTCGCCCTCGCCTGCGAAGCGGAGGGGGCGGCGGGCATCTGCGCGATCAACACCCTCCTTGGCCTGCGGATCGACATCCGCGCGCGGAGACCGGTCCTCCCACGCGCCCGCGGCGGGCTAAGCGGCCCGGCGATCAAGCCAGTCGCCCTCCGCATGGTCTATGACATCGCGGCCGCCGTGAACGTGCCGGTGATCGGCTGCGGCGGCATCGCCACGGGTGAAGACGCGGTCGAATTCCTCATGGCCGGGGCCACTGCCGTCCAGGTCGGGACCGCCACCTTCGCGAACCCGAGGGCGCCGCTCGACGTGCTCGAAGGGCTGGAAGCCTGGCTTTGCCGCAATGAAGTGCGCGACGTGCGGGAGATCATCGGCTGCGCCCGGCCACGGCCCGATTAGGGGTGGGGTTCAGCGTTTTGCGGTGGCGCGACATCGGTCAGACGCAAAGGACCAAAGGGACAAAGGGCGACTCTTTGAACCCCCGCCCAAAACGGAGCACGCACGGCTGAGGATGACCGGTCCGCATGGCGTAACATCCCGGATGTGAGTGCAGCCTCGTGGTACGCGAGTATGGCCAGCGCGTGGGTGCTGCTGGCCCCCCGGTATGGGGCGTACAGCCTTGTGGTGCCGGGCGCTCCGTCGTTCGTCTGCCAGGCCGAGGCGTGTTCGGCGCACTGCTGCCGGGCGTTTAGCGTGAACCTGGGCGAAGGCGAGGTGGACGTCCTCTCGCGCTGGAGCGGCCTGGAGCCCGTCCACTTCCTGGAACTCGAGGACGGAGAGCCGATCACGCTACCCCTGGCCCAGCCGTACCTCCTGGCCCGCCGTGAGGGACAGTGTGGACTGCTTGGTCCGGACCTTCGTTGCACGCAGTACCACGGCCGGCCGGCCGCCTGCCGGCTCTACCCCCACTTCGTCGTGGGGTTCGACAGGGCTGAGGGACAGCCCGTGCACGGCGATAGCGCGGGGATACGGGCGGCCGTCGAACGCGTGCTTCGTGGTGCGGAGGCTGACGGGCTGGTGCCCTTACTCCTGGGTCACGTGGAATGCCCGGGCTTCACCGGGCCGCCGCTGGACGAGCCCGGGTTCCTGGCGCTGTTGGCTCAGACGGCGGAGCTGCAACACCCGGCCTGACGGCATCGTTGCCAGGGAACCGTCACCCGGTGAAGAGGCCGCCATCCGGGAAGAGGATCTCGCCGGTGAAGAAGCTCGATTCGTCGCTGGCCAGGAAGAGCGCGGCGTTCGCGATGTCCTCGGGCGTACCCAGGCGGCCCAGCGGCGTCCCGGAGATGAGTCGGCGGACCCGCTCTTCGTCGGCCCGCATGCTGGCCGTCATGGGCGTCTCGATGAAGCCCGGGCCGATAGCGTTCACACGGATGCCGTACCCGGCGAGTTCGAGCGCGAGCGTCTTGGTCAGCATCCAGACGCCCGCCTTGGAGACGCAGTAGTCGGCCGCCCCGACGATCGGGATCTTGGCCGCACCGGAGGCGATGTTGATGAGCGAACCCTTCCAGCCGTTCTCGACCATGAGCCGCGCAACGGCGCGGTTGGTGAGCATGACGCCAGTGAGGTTCACGTTGATGACCTTCTCCCAGTACTCAACGGGCTTGTTGATGAGGTGGGAGGCGTCGCGGGTGCCCTGCACGCTCTCCGAGGCGGCGCCGCTGACGTAGAGGGCGTGGGAGATGCCGGCGGCCGCGAGGAGGACGTCGATGCGGCCCATCGACGCGACCGCTGCAGACGCGAGCGCTTCGCAATCCGCCGCCGAACTGGTGTCGGTGCGGACGAACGCCGCCTTCCGGCCTAGCGCCTTGACGGCTGCCACGGTCTCGGCGCCGCGGTCTGGGTTAAGGTCGGCGACGACGACGTGGGCGCCCTCTTCGGCGAAACGGATGGCGCTCGCCCGCCCAATCCCGCTGGCGCCCCCGGTCACAACCGCGACACGGTCTTCCAATCGTCCTG
>JBJXGC010000357.1:0-3977 GCA_046154545.1 Dehalococcoidia bacterium | reverse complement strand
TCTTCGAGGTGTTGTGCACCCAGAAGGCGAGCGAGGTGTCTGGCGTGACGGTGTCCTTGTAGAAGGGCGGCGTCTTGCGCTGGATCCCGCCGCCTGGTGGCTCGACCTTGATCACCTCGGCCCCGAGGTCGGCCAGGAGGCGGCCGCAGTAGGAGCCGATCTCGTCGCAGAACTCGACGACGCGGAGGCCCTCAAGCGCGCTTACCATGACCGGCCACCTGGGCGCCGCGCGCGAGCGAACACGGGTGAAGGCGGCGACGGCCGCTCGGCGGGCCTCACGCCGGTACCGCGGTGACCGTGTTGGGGAGCCTGTTCGCGAGGATATCGGCTGCACCCTGGACCATGTCCATGAGGATCTCCCCGGCCGGGCGGGCGCGGGTGATCAAGCCCGAGACCTGGCCGGCGGCGTTCATCAGGAGCTCCGGCTTACCGGCCTGGCGGACCGAGTAGAGGAGGTCCCCGACGAGGACGCCCTGCAGGCCCATCGGCAGCGCCTGGATCCCGCTCGCGTCCCACGCCTCGATGAGCGGGTTCGTGATGTTTCGCATGGTCTTGCCGCTGTAGAGCTTCGTAATCCGCGTGTCTTCGTCCGTCGCCGCGAGGATGCGCTCCTTCTGGATGGCGGGCTGGTTCGCCTCATCGGCGACGAGGAAGGCTGTGCCGCACCAGACGCCAACGGCGCCCAGGGCGAGGGCGGCCGCGAGGCCGCGGCCATCCGCGATCCCGCCGGCCGCCACCACCATCGTCGGCGTGACGGCATCGACCACCTGGGGGACGAGGGCGAAGGTCGCGATCCGGCCGGTGTGCCCGCCCGCTTCCGTGCCCTGGGCGACGACGACATCGACCCCGGCGGCCGCTACCCGCTTAGCGTTTTTGGTATTGCCGACGAGCGAGAGGATCTTCGTGCCGTTTGCATGGAGACGCTCGACGAAGGCTGCCGGGTTCCCGAGGCCAGCGGCGAAGACGGGGATGCGTTCCTCGATGACGACCTCCATCTGGTCGTCCGACATGCCGGCGCCGGGGCGCCGGTTGGCGAGGGCGGTGCCGAGGGCAGGCGCCTCTTTCCATTCGACGCCGAGCGATTCGGCGATGTCGCGCAGGCCCTGCCGGGTTTCGGCGGGGATGAGGTCGCGGGGGTCGCGGGGCAGTTCGCCGCTGGCCGCGCCACCCATGAAGTTCGAAGGAAGGAGGAGGTCGACGCCGAACGGCTTGCTGGTGAGCGCCCGGACCTTGTTGATCTCTTCGCGGAGCTTCTCCGGGGTGAAGCCGGCCCCGCCGATGACGCCAAGGCCCCCGGCGTTCGAGACGGCCGCGGCAAGTTCGGCCACGGCCGCGGGGGCAGAGCCGCCCCCGACCGGGCCCATGCCCGCCGAGATGACCGGGTATTCGATGCCAAGGAAGTCGCATAAGGACGTACGGAGGATCGGTCTGGCCATGGGCGCCCCTCGATCAGGTTGGTGCCGGGAGTATACGACGAGGGGGCGGATCGGGCAGCGGCGTTCGTGCCACGCCGCGGGGACGCTCAGATGGGAAGTTCGGAGATGACACGGGCAGGGACACCGCCGGCGACAGTGTTCGGCGGCACGTCGCTGGCCACGACGGCCCCGGCGGCCACGACGGCGCCGGACCCGACGGTGACACCGGGGAGGAGCACACAGCGCGCGCCCAGCCAGGCGCCGTCGCCCACCGAGATGGGTTTCGCGACGAGCGGGCCTCCCCGGCGGGAGGCCGGGCCGGTGACATGCGTCGCCGTGACGAAGAGGACATCGTGGCCGATGGCGACCTCATTTCCGATGGCTATGCGGCCGTTGAGGTCGAACCGGCAGCCCACATTGATGTAGCAGCGGCTGCCGATGGCCAGGTTCCGCTGAAGCCCTCGCGGCCCCGTGAAGTGGGGCGTTCCGGAGAGCACGGTGCCATGCCCGACGTTGAACCCGGCCAGCCGGAGGACCCGGGCCCTCGTCCGGGTGCCGACGTCATCCGGGAGGGCCGCCAGGGCGAGCCTCGCCAACACGACACGCGGGTGGAGATTGGCGAGTTCTTCGCGCACGGCGCGCATCGCCCGCGCGGCGTTGGGCCATCGACCTGGCGCCTCCTCCACGGGTTCGGCGGCGGCCTGCGGGCTGGGGAAGTCCGGGGATTCGTGGCGCATCTGGATCAGCGTACCCGCTCGTCATTGCAGCGTCGTGAACACCCCGTGGCACCTGGGACCTGGGGCTGCGCTGCCATCCGCTCTCAGCCGATTGCGCCGCGCTTGCGGAGGATGGCCCGGGCCTGTTCGGCGTGGGCGGTGAGGTGGCCGATGATGCCCGGCGCCAGGACGGACATCGAGAGTTTCCCGAAGGGCGGCACATCGACCGTCTTTTCGAGCACGGACGGGTCGGCGGCGGGCAGGCAGTCGGCAAGGGCGAGACGGAGGCTGGCGATGCGGTCCGCGGCCTCCGCGGCAGAAGGTGGCGGCGCGCCGATAACGTCGTGGCCGAGCTCTTCCCGGAACATGAAGAGGTGCTCGTGGTGCCGCAGACGGGCGAGGTCGGCGATGAAGAGCAGCCCGCTGAGGTGGACGTGGGAGACGACCTGGGCGACCGTCCAGCCGCCATCTGGGTCGGCGCGGTGGAGGTCGGCGTCTTTGATGGCGCGGAGCGTGGCCTCGAAGGCCGTGAGGGTGGCGGTGCTGTCTGCGGCGAGCGAGTGAAGGTCGGTCATGGGCGGGATAGTACAGGGCGGCGTCCAGAAACTCCGAGAATGCCGCCTGCAACTCATTCGTCTCCGCTGTGAAGCACATCACGGAAGTGCGACCGGAGAAGCACTATTCTCGGCTCGGCGATGGAGTGCACCTCTCGATCGCCGGTTTGGAGGCCACGATGCGCGGCATCTTCATCAGCTACCGCCGGTCAGACTCGACCGGATGGGCTCGCAGCCTGAACGAACGCCTCACTCAAGCGTTCGGTCCGGAACGAGTATTCATCGATACGGACGATATCGGCCCGGGCCAGGTCTTCGAGAAGGTCATCAGGGAACGTCTGTCGGCCTGTGACTCCGTCCTCGTGCTCATCGGCCCCCGCTGGCTCGAAGAGTTGACGCGGCGAGGCGCGCTCGCCGAGGGACAGCAGCGCGACTGGAACGCGTTTGAGGTCGAGATCGCGCTCTCCATGGATGTGCGGGTGGTGCCGGTGCTGGTCGACGGTGCGGCGATGCCCGATGAGGCCTCACTTCCCGCCCGCCTCAAGTCTTTGGCGGCGCGAAACGCGTTCGAGATCCGGGGTACGTCGTTCGACCGGGACGCGAACGCGCTTGTCGAATCGCTACGCGGCGGTTCAGACCGGGTGACGCCGAGATTCGAGGCGGGCGCGAGCCGAAGACAGACGCCCTCGAGATTCCGTTCGCTTCGTTCGCGGGCGGCGATCGGGATTATGGCTGGTACTGCGTTTGCCGCGGTCGCCGTTGGGACTGCGCTGGCATGGGATTCGTCGAGCGGCGGGCCCGGGCCGGCACCCGCGCCAGCGCCTTCAACAACGGCGCCGACCGCAACAGGCGCGCCGGCGACAACCGTGCCAACGCCACGACCGCCCACGGCCGCGCCAACGCCACGACCTGCCACAGCCGTGCCAACGCCACGACCTGCCACAGCCGTGCCAAGCCCCACACCATTCAAGGACGAATGCAAGCCAGGATTTGTCTGGCGGGAAGCGATCCCGGGCGATCACGTGTGTGTGACGCCGGATGTCCGGCAACAAGCCCTGGACGACAACCGGGCAGCGGCAGGCCGCATCGATCCTGCTGGAGCGTTCGGACGAGACAGCTGTAAGAGCGGCTTCGTCTGGCGGGATGCTCACATGAACGCGCCGAAGCCTTGGCCGACCGCCGACCACGTATGTGTAACCGGCGACCGGCGTACCCAGGCGGCGAATGACAACCGCGCTGCGACTTCGCGGTTCAGGTGACCGCTGGGACGAGCGGGTCTCTGGCCGGGCGTG
>JBJXGC010000023.1:0-3017 GCA_046154545.1 Dehalococcoidia bacterium | reverse complement strand
GCCGTGGTACCACTCCTCTCGCTCGGCACCGTCATCAGCGCCTGGTGGGCGGCAGCCGGCCTTCACGTCGAGTGGTACGGCGCCCTCATCGTCGCGGCCGGCCTCGGCTACCTCGTCATCGCCCACTTCGCCACTCCGCCGGCGGCGCGCTACTGGGGGACGGCGGCCGCCGCCATGGGCGCCGCAGGGCTCGTTTGGGCCCATGTGAGCATGACAGCCGAAGGTGCCGCGCCCGTTGCCCTGCCCGTCGCCTATGTCGTGGCCCTGGCTGGCTCGGCCGCGGCCTTCGCCCGCTTCCGCTGGAAGGCCGCCCTCGCCATCGCGCCGCTCCTGCGCCTGGGAGCGATGGTCAGCGCCTGGTGGGCGGCCGACGGCTTTTACGCCGAGTGGTACGGCGCGCTCATCGCCAGCGTGGGGCTGGGCTACCTGGTCATCGCCCACTTCGCCGCGCCCTCTGCGGCCCGCTACTGGGGGAGTGCCGCGGCGGCGATGGGCCTCACGGGCCTAGGCTGGGCGCACTCGGCGATGGCCGGCAGCGGCACGGACCACGCAGCCCTTCCCGCTGCCTACGGGGTGGTCCTCTTCGGCGCCCTGGCCGCCACGGTCCGCTGGCGCTGGCAGTGGCGTGCCGCCCCGGGGAGTCTGCCGGTCCTCGCCTCGTTCACCGCGATTGCCACCGCCTGGGCAGCCTGGGCGCTCACAGTCGAGTGGTGGGGCGGCCTCCTCGCGGCTGCCGCGTTCGGCTACCTCCTGCTCGCTCACCTCGACCGCCCGGCCCGCTCCGTGTGGTGGCAGGGCGCGGGTTTCTCCGGCTTCACCGCCCTCGTCCTCACGCACCTGGTCATCGCCGATGGCGGACTGGACCGTCCCGCGCTGCCGGTCGCCTATGGCGTCGTGCTGGTGGCCTACGTGGCCGCCTTCGCCCGCTGGCGCTGGGAGCTGGGCGACGGCTTCGCGATCGCCCCCTGGTTGCCGGTGGGCTTCGGCGCGTCGCTGGTCTGGGCGGCAGGGGACATGCCCCTCTCCTGGCTCGGCTGCTGGGTGGCAGGGGCCGCGCTCGGCTACACCGTGCTCTCGGTCACGCCCGCCCCGCGGCGAGAGAACTGGCGAAGCTCGGCCTTCGTGGCGGGCACCCTCGCCCTCGGCTGGGCCCACTTCGCCGCCCTGGCGGATCAACCCGACCGCGCCCAGCTGCCGGCCGCGTATGCGGTGCTGATGGCCGGGGCCATCCTGGACGCCGTGCGGCGCCAGGCGGGAGGGCTGCTCTTGCTTCCTGCGCTTGCCGCCGCCGGCGGCGGCGCGCTGCTCTGGTCGCTCGACGCCCCTCCGGAGTGGTGGCCATTCCCGGCACTCGGGGTGGGCGCCGCCCTCCTCGCCACCTTCCCTGCCTGGGCGCGCGTGCCCGCCCTCACGCGGTACGGATGGACATACGGGCTCGCCCTCGCGGCGCTGCCAACGCTCGTGTTTCTCCCCGTGCACTACCAGCATCCAGCGTTCGGTCTCGCCGCAACCGCGGCGTCGGCAGCATTGCTGCTTGGCGTGAGCGCCGGCGCCCGGGGCACGGTCGCGATGCTCGTCATCGAGCCGGTTGCGAACCGCCAGCGTGCGACGGAACGCGTGCTCCTGTTCCAGCTCGCCGTCGCCTTCGTCCTCGCCGCTATCGGCTTTGGCAACGCCGTCTTCGAAGTGGCGGATGCCGATCGTGCCTGGGCGTTCGCCCTCACCGGGACCCTGGCCTGGGCCGGCGTCGTGATCGGCGGGCGCAGGCCAGCCGTCGCCTTTGCCCTGGTGCCGATAGCGCTCGCCGCCCTCTCCCTCGCAGCGGGGCTCTCCTACCCCTCCTACGGCGTCGCCACGGCGGTCTTCGCCATCGGCGCGGCGGGCCCAGCCATCGCCTTCGCCACCACCGGCCGCTGGACGTTCGCGGGACTCGCCGCCTCCTTCCTCTCCCTCACCGGCTGGACCTTCTGGGGCTGGCGCGACCTCGACCCGGCGCTCCTGCCCGCCGCCTACGCGGGGTTCGCGACGGTTTGCTGGCTCGCCCTCTACCCCCTCCGGCGCTACAGCAGGTTGAGGCACGAGCCTGACGCCGTGATCGCCCTCCTCTCCTGGGTCCCCTGGATCCTCTCGGCGGGCGTGTCGGCTATCCTCCTCGAGAACCAGCGCCAGGCGCTCTCCCCTGCGGAGCCGCTCGTCCAGACACGCGAATGGGCGCTCGCCGCCGTCGTCCTCGCCTCGGCGGCGGCGGCCGTCACCGCCGAGGGCTGGCGGCTGCGCCTCCGCGCCGCCTGGATCCCGGGGACGCTCGGCCTCCTCACGGCGCTCCTCATGGCGATCGCGACGGCAGAACCCTCGAACGTCCAGGCCTATACGGCCCCGGTGGGCGTGTACGTCATCCTGCTGTCACTGACCTACCGGCGGACACCGTCCCTTTTCGGGGACCAGATGGAGCTGCACGAGGCGACGATGGTCGTTGGCGCGCTCTTCCTCGTGCTTCCCCCGGTTGAGCAGAGTTTCGACCCCGGCGGAGCGAAGTTCGGATTCGAACTCATCGGCCTCGCTTCCGTCTTCCTCGCGGTGGGCCTCGTCCTGCACGCGCGCTGACTGGTGCCGGCCAGCATCCTCACCTTCACCGGCATCGCCGTCCGCTGGGTGACCGGCGGCTACGTCGCGGTGCCCTACTGGCTCCTCCTCGGGCTCCTGGGCACAGCCCTGCTCGGCTTCGGCATGCTCCTCCTCTTCCAACGCGAGGCCTGGGACCGGCTTCGGCACCGCATCGCCCGTTGGTGGATCGAGGCGCCGCCGGCGGAACCGGGTGGCCCTCACTCACCTGCCGAAGAGGAGGCCTGAGCGTGGTCGGTCCGAGCCAGGTCGCGAACGTCCCGGATCCGCTCAGCCCGGCGTGCCCGGGGGGGCCTGGAACTTGCGCCGCGCCCGCCGGATGGAGCCGAGGTGGAAGGCGCTGTCCGGGATCCGCGCCTTCTTTGTCGCCCCGGCGAAGAAGGCGTCCAGCAGCG
>JBJXGC010000212.1:0-7372 GCA_046154545.1 Dehalococcoidia bacterium | reverse complement strand
GCGGCGGACGTTCTCGGCGTCCGGGCCTTTGTCCTCGATGCCTGGCACTTCGAGCAGGAAGGGCACATCGGCGAAGGCGCGGTGCGACATCACCGTGCGGAAGCCGTCGAGGCCGATGTGGCCGTCGCCGATGTTCTCGTGGCGGTCACGGACGCCCCCCAGGGGCATCTTGCTGTCGTTCGCGTGGACGCAGACGAGGCGGTCGAAGCCGATCTCGCGGTCGAACTCCTCCATCGCCAGCTCGCAGCCCTCACGCGAGGCGATGTCGTAGCCCATGGCGAAGACGTGGCAGGTGTCGATACAGACGCCGAGGCGGTGGTCGTTGTCGAGGCCTTTGATGATCGCACCGAGTTCGGCGAAGGTGCGGCCGACGCAGTTGCCCTGGCCGGCGTTGGTCTCGAGGATGACGCGGGCGCCGTTCGGGGCTGTCTCCATCGCCTGGCGAAGCAGCTGGCAGATCTGGGAGAGGACGGCCTCAAAGCCGAGACCGAGGTGGCTGCCGACGTGGAAGACCGGGCCCACGACATCCAGCTTTGGCGCCCAATCGAGGTAGGAGGCGAGCGAGGCGACCGACTTCTCGAGGATCGCCGGGTCCTGACTGCCGAAGTTCATGAGGTAGACGCCGTGGAAGAAGGCGGGGATGTCCGCGGCCGCCTTCGCCTCGCGGAAGGCCGCCACCTGCTCGCCGGTGAGCGCCGGCAGGCGCCACTGCTGGGGCGCGGAAATGAAGAGCTGGACGGCCTCAGCGCCGATCTCCGCCGCCCGCGGGAAGACGTTCGCGGGGCCGCCGGCGGAGGAGACGTGGGCACCGATTCGCACAGGCCACAGCCTACCGGATCCTTGCACATACGGTCTCAGAATAATGTATAGTCGCCTGCTGGGTTGAGCGGAAATACCCTACGGAATGAGGTTTCACGGCACGTGGCAACCAAGCACTCGGCGACCATCTACGTTACCAACGCGACCGACGGTTCGGCCGTCGTCCGCCTCATGCACAAGAACACGCCGACGGGGTCCTGCTACTACGGCCAGCAAACCGGCGAGTGGGTGGCCCAGCCGGGCGAGACCGTTGGCCCGCTGACGGTCTACTTTCCCACGGGCTTCGGCTGCTACGGGGAGCTGGACCTGTGGTCGGTCCAGCTTTCGGTGATGGACGGGGCAACCCCGGGGGTCTACGCCAACCCCGGGACGGTGATCTACCCCAACTGGAAGGAGTGCCAGCTCCAGAGCAAAGATGTGGGCAAGACGATCACGCTCACGGCCAGCACGACCTCACTCAACATCCCGCTGCCGTCGGGTGGGTGCAGCGATTCCATGAAGTACATCGGCCCATACTCGGGCCAGGTCTCCCACGTCTTCGTGCTGATGCTCGAAAACCACTCGTTCGACAACATGTTCGCCCTCTCCGGCATCCCCGGCATCATCGCGGCGACGCCGGCGAACGCGAACAGCTACAACGGCGTGACCTACAACGTCCAGGGGAACGCGCCCCCGAGCATGCCTACGGACCCGGGCCATGAGTTCCCGGACGTGGTCGAACAGCTCTGCGGGCCGGGCGCCATCTACCAGCCCGGGACGATCTACCCGCCGATCAACAACTCGGGGTTTGCCGCGAACTACGCCACCACGACGACGGAGGGCCCGGTACCGCCCGCGTCCGCCATCGGCGACATCATGCAATGCTTCAACACGCCCACGCAGCTGCCTGTGCTCTACCAGCTTGCGACCGAGTTCGCACTCTGCGACCAGTGGTTCTCGTCCCTCCCCGGGCCGACCTGGCCCAACCGCTTCTTCGTCCACGGGGCTTCTTCGGCGGGCCTGGACCACAGCCCCTCGACCCCCCAGATGGGGGGATGGGAGGTGCCCGGCTTCGGCTTCGTCTATCCGCACGGGTCGATTTACGACCTGCTCACCACCCACAACTGCAACTACCGGCTGTACAACGACAACAACGACCAGTTCAGCGATGACCCGGTCCCGACTCCGTCCCTGAATCCAGGCGCCATCGCGCAGGTCTCTTCGCTGAAGGGGATCACGGCGCTCGACGTGAACTCGTTCTCACACTTCGCCTCCGACTTGCAGGGCCCCTACCCGTACCAGTACACCTTCATCGAGCCGCACTACGGCGACGTGGCGTTCGGCACCTATACGGGGGGCTCTTCGCAACACCCGATGGACGACGTCTACGGCGGCGAGGGTCTGATTAAGGCGACGTATGAGGCCATCCGCAACTCGCCCCTGTGGAACTCGAGTGTCCTGATCATCACGTACGACGAGCACGGCGGCTACTACGACTCGTTTGCACCTGGGCAGGCGGTCGCCCCGGCGGACAGCCCGCCCGCGGGCCTCAACCAGTACGGGTTCACGTTCCAGCAGTACGGCGTGCGCGTCCCCGCGGTCGTCGTCTCCCCGCTTATCCCACAGAACTTGCCCGTGGATCACACGCTCTACGACCACGCCAGCGTCCCGGCAACGGTCGAGGCGATGCTCGGTCTCCCGGCGATGACGCAGCGGGACGACACAGCGAACAACGTCCTCCACCTCCTCTCGCTGCCGACACCCCGCACCGATTGCCCCACGACGCTGGTCAACCCGGCGCCCCCGGCGGTGGCCCGCCCGGCAGCGCTCGCCGCGGTGGCCCCCGGGGCGACCGGAGTGCCCGGGTCCGCGGCCGACCCGATCCCCGACTCCGGAAACCTCCCGGGCTTTCTCGGGATCCTGCTCAAGACGGAGCTCGAACTCTGTTCGGACGACGACGAGGAACGGAAGGCGATCATCGCCCAATTCCAGGGGATGAAGACGCGCGGCGAAGCGGCCGACTACGCCAGTGCCATGCTCAGCAACATCGAGAGCCTCCGCGCTCGGAAGGCGCTGGCCCTGGCGTAAGGCCTGGGGTCGGACGGCGTGTTCACCAGACGAACAAGCGTCACCGCCGAGACGCCTTCGTTGCATAGGGATAGGGGGGTACCCTATACTCCTTCCATGACACCCGTCGCGCGCGAACAGGCCCTTCGGCGGCTGAAGATTATCGGCGGGCAGGTGGCGGCCCTCCAGAAGCAGGTCGAGGAGGACCGGTACTGTATGGACGTGCTCGACCTTTCGCTTTCGATCCAGAAGGCGCTGCGGAGCCTGGACGGGCTTGTCATCGAGGGGCACCTGCGGACGCACGTGGTCGAACAGATGACCGGCGGGGAGACCGACCGGGCGATCAGCGAACTCTTGCGCCTGTATAAGGTCCAGGGGCCCGGCGATTCGTAACCGACCGGCCGCCGACACGGCCGGGGCGGGCCAGCAACACTCAACTACCACGAGGAGACCCAACCATGGCTCAGACCATCACCTTCGACATCACCGGCATGACCTGCGAACACTGCGTGAAGGCGATCACGACCGCCGTGAAGGACGTGCCCGGCGTACTAGACGTTAAGGTTAGCCTCGAATCGAACTCGGCCGAAGTCTCGGGCGAGCTGGTCGATGTGGAGAAGGTGATGGCCGCCGTCGCCGAAGAGGGCTACGCGGCTACGACCCGTTAGCGGGGACACTGCGACAGCGATGGCTACCGATCAGGCAATCACACTCGACATAAACGGAATGACCTGCGCCTCGTGCGTGAGGCGGGTGGAGCGCGCCCTGGGCAAGGTGGGCGGCGTGGAGACCGCCAGCGTGAACTTCGCGGCCGAGACGGCGCGCGTCACCCTGGCCGCGCCAGTGCCCATCGAGCTGCTGGTCGCGGCGGTCGAGAAGGCCGGCTACCACGCGGCGCCCACTGCCCCGGCGGCCGAGCGGACGGTCGCGAGGGACGAAGCGGCGCGGCGTACGCTCTGGCTGCTCCTCGGCGGGTCGGCCCTCGCCGTCCCGGCGATCGTCATCGCCATGGCCATGGACATCGCCGGGCTGGCCCTCGGCGGGAGCCACCAGCTCACGGGCTGGGTCCTGCTCAGCCTGGCGACGCCCGTCCAGTTCGGGCTCGGGTGGCGGTTCTACCGGGGCGGATGGGCGAGCCTGCGACAGTTGAACCCCAATATGGACGTCCTCGTGGCCCTTGGCACGACCGTGGCCTACGCCTACAGCGCCGGCGTGGTGGTCAGCGGCGGCAGCGCCCATACGTTCTTCGATGTAAGCACGGCCGTCCTGGTGTTCATCACGATGGGCAAGTACTTCGAGGAGACGGCAAAGGGGCAGGCGTCGGCGGCCATCCGGGCGCTCCTCGGCCTGGCGGCGCGGAGCGCGACGGTCGTGCGGGACGGCGTTGAGGCGGAGGTGCCGGTGGAGGAGGTGGTGGCGGGTGACATCGTCGTCGTCCGCCCGGGGCAGCGGGTGCCCGTTGATGGCATCGTCCGCGAGGGTGAGAGCACGATCGATGAGTCGATGCTGACCGGGGAGTCGATCCCGGTGGAACGGCGCGTGGGTGACCGCGTGATGGGCGGCACGGTGAACCAGAACGGGGTGGTGTACGTCGAAGCCACGGCCGTGGGGGCGGAGTCGGCCCTCGCCCGGCTGGCGCAGCTGGTCGAGGAGGCGCAGGGGTCGAAGGCGCCGATCGAGCGGCTCGTGGACAGTGTGTCGGCGATCTTTGTGCCGATCGTCATCGTCATCGCGGTGGGCGTGTTCCTCACCTGGGGGCTGGCGGCCGGCGACTGGCGGACTGCCCTGACGGCGACCGTGGCCGTGCTTGTGGTCGCCTGCCCCTGCGCGCTGGGCCTGGCGACGCCCACGGCGATCATGGTGGGGACTGGCATGGGGGCGTCGCGTGGGATCCTCATCCGCAACGCGGAGGTCCTGGAGCGTTCGCGCAGCCTCGACGTGATCGTCCTCGACAAGACCGGGACGGTGACCGAGGGCCGGCCGGTGGTGACAGAAGTCATCCCAACAGGGGCGATGAGCGAGGCGGCCTTGCTGACCCTCGTGGCGGCGGCCGAATCGGCGAGCGAGCACCCGCTCAGCCGCGCGATCGTCGATGCGGCGGTGGAGTCGGGTTACACGTTAGCCCCGGCGACGGGCTTCGCGGCGATCACGGCCCGGGGTGTGGAAGCGACGGTCGATGGCCGCCACGTCCTTGCCGGGAACAGCCGCCTCATGGAGGAGCGGGAGATCGCTATCCGGCCCCGCGACCGGGAAGAAGCTGACCGGCTCGAGGCGCTGGGGCGCACGGTGCTGTTCGCGGCCGTCGATGGCGTGGTCGAAGGCGTGTTCGGCGTGTTTGACGACGTGAAGCAGAACGCCCCGCGGGCGGTGGCCGCGCTGCGCGGGCAGGGGCTGCGGGTCGTGATGATGACAGGCGACAACGAACGGGCGGCCCGGGCGGCCGCCGAGGCTGTTGGTATCGGTGAAGTGCGTGCCGGGGCTGTCCCGGCGGACAAACTGGAATTCGTGCGGTCGCTCCAGGCATCGGGCCTGCGGGTGGCGATGGTCGGTGACGGGGTAAACGACGCACCGGCCCTCGCGCTCGCCGATGTGGGCCTCGCGATGTCGACTGGCACTGATGTGGCGATGGAGGCGGCGGACATCACCCTGTTGCACGGAGACGTCTCGAAGATCGCGGAGTCCATCGCTCTGAGCCGCGCGACCCTCAGCACCATCCGCCAGAACCTCGCCTGGGCGTTCGCCTACAACGTGCTCGCTATCCCGATCGCGGCCCTCGGCTTGCTCAATCCGATTATCGCTGGCGGCGCCATGGCGTTGAGCTCGGTGAGCGTCATGGGCAACAGCCTGCGTCTGCGTTCGCGGGCACGCTCCCTCGCCGAAGCCAGCGGCAATACGTACGCTCAACGGCAAACCGGGTTCATCAGGACGAATCGTGGCCCGCTGCTCGCCATGGCCGCTGCTGTTGCAGTACTGGTGCTACCGCTCGTCACGTTCACCGGGATCGACCGAGGCTGGTTCGGGCGTGAGACGTCATCGACGACGGGGCACGACTCATCCTCGACACACGATTAGACGCTTCGCGAAGGGTCAAGAAAAATGCGGGAACGCCCTAAGGCATTAACCTCATACCTTGGGGTAACGTTATCCTTCCATAACAGGAGTAGTGGCGGCATTGAGTCCAGCGGCGTCCGCGTCAGACCTCGAGCTTGTTGTCGCCGCGCGCCGCGGGGACAGGGCGGCGGTTGCTGCCCTCTATGGCCGCTTCTTCGATGGCCTGTACGACTTCCTCGTCCGGACGCTCGGCGACCCGGAAGAAGCGAGCGACGCCGTCCAGGATGTCTTCATCAAGGCGTTCGAAGTGCTCGATACGCTCGAGCAGCCGGATCGGTTCAAGGCCTGGCTCTTCACCATTGCGCACCGAGATGCGTTGAATCGTATTCGCCGGCGTAGGACCGTGGCGCACCTCTCCGGTTTCAGGCAGGGGGGCGAGACGGGGACGTTCGACGTCGTCGATACCGACCGCCTGGCCGACCCGTATGCTTCGGCTGAAGCCGCGGCTGCCGGGACGATGGTCTGGGAGGCCGCGGCCGGGCTCGATCGAAGTCTGTATGCCATCCTCGACCTGCACGTGCGCCAGGGCCTCGAATCTCCCGAACTCGCGGAGGTCCTCGGGCTCAGCAAGAACCACGCAGCGGTGAAGCTGAACAGGGTCAAGGCTGCGCTCCGACAGTCCGTTGGGGCGCTGTGCATGCTGCAGCAGGGCCGCCGGGCCTGCGCCACCCTGGATGCGGAAGTGTCCGGCGCGACGGTCCTTTCGCCGCAGATCCGCAAGCGCATCGAGAAGCACGTGAACGGCTGCGCTTCGTGCCAGGCACAGCGCCAGGAGATGCTTTCGCCGGAAGCCGTGCTCAGCAGCCTCGCCCTCGTCCCCGCGCTCGGGTCCAAGGTCTCGATGCTCCAGTCCCTGCTTCAGACGTTGACCACCCAGCAGGCCGTCGGGACCGCCCTGGGCGCCTCGGTTGCGGGCGCGGCGGCTGGTGGGGCAGCAGTCTCTGGCGGCCTGGTTGGGGCGGGAGTCGCTGGCACGGGAATGGTCGGTGGTGGCCTTTCCCTGGGGTCGCTGGCGGCAGCCGTCGCGACCGTGACCATCACGATCAGCGCCGCCGTTGCGGGCCTCACCGTCTCGGGGTCACCGGACATGACGGGCCATTCAGACGCCACGTCTGAGACCAGTGCCAGCCTGCGCGAGGCGCCGCTCGCTCCGGTCCCTGCGATGGTCCTCATCCTTGAGACACCGCCGGGGCTTGCGACGGGCCCGTCCGAAGCCTCCTCCGGGGTCCAGGCGGACGCGGAGGAGATTTCCACGGCTGCTGCGGTGGCTCGCGTTTCAACCGCCGGCCCGAAGCTCCCAGCCTCGGCGGCGGTTGTCATCAGGCCCGCGGTGGAGGCGCCGAAGTCGGCCGTCCTGGGCAACAGCGCCTCCACCCCGGCGCCAACACCGACGCCA
>JBJXGC010000343.1:0-18446 GCA_046154545.1 Dehalococcoidia bacterium | reverse complement strand
GTACACGGCCGGCTGGTTTGGCGGCCAGGCACGGGAGGTGACCGGCAATGTGCCCGACCTTAGTCTGATCGCCGGTGGCATCTTTGACAACACGGTCTCGTCCATCCAGGTGCCGCCCGGACTGGTGTTTTCGGTCTACCACGGCATCAACTACACGGGGACGTGTGAGGTGATCACGGCGGACGACCTCGACCTGCGCGACAACCGCATCGGCAACGACACGATCTCGTCGCTCCGGTTTGGATGGTACTGCTAGAACCCCGGCCCCAATGACGCGACACCTCAATCTCACGCGGGGCACTCACACCGAGTGCCCCGCGTTGCCGCGCCCGCCCTGCGTCACCCGCGCCGGTGCGTAGTGGTGCCATCCGGCCGCCGAACTCGCGCGCCGCACCGAACCTCAGCGACACCGATTGCTGTCCCGCTTCACGGTTCGGACGCGACCCGCTAGTCTCAGCACGAACTTTGCGGAGCGGACGACGCCGGGAGGTACCAGGATGACTGAACAACCACAACGGGTGCATCTCATCGCAGGCGGCTATCCGCCGGGCCAGCCGGCCGGGCATGACCACGACTATGCACGCCTCCGGCTGCTTCAACTGCTGGCCGAGAAGGAGATCCACTGCAGCGTCGCCAACGATTACATCGACGTTGAGAAGTGGCTGCCGCGCTCCCGTCTCATGATCACCTACACGGCCGGGCCCTACCTGAACGACGACCAGGCCCGCCTCGTCCGCGAGTGGATGAAGGAGGGGGGCCGCTGGCTCGCCCTGCACGGCACGAGCGGCGGCAAGGCGGCCCGGATCGAAGGCTCGCGCTCGCGCAGGATGGTCAAGATGGAGCACCACGAGGCGATGGGCGGGTTTTTCATCAACCATCCGCCCGTCCGCCGCTTCCAGGTCGATGTGCGTGGCCCGGGACAGCAGCTCACCGACGGACTGCCCCGGTCGTTCGAGGTGGTGGACGAGCCGTACATGATTGAGCTCCAGCACCCGGAGGACTCGAACGTCTTCCTCACGGCCGAGCTTGGGCCCGACCCTTCGCCGCCCGGATTCGGCTTCGTCTACGACGAGGACACCGCCCTGATGGCCGACGGCAAGACCCGCGTCATCGCCTACACGCGCGACGTAGGTGAGGGTGGCGTCAGCTACGTCGCTCTCGGACACTGCCACACGCCGTCCACGAACAGCCAGCCGTTCGTCGATACGAACGTGGACCCCGAGGGACGCACACCGCCGACGTTGCGCGTCACCTGGGAAGAGCCGGCCTTCGAGATCCTTCTCCGCAACGCTATCGACTGGGGCATGGGTTCATGACGGCGTAGCCGCCCGGAGCCGGTACCAACGTTAGCCACCCAATCGCGGCCAGACACGGCCGCACTGTTTTCCGGTCAGGAGCTGATTGATGTCTGTTGGAGTTGTCACGATAGCGTTCACCGATGGCGCACACGCCGAGACCATCGCCCGGGAGGTCGCCACCCGGCTGAACTTCCGGTATTTGAACAACGAGATCCTGGACCTTGCCGCCAAAGAGGCCGGCGTCGAAGCGGACCAGGTCGCTTCGGTCGAGAAGTCAGAGTCGTTGATCGCGCGCATCGTGCGGTCGCTCGGGAGCGTCCCATCGCCGGAGATGGGCATATCGCCCCTCGCCGCCATGCCGGACGAGAGGCCGGAGTACCGGGCGATCATCCAGGAGGTCGTCAAGCGCGTCGCCGCCGAGGGCAAGGTCGTCATCGGCGCCCATGGCGCTGGCATCTCCCTGGCGGGGACGCCCGGCCTCTTGCGGGTGTTTCTGACGGCTCCCGTAGAGACTCGCGTAGCCCGGCTCCGTGAGGAGAAGGGCCTGGACGAAAAGACCGCCCGCCACGAAGTCGAACACACGGACCGCGAACGGAAGAACTACTTCGACCGCTTCTTCCGCATCCAGGAGCAGCCTTCCCTGTACGACATGGTCCTGAGCACCGGGACGCTGTCGGATGCACAGGCGGTTTCAGCCGTCCTCGCCGCCGCGGGCTAGCCGTCCCACGCGAGGCTGCCCGTCCTTAGCTGGCCTGACTCTGGCCGGGCGGCCGCTTGCGGATCGCCTGGAGGTTGAACGACAACGACTCCCGGCCGATCAGGAGAAAGATCGCGCCCAGGATGCTCACCGGCAGCACGTTCACCAGGTGAGCGAGGATGGCGAAGCTCAGGGCGCGAGCCTCGCCGACCTCGAAGGGGATCAGGGAGAGCGTTGCTGCCGCATGGAAGACGCCGATGTAGCCCGGCGACGAGGGGATGAGCATGGCGAGATTCGTCGTACAGGTCAGGAGCACCGCGACCGTGATCGGCACCTCGATCGCCAGGGCACGCATCAGCAGGTAGTTGATCGCGAACGCCCCCAGCCAGGCCACCGCCGAGGAGACCCAGATCTGGGTCACACGGCGGCGGGAGAAGAGCTGCCGCCAGCCGTCGCGAAACGACCGCGCTTCCTCTTCCAGCCGGGTGTTGCCCTGGACGGCCCGGGGCAAGGGCACGTGAGAGACGATCCGCCCAAGCCATTTGTGCAGGATCACCGCGGCCAGCACAACGGTGGCGATGGCGGCAAGCGCGATCCAGGCTGTCTCCAACCATGAGACGTATTGGCCTGGAATCGGGAGAAACGGGCTGACCAGGACGAAGCAGGTCAGGAGCGTTACGGAATCGACCACCCGCTCGGTGAGCATCGAGGAGAGGACGTGGCCAACCCGCAGGTCCGGCTGCATCGACGTCATGGCGACCCGCGCCACATCGCCCAATCGTGCCGGGAGCACGTTATTCAGCATGAAGCTGATATGCATGATCCGGAACAGGCGGGGCGTCGTCACCGTGGAATCGGAGGGGAGGAGGAGCCGCCAGCGGACAGACTTCGCCGCAAGGGAGAAGATGAGGCAGCTCACGGCCAGGGCGATGAAGGTGATATCCGCTCCCTGGAGCACCGAAAACGCGGTGCGCCAGTCGATGAGCCGTTCGAGGAGCACGAGGCTCGCGGCCGTGAAGAGCATCCCTACGAGGAATCGCCGCATGTAACTGGCCCTCTTCCGGCGAACCGCCACGCCCGCCTGTTGTGAAGCCATGCACAGTGTAACCCTTTCGCGAGTGCGTGCGCGGCGGTAGGGTAGGAAGATGGCTTATGGCACTCCCCCGGCACGCGCCACGGGCGCGGGGTCGGCGGGGACACCGGCCGCCGGGGGCGTGGCCCCCACCACCGGCAGCGTTGTACTGCTGGCGGTCCAGAGCGCGTTCCTTGCCGCCCTGGCGCTCACCGTCGCCACGCGGTTGTGGCAAGACCACGTCTGGCTCGGCTGGGCGCTCCTCGGAATCTGTGCCGTCCTCGCCCTCCCCGAGGTCCGCCGGACGAGGCAGCGCCGCTGGTGGTTCGTCTACGTGGCCGGGATTTTCGCCTATACGCTCCTTCGCTCCTACGCCGACGAAACGGCGATCCCCATCCGTACGACCTACGCGATCGACGCCGACCGGCTGCTCTTCGCTGGCGCCGACCCGGTGACCTGGCTCCAGGGCCGTCTCTTTTCCACGACCCACACGTCGGCGCTTGATGTCCTCGCCGTGGCCGTACACTGGTCGTTCTTCATCGCCCCTCATGCGGCCGCAATCGCGATCTTCATCTGGCGCCGTGAACTTTTCCCTCGCTACGTGACGCTGGTCGTGGCAACGATGTATGCGGGGCTCGTGCTCTTCTTTCTCCTGCCCACGACGCCGCCCTGGCTGGCCGGCCAGGAAGGCGCCCTGGATGGCGCCTACCGCGTCATGGACTTCGTCGGCGGCCGGGTCGATGCCGGCACCTACAGGAGCTTCTATGCATCCCTGGGCGAGCCAAACTCGGTGGCGGCCATGCCCTCGATCCACCTGGCCGTGACGATGGCCATGTATCTCTGGGCCCGCGTTCATGCTCCCCGGTTCGCCTGGCCGCTGCTCATCTATACGGCCGTCATGGGCGCCGCCCTCGTGTACCTCGCCGAGCACTACGTGCTCGACCTCCTGGCCGGGGCCGGCTGTGCCGTCCTCTGCCACTATTTCGCCTGGAAGCTGCTCCCGACGGCCGCCAACGCGGCCTTAGGCGGCGCGCTGGTAGATGCTGGTCCCGCTGGGGTTGAAGCCGGCATCCTGCGACCGCATGATCATCTCGCTGCCGCCGATGAATAGGAAGCCACCGGGCCGCAACGCCTTCGAGAAGCCCGCGTAGATCTTTGCCTTCGCTTCCTCAGTGAAGTAGATCACGACGTTGCGGCAGAGGATGAGGTCAAGGTCGGACGGATAGGCATCCTTGAGCAGGTCGTGCCGCCGGAACTGGACCTTCCGCTTGATCTCTTCAGCAACGTCGTAACCGTCGCCCTTCTTCACGAAGTACTTCTTCAGGATCGCCGGCGGGACTGACCGGATCTCGGCCTCGGGGTAAGCCGCCCCGCCACGGGCACGGTTGAGGATGGGCATGTCCACATCGGTGGCGATCACGCTGTGGGCGCCTTTCGGGTCCACCTCGTTCAGGATCATCGCCAGCGAGTAGGGCTCACAGCCGACCGAACAGCCGGCGCTCCAGAGCTTCAGCGTCTTGCGCTCGGCCAGGAGCTTCGGGATGTAGACGTTCTGGATGTCGGCGAAACGCTCCGGCTGGCGGTAGAACTCGCTGACGTTGATCGTCAGCGTGTCCTTCACGTCGCTCAGGAGCTGGGCGTCGGCCTGGATCGCCTTGGCGAAGGCCGGCCAGCCCGTGAGGCCCCGGCGCGTCATGATGGTGGCCAGGCGCCGCTTCATCTGCGGCTCCTTGTAGGCGGCGAGGGGGATGCCAATCGCGCGTTCGAGGGTGCCGCGAAACCCCAACCACTCGACGTCTGGTGCTTCACTCATGGGTTATCCGGCGGCTTTCTGGCTGGCCGAGCGGGTGATGGCCGCGGCAATCCGGTCGATGGGCAGTTCCTGGGCCCGGGCGGTCTGCTCTTTGGTGACCTTCGGCATACCCCAGACCACACAGGTCGCCTCGTCCTGGACGATGATGTGACCGCCAGCACTCTCCACGCGGGCGGCGCCGGCGGCGCCGTCCTTGCCCATGCCGGTGAGAATGGCGACCGTGGCGCGCGCGCCGTAGACGCTGGCCACCGAGTCGAGCGTCACGTCCACGGCCGGCCGGACGCCGTGGAGGGCGGGCGCCTTGTTGAGGTGGACGACACGCCGCGAATCGACTGTCATGTGGAAATCACCCGGGGCGACGAGCACCGTTCCCGCTGAGACGACATCGCCCTCGACCGCTTCGCGGACGTTCAGGTGCGAGATGTCGTTCAACCGCCGGGCCAGGGCGCCGGTAAATGTTGCCGGCAGGTGCTGGACGAGGAGGACACCGCAGGGAAGGTCGGCCGGGAGTTGAGGGATGACCTGGGTGAGGGCCGGCGGGCCACCGGTTGATGAGCCGATGACGGTGATGCTCCCGCTGGCGCCGGTGGGGCGAGCGAGCCGTGGCATCTCCGGGCGGGCTGGTGTAGCGGTAAGGGGCCGGGGCAGCGCCCGGATGTGACGCGGCCGCACGTCTCGCGCCCGCAGGATGGCGGCGCAGAGGCGCTCGCCCACGGACTGAAGGTCCACGCTCAGGGAGCTCGGCTTCGCGACGCAGTCGATGGCGCCGGCTTCCAGCGCCCGGATGGTCGTGGACGCGCCTTCCGTCGTGGTCGTGCTCAGCATGATGATCGATGTGGGCACGGCCCTCATGATCTCGGTGACCGCGCTCACGCCGTCGAGCTGCGGCATTTCGACGTCCATCGTGATGACGTCGGGCCGAAGTTCGAGCGCCTTCTGGACGCCTTCGACGCCGTTCGTGGCGTGGCCGACGATCTCGATTTCAGGCTGGTGTTCGAGGAGGCGGTCGATCGCCCGGCGCATGAAGGCCGAGTCATCGACGATAAGGACGCGGATCTTGCGCGTCGCTGCGCGGGCCGTTGCTTCCATCGTCAGGCGCACATCTTGCTGACGGCGGCGAGGATACGCTCACCTTCACAGGGCTTCACGAGGAAGTCCTTGGCGCCGCTTTTGACCGCGTCGAGCACGATCTGTTGCTGTCCGAGCGCCGTCACCATCGCGATCCGGGCCGTCGGGTCGAGAGCGCGAATCTCCTTGAGCGCCGTCAGGCCGTCCATTTCCGGCATGGTGATGTCCATCAGGACAGCATCCGGCCGGCTGGCCTTGTACTTCTCGATGGCGTCCAGGCCGTTCTCGGCCTGGACCACTTCGTACCCGGCCTCGCCGAGGATTTTGGACATCCGCATGCGCATGAACGCTGCGTCGTCAACCACGAGGATTGTTGTCATTGTCGCCCCCTTAAATTTCCACCGCTTGCGAAGTCGCGGTCCGGACGAACGTCTTGCCGCCCGCAATATGCAGCTCCAACGTGCGCCCCTTGGTACCGCCGAGGTCTTCGACCGACAGACGAAGGCCCTGTGCCTTCAAATGCTCCTTCACCGCTTCGGCATTTCTCGCCCCGATCTTGAATTTTTCTCCGTTGGAAGCGCCAAGGACGCTCGCACCACCGGCGATCTTGACGACGAGCCTCGCCTTCAGGGCACCCTGCTCGAGGCAGCGGGCCACGAGCGCCGGCACGCCGATATCCGCGAACCGCGCCGGTTCGCGGGGGTCAGGCGCTTTCCCATCACTTGATGGCAGCAGCACGTGGACCATCCCACCGACACCCGCCGCCGGGTCGAAGACGCTGATCCCAATACAGGAGCCGAGGCCATAGGCCACGAGCACCGTGTTCTTGTCCTTACTCAGCGCCAGCGCCCCGATGCCGACGTGGACCCGCTGTGTAGGATCCGCGGCTATGGTCACGCCGCCAGCCCCATGACGTTCGCCAGCGAGGCGGGGTCAGGCGCGAAGATGAGGAGTCCGGCGGTCGTCCCGTTGGCGTCCTCGAAGACGGTGTCGATCATCACGATGTCGCCACCCTGGACGAGGATCTCCGCATAGACGGATTCCACCAGGGCCAGCGCCATGTCATGGACCACGGTCGGCGTTGTCGGATGAAGCGTGAGGTTGGTGGCGTCGGCCAGGGCGTTGACGAAGGCCGAGCCGACGATGTTGCCCAGTTCACCGATGGCCGATTCGGCCACTTCGTCCACCTCGGTCGTCGTCCCAGGGTCCTGCCCACACATCAGGTCTGCGCAGGCGAGCGCGCGGCCGACAGGGAAGAGCAACATGACGTGCCCGGAGATTTCGCCGGTCATGCCGAGGTAACAGCCCAGGACGATCGCGTCCTCGCCGCCCACCGCGTCACAAGCGTCGGACTTGGTGCCCGCGCGGACGTTTGGGATGTGGATTGCGATCTCCTGGCCCATCAGTCCGCTGAGGCCGCGGCCGCCGCGCGTCGCTCCGTCGCGCGCGACCTTGGTCAGAAGCGCTGTAAGTTCTTGCTGGGTTACTGCCATCTGGATTCCCTCTTCTCCGTTGAACTGGTCACGCTGATGCCCCCATCAGGCTTGCCGTATCGATGATCAGCCCGAGCGAGCCGTCGCCCAGGATGGTCGCCCCCGTCAGCCCTTTCCGGTTGCCGATCAGGTCGCCGAGCGATTTCACGACGACGTCCTGTTCGCCCAGGAGCCCGTCCACCAGGAAGGCCACCTGGCGGTCGCCATGCTTGGCCGCCACCACGTACCGCTTCCCCTCGTCCTGGATGGGCCTGTACTGGCCAAGCGCCTCAGCCAGGTCGAGGACCGGCAGCAGTTGGCCCCGCAGCCGCAGCGTCCGCTGGCCGGCGACCGAGTAGAGGTCTGCGTCCTGCTCGGCCAACGCTTCGGTTACGGAGATGAGGGGGACGGCATACACCGTCTGGTTCGCCTCAACCATCAGCGCCTGAGTGGTCGCGAGGGTGAGCGGGAGTTGGATGATGAACTCCGAGCCCTGGCCCACCTTGCTCCGCACGGTTACCTGGCCGTTGAGCCGTTCGATGTTCGTCCGGACGATGTCCATGCCGACGCCCCGGCCGGACACGTCGGAGATGGTCTTGGCGAGGGAGAGCCCTGCCGCAAAGATGTAGTTGACGGCCTGCTCGTCGGTCGCCGCATCCGCCGCGTCCTTGCTCACGAGGCCGCGTTCCACCGCCTTGCGCCGCAAGGCCTGGGTGTCGATCCCCTTGCCGTCGTCCTTCACCGAGAGGTAGATGTACGTCTCCTGGTTCCAGGCGGTGACCGTAATCGTGCCCGTCTCTGGCTTGCCAGCGGCGAGGCGGTCGGCCGGCGATTCGATGCCATGGTCCACCGCATTACGCAGGATGTGGACCAGCGGGTCGGAGATCTCCTCAATGACCGAGCGGTCCAGCTCCGTCTCTTCGCCGCTCGTAATCAGCTCCACCTTCTTGCCACACTTTGCGGCAACGTCACGGACGAGCCGCGGTAGGCGGGTGAGGACGGACCGCACGGGAAGCATGCGGCTCCGCATGATCTCTTCCTGGAGTTCATCGGTGATCCGGGCGAGGTGAGCGGTCGTCTCCTCGAAGTTCTCGGTCAGTTCGCTGAGGTTAGCGTTCTTCAGGAACGGCGTCAGGTGCTGCCGGATCTGCTGCAGCCGTGTCCCGTCGATGACCAGCTCCCCGACGAGGTTCATGAGGCCGTCCAGCCGCTCAACGTCAATCCGGACAGACGCACCCGCCGTCGCCTTCTTTGGCGCCGCCGCGCGCGGCGCATCGTCGGCTGCCCCCGAAGGCTCGACGACGCGGAGCCTGGGCCGTTCCGCTGGGGCAGCGACAGCTGGGGCCGGCGCCGTTTCCAGGTCAGCCTCCGAAAGAGAGGCCGCTTCGACGTGGGCGATGTCGGTCACGGTCAGCATGGCCGCCACGAGTTCGTCGTCGGTGGACGTGCTCGCGATGATGGCGGCGAGGGTGAATTCGCTGTTCCCCGCCTCGATCGCCGCCCGATCTGGGACCGTCGCCAGGACGGTGCCCAGGGCGTCGAACTCCTGGAGGAGCTGAAAGCAACGAATGCTCGGCAGCGGGCAGTCAGCCGCGACGGTGATGCTCAGGCTGTGGACCGACCTGCCCGTGGCGAGTTCGCTGCGGGCCGCGGCCACAACCTCCGGAGAAAGGACGTTCGAGCCACTCGACGTACCGGCTGGTGGCGCCGCGCCGCCGGAGTGCGCGCCCTCGCCCGCCCCGCCGCCGTCGAGGATGGCGTGGAGTGCCGCCTCGAGATGTTCGGTGACCGTCCCCGAATCCACCCTCGTGCGCACCTCTTCGGCGAGCGCCCGCAAAGAATCGAGCGATGCCAGGAGCGCATCGACGACTTCCGTCGTCGGCTTCAACTTGTCCTGGCGGACCATGTCGAGGACGTTCTCCATCGCATGGGTCAGGGTCGCCATGCGCTTGTGACCAATCGTCGCCGACGAGCCTTTGAGCGTGTGGGCGGCACGGAAGATCTGTTGCACAAGGTCCGGGTCTGGCTCGCCTTCGAGCTGGACCAGCGACGTGTCGAGCAACTCGAGCTGCTCGTCCGTTTCCTCGCTGAAGAGCTTCAGGTCGTCGTCGTCGAGTTCGAAGTGTATCGGCTGTCCCTTAGCCACAGATTTCTCCTCTAGATGTACCAAGATTCAAGGACCGCGAAAGTCAGGCGGCCTGGTCGGCGTCCTCGACGACTTCCGTCAATTCTTGCGCCGGGAGCACCTTGGCCAGGTCCATGAGCGATATGAGGCGGTCGTCGAGCTTGGCCACACCGCGAAGGTGGTAGGTGGCCGGCACGGCGACGAGGCTGTTTGGCAGTTCGATCTGGTCGCCCGGGATGCGCATCACTTCGGTCACGGCATCGACGATGAGCCCAACCATCCCGCTGGAGGAGTTCACGACGACGATCCGCGTCTCGACCGTGTGGTCGGCCGGGTCCAGGCCGCAGCGCTTGCGCAGGTCGACTACAGGTACGACGCGGCCACGGAGGTTGGTGATGCCCTCGATCCAGGCATCGGAACCGGGGATCGTTGTGATGCTCTGCATGCGCACGATCTCCTGTACCGCCTGGATCTCCAGAGCGTAGAACTCGCTCGACAGCCGGAAGACAACGACGTGCTCTTCCGCCGCCGTCTGGGTAGCGCTACCGATCGATGCTGACATTGCCGATCCTCCTGATGTGCGTCGCTGATGTTGCGGTTGCATCCGGTACGCTACGGCCGTCCGTCCACCATTGGCATCCGGCGCGCCCCGCAATCCGCTGGGGGAACGCCCGTATGGGGCGGTCACGTAGGGGACGCGGTGGTCCGGTCGTGGGGAAGCGCCAATTGCCCGCGATGCCGGCCTGGTGCGAATCTGGCGCGGGGTGTCTATGGCCGATTCAGCAGTCCTCAGCCAACGGGAAATCGACGCGCTCATGAACGGCGAGGCGCAGGACGGCGGCGACGACGGACCGGCGGCGGCCGTGGCGTCTCGCAACGACGGCGCCGGCCATCGCATCAAAACGTACGACTTTCGCCACCCTGAAAAACTCAGCAAGGAACAGCTCCGCGGCCTCCAGATGATCCAGCAGGGCGTCTCCGGCGCGCTTGCGACGGCCTTTTCCAACCGCCTTCGGGCGCCCGTCGATTCCCGCCTCAGTGCCCTCGAACGAGGCATCTACGAGGAATATGTCACCCAGATCGGCCAGAACTCGGTCGTGATCGTCATCGATATGAACCCACTGAGCGGCTTCGCCGTCGCCTCGTTTGCCCTCGATGTAGCGTTTGGCATCGTCGATCGGCTACTCGGTGGCAAGGGCAAACAGTTCAACTATGGCCCCGAACGGGAACTGACCGATATCGAGACCGCCCTCGTCCGCCACATCGGGATGGACATCGCCAGCGCCCTCATCGAACCGTGGGGCCGCGTCGTCCCCGGCCTCCAGCCCGACGTGACCGAGATCGCCGTCGGCCCGCAGTTGGTCCAGGCCATCCCAGGCTCCCAGTTTGTCTTGACGGCCTGGTACGAAGTCCGCTTCGGCGAACAGACCGGTGGGATCTCCCTCTGCTTTCCCCTCACTGTCCTCGAACAGATCCTGCCCAAGCTTACCGGGCAAACCCTCTTCGAGACGCGGTCAAGCAAGATGCCAGGAGCGCTGGAGAAGGTCCGTGACGAACATCTCATGCCAATGACGGTCGAGCTGCGGGCCGTCCTCGGCAACGCGGTGGTCCCGGCCGTGGATCTCGCCATGCTGGCGCCCGGCGACGTCATCGTCCTCGACAAGCCGGTTGGCGACCCCACGCACATCATGATCGGGAACTGCGAACGGTTTGCAGGCTCCCCCGGCACCCGCGGACGCAAGTTGGCCCTACAGATCTCCGGCACGGTTGACGACGATGGTTTTGTGAAGCCCTACGGTGGAGGCCACTAATGGCTGTGGCGAGACCAATTCGAGCAGTTCTCATGTCAGCGGACATCAAGACCGACGGCACCGGCTTTCACCGGCTGACCTTTAAGGTCGAAGGCGGGCGCGCCGGCATGTCATCGGTCACGGTGAACATTTCGCAGGATGCGCACCGCAAGATCACCGTCCAGATGAACAGGAACCGTCATCCGCAGTATCAGCGAGACATCCTGCTCAAGACCTGGGCGCGATGGGCGATCAGCCTCCGGATGGAGGACCTGGGCGTGATCCCGGCCACCATCACGGTCACCGCGAGCGATATCGACGACTTCGGGGGCTATGCCAACGCGCTGGGCGACGCCCTCAAGGCCGGCTGACCCGTACCCCATCACACGTTCCGTTTCAATCACGGATTCACCACGGAGGATGTCCCCATGCTTGCCCAAATCACCGTCGAAGAGGCCGCCCGCTCGGTCTCTGACCCCGCCGAAAAGGCGCGGCTAGAGCTGATAGCGCCGTTCGTCGAAGCCGCAGCGCGCGTGCTCCAACAGGAGTGCGGCGAAACGGTCGTGAAGGGCACCGTGTTCCGTGTCCGGTCGCCCCAGACCACCAACGACGTGAGCGCCATGATCGCGGTCACTGGTAAAGTCACGGGCCTCGTCATCTACTCGATGTCTTCGGAGACGGGCAGGCACTTCGCTTCGCGGATGATGGGCGGCGAGCCAGTCCCCACCTTCGACGAAATGGCCCAGAGTGCCGTGGCCGAACTCGCGAACATCATCACCGGCCAAGCCGGCATCGCCCTCGAGAAGGCTGGCTTCCCGAACGACATGTCGCCCCCGATGCTCCTCTGCGGGCATGGGAGTTCGATCGCGACCTTCAACCTCACCCGGCTGATCGTGCCTCTCGTCGTGAGTACCGGCGAATTCAACATCGACATCGCCATCAAAGAAGTGTGACACCGTCGCGAGGCCGGCCGCGCCGCAGGGCGGTCGTGGCGGCCCACAGCGGCCGGCGGCCTTCCACGGCCGCCCAGGCGTGTGCCACAGGGGCCCGCTTGCGCGCCCTCCGGTCGTTTTCTCTCGGCAGCGACAGTCGCGTGCACTTCGCTATACCGTTTGGCGCCGTCCCGATAGCATGGCCCTAATGACTGCACCCCAACCCCGCCGTACCCGGCGCCGCAGCGTCCCCGCCGCGTCACTCCCGCGGCCGGTCGCCGTCGAAGGGGTCGATCGCGAAAGCGGCGAACCGAAGGCCGCGTCCGCGAGCCCACGCCCCGTGCGGCGCGGCCCAACGGCCAGGCCACACCATGTCACCAACGATTATCGCTACGTCCGCACGGACCTCCTCCTGGTGGCAGGCGTCGGGGCCGTCGCCGTCGCCTTCGTGGTCGGGATGTCGTTCGTCATCTGACTCCCCGTCCGGCCCGGGGCGACTCTCTTCAGCGCAGGTTTTGGTACGAAAAGTAGACGCCAACGGCGGCCGCGATAAGCCCGAACCGGGCGAGTTCCCAGCTCACCATCGGCACCGTAATCGCCCACGCCACGGCGATCCCCATCACCGCCAGGCCGATCATCACCGGCCCCCGCTTCCGCCCGCTCGCCATCTCAAGCAGCCGCGTGAAGGCGTAGCCGCGCCCCACGCCGAGGAAGATCGACAGAAATCCGAACTGGAATGGCACCAGGATGAGTCCCCAGGCGAACCCCATTACGATGCCGCCCAGCAACGCCGCCCCGGCTGTCCGGAGCAGCAACAACGGCTTCAGCGTGTAGATCGGCGACCGCATCACCCGCGCGCAATCCTTACACTTGGCGCCGACGGGCGAATGGATGAGGCACTTCGGACAGATCGGTGTCTCGCAGGCCTGGCACCGCAGCGCCGTCTCGACGCCCGGGTGCCGCATGCATTCCGTGACCAACGCCATGACTGCCATCGTAGGCAACCGTCCTCATGTGTGCATGCGCGTCAAACGCGCATCTGTCCTATCGACGGTGCCAGGACGGTCGTAAAGGAAGCGGATAATCAGGCTTCCGGCGCAGCCGCCCTCAGGTCCACGAGCGCGAACGAGATGGTCCCCTCGGCGGCAAGTTTGCCATCGACCGTGGCCCGGACGTGGCCCTTGCCGATCGGGCCACGGAGCTTCTCCAGCGTGAATTCGAGACGAAGCTGATCGCCCGGGATGACCGGCTTGCGAAACCGCATGGACTCGATGCCGCCGAACAACGGCGTCTTGCCGGCGAGGTCCGCTCCCTTGAGGAGCGCAACGGCGGCAACCTGCGCCAACGCCTCCACGATGAGGACCCCCGGCATCACCTTCAGGCCCGGGAAGTGGCCCTGAAAGAACCACTCGTTGGCCGTCACGTTTTTCAGGCCAACAGCGCTCTTCCCCTCCTCGATTTCGACGATCCGGTCGACGAGAAGGAACGGATAGCGATGGGGGATGATCTGTTCGATCTGGTCCGCTTCCAGCATCAGGCTCTCCTCTCCAGGCCGCTGTCGGCACAGCGGCCCTCGATGAAGGTGACGAATGCCGCCACACCGTCGTCCGGGAAGGGTATCTCGCCGATGGCCCGGTCGTCCGGGTTGCCGAGGCCGTGGTAGTCGCTCCCGCCGGAGAGGGCGAGCCCCAGGCGGCGCCCGAGGGCCGCATGGGAGGCCACCTGGTCCGGCGAGTAGTGCTTGTAGAAGGTCTCGATGCCGTCCAGTCCCCAGGCCGCGAGCTGTTCAATGGTGCCCGCCAGCGCGGCCGCCCCGATGAACAGCGGATGGGCCACGAAGATCACGCCGCCGGCGGCATGCACCTCGTCGATCGCCTGCTGGGGCGACAGCTTCGCGCGGGGCACGTCGGCCGGGCCGTTGTTCGCGAGGAAACGGTCGAACGCGTCCTGGACGGAGGTGGCGTGGCCCGCTTCGACCAGCGCCCGGGCGATGTGCGGGCGCCCGACGCTCGCCTCCCCGGCGATCTCGAAGACGCGTTTCAGGGAGATGGGCGCGCCCAGTGAAGCCAGGACTTCGACGATCTTCCCCGCCCGCCCGGTCCGCGACTCCCGCAGCCAGGAGAGGTATCCCTGGAATTGCGCCGACTGCACGTCGAGGCCGTAGGCGAGGAGGTGGACATCGGCCGTACCCATGTCCGTGCTGAGTTCGATCCCGGGGATGAGCCGCAGGCCCAACCGCGTCGCGGCCACCCGCGCCTCGCCGAGCCCCTCCGTCGTGTCGTGGTCGGTCAGGGCGAGGACCTCTACCCCGTTTGCGGCAGCCGTTTCCACGACCCAGGCCGGGGATTGGACACCATCGGAAGCGGTGCTGTGCAGGTGAAAGTCGCCCCGCGCCATCAGTCCATGATCCGGTCGAGCCGCTCGATGCTGACCGCCTTGCGAGTCGTCTCGTCTGCTTCGATAAGGAGACCGTTCACCATCGCCGTGCCCTTGGCGGCGGGCAGCCGCGTCGGCATCTGCGTGAGGAAGCGCTGCAGGACGGCATCGACCTCGTCGCCGATGATCGAGTCCCGGGCGCCACACATGCCCGCATCGGTGCAGAAGGCGGTGCCACGAGGCAGGAGGCGAGCGTCGGCCGTGGGCACGTGGGTATGCGTCCCCACGACCGCGGTCACGCGCCCGTCGAGGTACCAGCCAATCGCCTGCTTCTCACTCGTCGCCTCGGCATGAAAATCGACCAGCACGAACTGGCCGGCGGGGATGGCCGCGATGGCGGCGTCGGCGGCGCGGAACGGGTCGTCGTAGTCCGAGCCCATGAAGGTGCGGCCGATGATGTTGATCACGGTCAGGTCGCCGCAGGTCGCTATCCCGTGGCCGGGAGCCCCCTTCGGGTAGTTGATCGGCCGGAGGATGGCCGGTGTGGCGTCCAGATAGGGGTAGAGCTCGCGGTGCTGGAAGGTGTGGTTGCCGCCACTGATGATATCGACGCCCACGCCGAAGAGTTCATCCGCGGCCGCGGGCAGCGTGCCCCGGCCTCCCGAGATGTTCTCGGCGTTCACGACGACGTAGTCCAGGGCCAGCTCCCGGCGGATGGCCGGGACGAAGCGGAGCACCGCGTCGCGCCCGCAGTTTCCCACGATGTCGCCGAGGAAAAGCATCCGCATACCGGCTACCGCGCGTATTCGGAGGCGCGCGTCTCCCGGACGACCGTCACTTTGATCTGGCCCGGGTACTCCATCGTCTCTTCGATCTTCTGGCTAACGTCGCGGGCGATGCGCATCGCCGCCAGGTCATCGACCTGCTCCGGCTTGACGATAATGCGCAATTCCCGCCCCGCCTGGATAGCGAACGCGGATTCGACGCCCTTGTAGTCGCGCGCGATCGCCTCGAGCGTCTCCAGCCGTTTCACATAGTTCTCGAGCGACTCCCGCCGCGCCCCCGGCCGGCCACCGCTCACGGCGTCCGCCATCATGACGATCACCGCCTCGACCGTGCTCGGTTCCACCTCTTCGTGGTGGGCCTCGATGGCGTGGGCGATCGACTCCTTCACGCGGAAGCGGCGGGCCAGTTCGGCGCCCAGCTTTGCGTGAGTGCCTTCGACTTCGTGGTCAACGGCCTTGCCGAGGTCGTGCAGGAACCCGCCCGCCCGCGCGATCTCAACGTCAGCCCCGATTTCGCGGGCGATCATGGCGGCAATATGGGCCGTCTCGATCGAGTGCCGCATGACGTTCTGGCCGTAACTGGTGCGGTAGCGAAGGCGCCCGAAGACCTTGAGGATCTCCGGGTGGAGGTTCAGGACGCCCGCTTCTGCCGAGGCAGCTTCCGCGGCCTCCATCATCGTCTGTTCGACATCGCGCTTTGCGCGGCTGACCGCCTCCTCGATCCGTGTCGGATGGATCCGTCCGTCCTGGACGAGGGCTGTCAGCGCCTGCCGGGCGATCTCCCGCCGGACCGGGTCGAAGCAGCTGACGGTCACCGCTTCCGGCGTGTCGTCGATGATCAGGTCCACCCCGGTCGCCGCCTCGATGGCACGGATGTTGCGTCCTTCGCGGCCGATGATGCGGCCCTTGATATCGTCGCTCGGGATCTGGACGACGCTGACTGTCGTCTCGGCCGTGACCTCCGACGCGTACCGCTGGATAGCCGTCGCAAGGATCTTGCGGGCGCGGATGCCCGCCGTCGCCTCGACCTCTTTCTCCATCTCCCGCACACGGCGGCTGCCTTCCTCGCGGACCTCGTCTTCGATGGTGGCAATGAGTTGGGCCCGGGCCTCACCGACTGTGAGGTTGGCGACCCGTTCTATCTCGCTCTGCTGACGGCTGCGGAGCGCCTCCGCTTCTGCGCGAACTTCATCAATCTGTGTTTCCCGCGCTCGCAGCTCAGCTTCCCGGCGGTCGAGGCCCTCGATCTTCCGGTCGAGATTCTCTTCCTTCTGGGTAAGCCGGTGCTCGACCCGGGCCGATTCGGCGCGCCGTTCACGCACTTCGGTCTCGAGCGTGGTGCGAAGGCCTAATGTCTCCTCCCGCGCCTGGACGAGGAGTTCTTTCTGCTTGGATTCGGCCTCAGCCAGTATCCGGTTGGCCTGCTCCTCTGCCTGGTGCAGTGATGCCCCAACGCCGCGCCGCCGCGTCGTCAGGAAAATCGCGAGTAGGCCGACCACGAACACCGTCAGAAGGCCGATAACCGCAAGGGCTATCGGGTTCATGGGTTGGCTCCAGTGAAGATAACGGACTCGACATAATGCGACCCGCTAACGTGATTTAGGTACCGGAGGATCGTACGCGCGCAATCCATCCGCGTCAAAATCGAACTTCGCCGGGGTCCGTTCGGGGCCTGGGCTAGTCACCGTCAGCGAACGTGGGCGGCGCGTCGGTTGGGAGGCCACCCGTTTCAGCCCAGACCACCCGTGTCGCTTCCGCGACCACCGCCCAGTCGAAGCCCCGCCGCCGAAGAAACCCGCCAACCTTCGCCATGAAGGTGTCGTAGTCGGCCAGGGCCGACCCCCGCGCGCGGCCGCGGGCAAGGTTGAGCGCGGTCATCTGGTCGTCGATGCCGTCCGTCGCCTCGTCAACCGCCGAGGGGGCGATACCCCGGCCGAGCAGTTCATAGCGAAGCATCTTCCGGCCGCGGGGCGCGGTGCGTTTGCGGTCCTCGACCCAGGCGCGGGCGAACTGGCCGTCGTCGAGCAGGCCTGCCTCGCGGAGCCTGACGACCTCGTCGTCCACGGCCTCCGGCGGGAAGCCGCGCATCCGCAGGCGGGTGCGCATCTCGTTCTCGCTCCTGGCCCGGTGGGAGAGGAGGCGGAGGGCCGCCTCGTGCGTGTTGACGCGCTGCTCGGCGTCTTCGATCGCTTCGAACAGGCCCTCGGTGAACACGGCCCCGGTTTGCGCGCCCGAGCGGACGCACGACTCGTCACTGACGAGCAGTTCGCGTCCGTCGCTCAAGCGAATGAGGCGCATGCGGCCCTTGGCGGTGCCGCGGATTTCGACGATGGTCGCCGGACTGGGAGGTTCGTCCATAGGAGCTGAGGCCGTAGCTTACCCGGCCGCGGCCACTTCGGGAACCGCCTCGCGCGCCGTCGTCCCCGCGGGCAGCCCGGCCTCCTTGCGGATGTCGCCTTCGATCTCGTTCGCGAGCTCGCCGTTGTCCGCGAGGAACGTCTTCGCGTTTTCGCGGCCCTGGCCGATCCGGAGGTCGCCGTAGCTGTAAAAGGCGCCGCTCTTGGTCAGGATGCCCAATTCGACGCCGAGATCGACGATATCGCCGGTGCGGCTGATCCCGCGTGGCTTGTCGAACATGATCTCGAACTCGGCCTGTTTGAAGGGCGGCGCGACTTTGTTCTTGACGATCTTCGCTTTCACCCGGTTGCCGATGACGTCGGTGCCTTTCTTCACACTCTCGACTCGCCGGATGTCGATGCGGACGGATGAGTAGAACTTGAGGGCCCGCCCGCCGGGGGTCACCTCAGGGTTGCCAAAGACCACGCCGACCTTTTCCCGCAACTGGTTGATGAAGATCACGGCCGTGCTCGTCTGGGAGATGATCGGCGTCAGCTTGCGCATCGCCTGGGACATCAGGCGGGCCTGGAGGCCCATGTGCGAGTCGCCCATTTCGCCTTCGATCTCAGCCCGGGGCACGAGCGCCGCCACCGAATCGACCACGATGGCATCGATCGCGTT
>JBJXGC010000339.1:0-3166 GCA_046154545.1 Dehalococcoidia bacterium | reverse complement strand
CGTTCGACGACCCCGAGCGCACACGCTGGTTCTACACCCCGACCACCCAGGCCGGCCTCCCGCTGACGCAGATGAGCCAGCGCCAGGGGCAGCTCGCCCAGCGCTTCGTCGCCACCGGGCTCAGCCTCGGCGGATACAACACGGCCTCCACCATCATGGGCCTCGAAAACACCCTCGATTCGCGCGAGGGCTGGCGCACCAACCCCTACCACGGCTCCGAAGGAGAAAGCCGCAACCGCAATCCACAGCTCTACTTCCTCTGCGTCTACGGCGACCCCGCCTCTGAGACCTGGGGATGGCATTATGGCGGCCACCACATCTCCCTGAACGTCACCATCGAAGAGGGCCGTCTCCTCTCGCCGACGCCCACCTTCTTCGGCTCCGACCCGGCCGAATCGGCCGGGGTAGGCCCCTCCGTCCTCCGCCCCCTCGCCGGCGAAGAAGACCTCGCTCGCGAACTCCTCCACGCCCTCGACGAGGGCCGCCGCGCGAAGGCCGTCATCTCCCCGGTCGCCCCGCCCGACCTCATCCAGGCGAACCGCACCCAGGTCGAGGATGGGGTCATCTGGTTGCCGCTCGGCGGCATCTTCTCCAGCGCGGTGCCGGAGCGCGCCCGGGCCGGCATGGACACCGCCATCGCCCGTCTCGAAGCCGGCATCACCGACGAGCACCGCGAGGCCCTGCGCTACTCATCCGCCGGGCCGAAGGGCCTCGCCGCCGCCGCGATGACGCCAGCCCAGCACGAAATCCTCGACTCCCTCCTCCGCCAGTACATCTACCGGCTCCCCGACGATGTCGCCGAAGTCGAGTGGGCCGAGATCGAGAAGCGCGGTATCGACCAGCTCCACTTCGCCTGGGCCGGCGGCCGCGAACGCCGCGAACCTCACTACTACCGCATCCAGGGCGAGCGCCTGCTCATCGAATATGACAACGTCCAGAACGGGGCGAACCATATCCACGCCGTCTGGCGCGACCCGGAAAACGACTTCGGGGGTGGTCCCCTGGCCGCCCATCGCCGCGTCGCGCATGGCGCATGACCCGCAGCAGCAACCGTCCCTCAACCGGTCCGTCACCCTTTCCCCACCGAATTTGCCCTGTTGACCCTTCCTTTCTCGCCGAGGGCGAGCCTACGATGATGCTGGTCAGAACGGAGACGGCACACATGCTTGGATTCAGCTGGGGAGCCTTCATGGTCTACCTCGGAGCGCTCTGCTTCATCGTCCTCGGGGGCCTCTGGGGGCTCTACGAAAGCCACCACCCGGCCTTCCTCGCCCCCATCCTCATGGGTCTCTTCTTCTTCTACCTCTGCTGGGAGGCCGTCGTCGGCGAAGTCGATGCCCCGCCCCCGGGCCACCGCGGCCGCGGCTGATCAGTGCCCCCCACCCTTCGGTCCGGCGCCCGGGCGCCCCGGGCGCGGCGGCCCCGCGAGCCCTGACCCGCGGGCGGTTCAAGCTCTTGCGCGACGGCGGTCGTGAGGGGGACACCAAGGGTCAACACGGACCAAAGAGGAGCGGACGGGCACGCCACGCCGTGGCCTTGGCCGAACCCTCCTGGACCCTTCGTCCCTCTGATCCTTTGCGTCTCATCCATGTCGCGCCACCGCAAAACGCTGCACCCCACGCCCCTGACCCGGCCCACACCCTGCCGGGTGTAGACTGGAACCTGTGAAGCCCGTCCGCGTCGCTAACCTCCTCGGCATCCCCCTCCTCGTCCATCCCAGCTGGTTGCTCATCGCCGGTCTCCTCACCTGGATGCTCGGCGCGCAGATCTATCCTGAATTCCTCGAAGATCGGCCCTGGTATACCTACGCCACGATGGCCGTGATCTCGGCCCTCCTCTTCTTCGCTTCGATCATCGCCCACGAACTGACCCACAGCGTTATCGCTCGCGCTTACGGCATCCCCGTCCGCAGCATCACGCTCTTCGTCCTCGGCGGGGTCGCGAACATCTCCCGGGAAGCGAAGCGCCCAGTTGCGGAGCTGCTCATGGCTGGCGCCGGCCCACTTGCCAGCCTCCTGATCGGCGTCGCGATGTTGGCCGGGCTCTGGCTCTCCCCCGCCGGCATGGGCACGCCCATCCCCGTGATGGTGTTCTGGCTCGGCGTCACCAACGTCGCCCTCGCAGCCTTCAACATGATCCCCGCCTTTCCCATGGACGGCGGCCGCGTCTTTCGCTCGTTACTCTGGCTCGTGACCGGCAACTATCTCCGTTCCACGCTCGCTGCCGCCTGGGTCGGCCGCCTCTTTGGCTGGACCATGATCTCGGCCGGGGTCATCGCCGCCCTCGGCTACGACCTGGTCGTGGTGGCGCCCGGGCCGAGCGCACTCTGGCTCGTCTTTGTCGGCCTCTTCCTCGAGAACTCGGCCCGTGCCGGCCTCGTCCAGGCCCGCGTCATCGCCGCCCTTGACGGCTACACCGCCGAGGGGCTGATGCTCGCCGACCCTCCCGTCGTCGATGCCGGGATGACCGTCGGCGCCCTCGCCCGGGGCGTCCTCGAGATCAACCCCCGCGTCTGCTACTTCGTCGAGGACGCGGGCCGCCTGGCCGGGATCATCGGCGCCTACCAGATGCTCGCCGTCCCGGAAGCCGAATGGGACACCACCACCGCCGGCCAGGCCATGGTGCCAAGCGCCCGCCTGCACGCCGTCGCCCCGGAGCGCTCCGCCACGGACGTGCTCCTCGAACTCGAGACGGCCGACCTCACCCACCTGCCGGTCGTCCGCGAAGGCCGCGTCCTCGGCGTCATCGGCCGCGACCGTATCATCGGCCTCCTCAAGCAGCAGGGCTTCCTCGGCGCCCGCGCCTGACCCAGGAGTCGCGCCCCCTCCGTGGGCGCGTGTGGCCCGCCATGCCCAGGCGCGTCTCACCCCCGCCCCATGCTGCCACCCGCCCCGGACGCTACACTCGCCTCGCTCTCCCCTCCCACAGCGCCTCGCACCGGCGCCCCGCGCCTGACCCAGGAGTCGCGCCCCTCAGTGGGCGCGGGTGGCCTGCCAACCCCCAGGCGCGTCTCACCCCGCCCCATGCGGCCACCCGCCCCGAGGGCTACACTCGTCTCACTCTCCCATCCGAGGCGCCCCATGAAAGCAGCTGTCTACTACCGCACCGGCGGTCCCGATGTCTTCAAGTACGAAGAAGTCCCCGACCCCGTCGTCCGCCCCGGCGG
>JBJXGC010000194.1:0-6088 GCA_046154545.1 Dehalococcoidia bacterium | reverse complement strand
TACTGGGGGCCGAACCTCGCCCGCAACTTCGCCGCGCACCCGGACGCCCAGCTCGCGATGATCGCCGACCAGAGCCCCAGGCGGCTCGAGGCTGCCCACGCCGCCTACTCCTGGTCGCGCCTCACCGGGGACGCCATGGAAGTGATTACCGACCCTGAGCTGGACATCGTCATCATCGCCACGCCGCCTGAGACCCACCGCGACCTCGCCATAGCGGCGATGGAACACGGCAAGCATGTCCTCGTCGAGAAGCCCCTGGCCACCTCGACGGCCGACGCCGAAGAGATGGTGCGGGTCGCCAAGCGCACCGGCCGCACCCTGATGGTCGATCACACCTTCCTCTTCACGGGCGCGGTCCGCCGGATGAAGACCTGCATCGACGCCGGCGAACTTGGCCACATCAACTATTTCGACTCGACCCGCATTAACCTCGGCCTCTTCCAGTCCCACGTCAACGTCGTCTGGGACCTGGCGCCGCACGACATCGCGATCATGCTCCATCTTCTGCCGGGCCCCGTGCGGACGGTGGCCGCGGTCGGCGCCTCGCACGTCAATTCGAAGGTGGAGAACATCGCCTACATCACCTTCGGGTTCGATGGGAACCTGCTTGCCCATCTCCACGTGAACTGGCTTTCGCCCGTGAAGATCCGGAAGACGATCATCGGTGGTACCCGGCGGATGCTCGTCTACGATGACATGGAGACGAGCGAGAAGCTGAAGATCTTCGACGCTGGCGCCGACCTCACGCGGACGCCTGAAGCCGCGTACGACACCTATGTCTCCTACCGCACGGGAGACGTCCTCATCCCCCGGCTTGATCCGACCGAGGCCCTGGCGGCCGAGACGAGCCACTTCCTCGCCGCCGTGCGCGGCAAGGAGCAACTCATCTCCGGCGGCGAGCTGGGCGTCGAAGTGGTGCGTGTCATTGAGGCCGCCGAACGGTCGATGAGGAGCGGCGGCGCACCGGTCGAGGTAAGCCGGTGACCGTCCCGTTCGTCGATCTCCAGAGGCTCCTGGCTCCACACCGGGCGGCAATCCTCGGAGGTTTCGAGCGGGTCTTCGATTCCGGCCACTTCGTCCAGGGCGCGGAAGTCCGCGCGCTCGAGGCCGAGGCCTGCCAGCTCTTCGATTCGCCCTTCGCGGTGGCGGCGAGCAACGGCACCACGGCCCTCCATCTCGCACTCGCGGCGGCCGGCGTCGGGCCTGGTGACGAAGTCATCACCGTGGCGAACACCTTCATCGCCACGGCCGAAGCGATCGTCATGGCGGGCGCTACCCCCGTCTTCGCCGACATCGAGGAGTCAGGGTTCAACATCGACGCGGGAGAGGTGGCGAAGGCCATCAGCCGGCGAACGAAGGCGATTCTCCCGGTCCACCTGTACGGCCGGGTGGCGGACATGACGCTCTTGAAGCAGCTGGCCCTTTCGCACGAACTCGCGCTCATTGAGGACGCCTGCCAGGCCCATGGCGCTGTCTTTAGCGGCCGCATGGCCGGCACCATCGCCCCAATTGGCTGCCTGAGTTTCTACCCGACGAAGAACGCCGGGACGGTGGGCGAGGGTGGCATGCTCCTCACTTCCGACCCCAGGGTCGCCGAAGCCGCGGCCTCCCTTCGCGACCACGGCCAATGCGGCAGGCACAACCACACCCGGTCCGGCTACAATTACCGCATGCCTGAACTCCAGGCGGCTGCCCTGCGGGCGATCCTCCCTCACCTGGGCGAGTGGAACGCGCTGCGGGCCGAGGCAGTCGCGACCTACCGCCGCCTTCTGAGCGGTCAACCCCTGGAGCTTCCGCCGGAAGGGCCGCTCAACTCGGACGTGAGCCACCTCTTCGTTATCCGCACAGGCCGCCGGGACGACCTCCGCAGCTTCCTCAGCACGCGGGGAATCGATTCTGCCATCCACTACCCGACGCCTATCCATCTGCAACCGGCGTTCGCACACCTTGACTATCGCCAGGGTTCGCTCCCGCGCACGGAGGCGGCCTGCGCCGAGATTCTCTCTTTGCCCCTGCACCCCTGCATCACAGAAGCCGAAATTACTGAGGTCTGCTCTGCTGTACGTGAGTTCTTCGCGGCAGCCCACTAAGTCGCACAGTCCAGGAGGAGCGAGCGCTATGCCAGTCCCTGATTTCCACGGAACAAAGGTGTTCGTCACGGGCGGAGCCGGGTTTATTGGCTCCCACATCGTCGATCAGCTGCTTGACGCCGGTGCTGCCCATGTTGTCGTCGTGGACGATTTCGTGCGCGGGCGTCACGAGAACCTGGCCGCGGCGTCCGCAACCGGCCGGCTTCGGGTTGTCACCGGCGACATCCGCGATGCCGCCCTTATCGACGAGCTGACGGCCGGCGCCGACTACGTCTTCCACCAGGCGGCCCTGCGCATTACGCAGTGTGCCGAAGAGCCCCGGAAAGCCGTCGAGGTGATGGTGAACGGCACCCAGAACGTCCTTGAAGCGGCCGTCCGCCACAAGGTGCGGAAGGTGCTCGCCGCCTCGAGTGCGTCGGTCTACGGCGAGCCCAGCTACCTCCCGATGGACGAAGCTCACCCCTTCAACAATCGCACGCTCTACGGCGCAGCGAAGATCATGGATGAGCAGACGCTCCGTGCGTACAACGACATGTACGGGTTGAACTACGCCGCCATCCGGCCGTTCAACGTCTATGGGCCGCGGATGGACGTGTTTGGGGTCTACACCGAAGTCATGATCCGCTGGCTCGAGCGGCTCGGCCGCGGCGAAGCTCCCGTCATCTTTGGTGACGGCAAACAGACCATGGACTTTATCTACGTCGAAGACCTCGCCCACGCCTACCTCCTGGCGGCGACGTCTGATGCGTCCGATGTCGTGGTGAACGGCGGCGCCGGGATCGAGACCAGCCTCCTCGAACTCTGTGAACAGCTCTGCGCGGCGGCCGGCCACCCTGATGTGAAGCCGGCCTTCGAACCGCCCCGCAAGGTGAACCCCGTGAGCCGCCGCCTGGCCGACATCCGGTTGGCCGAAGAGAAGATCGGCTTCAGGGCCACGACCTCGCTTGCCGACGGCCTGCGGCGCCTGGTGGAGTGGCACAGCGCCATCCCAGAGCTCGCCGGGGCGGCGCAATGATCCCGATCACGAAGCCGAGCGTTGGCAAAGAAGAGGCCGATGCCGCTGCCGCGGCTGTCCTTTCCGGTTGGCTGAGCCAGGGGCCCCGCGTCCAGGAGTTCGAGCAGCTCGTCGCGAACTACGTCGGCGCACGCCACGCCGTGGTGACCTCCAACTGCACCACCGCGCTGCACCTGGCCCTGATTGGCGCGGGCGTGGGGCCCGGCGACGAAGTGATCTGTCCCTCGTTCACGTTCATCGCGACCGCCAACGCGATCATCCACGCTGGCGCCACGCCCATATTCGTGGACATCGACGCGCGCAGCTACAACATCGACGCCGGACTGGTCGAGCGTGCTATCACCCCGCGAACGAAGGCGATCATGCCCGTCGATCAGATCGGCCTCGCGGCGGATATCCCCGCCGTCCGGGCCATCGCTCGCAAGCATGGCCTGAGGGTCATCGAAGACGCCGCCCCATCGCTGGGGTCGTCGGTGGGCGAGGGCCGCGTGGGGAGCATGGCCGACTTCACCTGCTTCAGCTTTCACCCGCGCAAGAGCATCACGACGGGCGAGGGCGGGGCCATCACGACCGACGACGACGCGGCTGCCGACCTCCTCAAGCGCATTCGCTCACATGGCGCCTCCACCTCGGACCTCGCCCGCCACGCCTCCGGGACGACGGTCATCGAGGAGTACCCTGACCTCGGCTACAACTACCGCATGACCGACATCCAGGGCGCAATTGGCGTCGTCCAGATGGGCAAGCTCGAAGGGATTATCGGCGAGCGCAGGCGGCTGGCGGCCCGGTACAACGCCCTGCTCGCGGATTGCCCGCAGCTCGGGACGCCGTTCGAACCGGCCGGCCACCGTCATACCTACCAGTCGTACTGTGTGCGGCTGGGCGAAGGGGCGTCTCCACGGCAGGCGATCATGGACGCCCTCGCGGCGAAGGGGATCGCGACCCGCCGAGGCGTCATGGCCATCCACCTCGAGCCCTACTATCGCAGCCGCTATCCGGGCCTCTCACTCCCCGTCACCGAAGCGGCGACGCGCGAGACCCTCCTGTTGCCCCTCTTCGCGGGCATGACCGAGGACGAACAGGACGAGGTCGTTGCCGCCCTCCGCGCCACCAGCGGCGCCTGAGCGCGAGGATGAGCAGCCGAGCACGAACGCAACCCTTCGCCCTGGGCGCCCGCCGAGCCATCCGCAAGACCGGGCTGCGGCGGGCGAAGGTTGCGTCGCTCCGGACGTGCTGTGAGCGGAACGGCCTCGCCCTCGTGGGGCGCGGCAGCGCGGCCCCTCATGGGCGCATCCTCTGCTACCACTCCGTAGGGACACCAGCGTGGGGAGTCAACGACGTCTCGCCCCGGCAATTCGCGCGGCACATCGAACTCGCCCTCGGCGGTGGCTACCGCTTCGTCTCCGCCGAGGAGATTGCCGCGGGCGGCGGCGGTCCAAAGGACATCGCCATCACCTTCGACGATGGACTCGCCAGCATCGTGAACGCCACTCCCATCCTTCACGATTACAGCATCCCCTGGACGTTGTTTGTCGTGTCCGATTGGGCCGATGGGCGGGCGACATGGGGAGGAGACATCTTCCTCAACTGGCGCGAAGTCGAAGCGTGCATGGCCATGGGCGCCACCATCGGCAGCCATTCGGTCACCCATCCCGACTTTAGCCGCCTTGACGCGGCAGCCACGAACGCCGAAGTGGCCCGGTCGCGGGTAATCATCAGCGAACGGACGGGGGTCGCCCCGGCGTCGTTCGCAATCCCCTACGGCCAGTCCGGAAACTGGCCCCAGGCGGCTATGGACGCCGCCCAGGCCGCCGGCTACACGACGATCTATGCCCAGTCAGTCGATCGCCGGCCGGCCGGGACAGTCCCGCGGACGTTCATCACCCGCTGGGATAACGACCGCGTCTTTCGCGGCGCGTTGGGTGGCCGCTTCGACGGCTGGGAGGAGTGGGTGTAATGGAAACGCAGGTGAGGCGCCCCGCGCCAAGACAGACGATCGCTCGCCGCCACGCGAGCCGGATTACGACGGCAGCCGGGTCTCCGTCGCGAGGGAAGTTCCGATGAACCGTCATCCAGCCAATTCGCTTCGTTCCGTCCTTCCCGAGCCGGTTAAGCGGCCGCTCCGGCGCGGTTTTCGGGCCGTACAGGCCCGTATCGGGCTCGCGCCCCTGCCCGGCCTGTTGCTCTGGTACAGGGGTGACACCCCGCCCGTAGTGCCACCGCTCGCCCCGGCGCTCACCTGGAGGGCCTACCAGCCTTTGGACCTGCCGGCCTGGGTCGATTTGCTCAACCTCAACGCTGAGCTTGGGCGGTGGGACGAGTCGCGTTTGCGCCACGAAGCGGCCACCCTGGCGCCCGCCACACAGCGGTTCGTCTTCGATGGCGACCGGATGATCGCCGGCGCCGGCGCCTATGACCGCACGGTCGAGGGCATCGCCGCCTGGGAGGTGGGCTGGGTGGCCCGCCACCCCGACTACCGGGGATACGGCCTCGGCGAGCAGATCGTGGCGGCGGCCACCACGGCCGCGCTCGAACTTCCGAAGCGGCCAGTGTTCCTGTTCACGGACGACCATCGCCTCCCGGGCATTCGCGTCTACCTGCGGCTTGGCTTCGAACCGGACCTTGGCGCCCACCCGTCCTATCCGGAGCGCTGGCGGAAGATCCACGCGGCCCTGGCCGAGCAGTCCAAACCGGCATCGGCAAGCGCGGCCTGATCCCCGCCCGTTCGCGGGGCGGCGCCGCAGGTCCGCCCGCTGACACGGAGCCGGCGCCGCTTGATCGCGGCCCGAGCCCCATCGGGTGGCTCTGGCGCCCGTTCGTGCCAGTCTTCCTCCCACTCTCCTGCGACACGCCCCATTGACCACCGCTCCACCTCCGGACGCAACCATGATCCATTGATGGCGCAGCGATGCGCCTGGTGGGGAGTGGAGAGATGGGCGTCGCGGTCGAACAACCAACCGTCACTACGGTCGAAAATGTCAAA
>JBJXGC010000308.1:0-4417 GCA_046154545.1 Dehalococcoidia bacterium | reverse complement strand
ATGAAATTCGGCGTCTTCATGGCGCCCTTCCACAAGCTCGGCGACAACCCTGGCCTCGGGATTGAACGTGATGTCCGCACCATCCAGTGGCTTGACGAGCTGCGCTACGACGAAGCATGGGTCGGCGAACACCACTCGGCCGGCTGGGAGACCATCTCCAGCCCTGAGGTCTTCATCGCCCACGCGGCCGCCCTGACGAAGACGATCAAGCTCGGCACGGGCGTCGTCTCCCTCCCCTACCACAACCCCTATCACGTCGCGCAGCGCATGGTCATGCTCGACCAGCTCACCCGCGGCCGGGTGATGCTCGGTGTCGGGCCCGGCGCCCTGCCCTCGGACGCGCACCAGTTCATGCTCGACCCCACCCGCCAGCGCCCCCAGATGGACGAGTCGCTCGGCGTCATCATGAAGCTCCTTGCGGGCGAAGAGGTGACCCACGAATCGGACTGGATCCACCTCCGCCAGTCCCGCCTCCAGGTCCCCCTCTACTCCGAGAAGCTGCCGGTGTTCGTCGCCTCCACGCTTTCGCCCGCTGGCCCGACCATCGCCGGCAAGCACGGCGCCGGACTGATCAACGTCTCGACGTTCATGCCCGCCGGTCTCGACCTCAAGCAGGTCTGGGAGATGTACACCGAGAACGCCCTCAAGAACGGCCACGCTGTGGACCGCCGGAACTGGCGGCTCATGCTCCCCATCTACATCGCCGAGACCCGCGAAGAGGCCTGGAACGATGTCTCCGTCGAGGCCTTCCGCTTCCAGAAGGAGTACTTCGACGGCACCCTCGGGCGCGCCTTCGAATTCCCGGGCGAGCCTCACCAGTTCGCCGAGATCATGGCGCAGTCGGGCGGCGCCATCATCGGCACTCCCGATGACGCGATCGAGGCGATCACCCGCATCTGGGAGCTGACCGGCGGCTTCGGCGGCCTCCTCGGCCTCGCCCATGAATGGGCCTCGGCGGACAAGCTGCACCGCAGTTACGAACTCTTCGCCCGCTGGGTCGCACCCCACTTCCAGGGTGCCCTCGACGGTGTCACCACGGCCCAGGGCTGGGCCTCGTCTAACCGCGAAGCCCTCAACCGGAACGAGGTCAGCGCCGTCGTCGCCGCCTTCAATACGCTTGGCGGGGTCAAGGCGCCGGAGGTCGTCTACGGCGAAAAGGTCACCTGATGACCGGACCGGGTTGAGTGCAGGAGGTAGTGCCGGCCAGGGAATCCGGGGCTCTCAGTCCGGGGCAAACCCTCGCCGCACCGTGTTCTCCGTCACTACTCGCGGCGTCACGAAGTTCAGCAGGTAGTCCGGCCCGCCGGCTTTGTCGCCCGCCCCCGACATTCCCATCCCGCCGAACGGCTGGCGTCCGACCGTCGCCCCCGTGATCTTCCGGTTGATGTACAGGTTCCCCACCCGGAACTCGCGCCGCGATGCCGCAATGTGCGCGGGATTTCGCGAGAAGAGTCCGCCCGTCAACGCGAAGAGAGAATCGAGTGCCATCTCCAGTGCTTCCTCGAACGTAGCCGCCCGGGCGAGGACCAGCACCGGCCCGAAGACCTCCTCCCGCCAGAGGCGCGATATTGGTCCGATGCCTTCGAACACCACCGGCGCCACGTAGTGCCCCGCCCGCTCGTCCGGTAGCCGGCCCCGGGCAACGAGCTGGCCCTCGCGCTCGCCGATCGCGATGTACCCCGCTATCCGCGCTTTCGCTTCGGCGGAGATGACCGGCGGCACGGCCGTATAGGGGTCGTGCGGCGGGCCCACCACCAGGCTCTCGACCGCCGCTGCCAGCCGCCCCCGAAACTCCTCGTAGGCGCTCCCAACGACGATCACCCGGCTGCAGGCGCTGCACTTCTGCCCCGCGTAGCCGAAGGCCGACTGCACGACGCCGGCTACCGCCTGGTCGAGGTCGGCGTCGTCGTCCACGATGATGGCGTTCTTCCCACCCATCTCCAGGACCACCCGTTTCACGTTCCGTTGCCCTTCCCGCACCTCGGCCGCTGCCCGGAGAATACTTAGCCCCACCGCGTTGCTCCCCGTGAACGCCACGACATCCACGCCGGGATGCTCCACGAGGGCCTTGCCCACCACCTCGCCCCGCCCCGGCAGGTAGTTCGCGACACCCGCGGGCAAACCGGCCTCATGCAGCAGCGCCACCATTCGTGCCGCCACCAGCGGTGACTGCTCCGCCGGCTTCAGGACGACTGTGCATCCGGCAGCCAGCGCCGCCGATGCCATCCCCGTGAGGATCGCCAGCGGGAAGTTCCACGGGGCGATCACGGCAGCGACGCCCCGGGGCTCGTAAACGAGCCTGTTTTCTTCCCCGGCCGGGCTGGCGAGCGTTACGCGGCGCTCAAGCAACTCCGCCTGGTCCGCGTAGTAGCGGAGGTAGTCAACCGCCTCGACCACGTCGCCGTCCGCCTCGGCCCAAGGCTTGCCGCTTTCGTAAACCATTAACGCGATGAACTCCGCCCGCCGCGCCGCGAGCGCGTCTGCCGCCCGCCGGAGGACCACCCCGCGGGCCGCCGCCCCGCGGTCTCTCCAGGCCGGGAGGGCCCGGCGGGCCGCGTCCACAGCGAGGTCCGCTTGTGCCAGGCCGGCCCGCGCCACCGTCCCCACGGCGACCCCGGCGTCTCCCGGGTAGGTGACGGTCGCACGCTCTGAGGTGGCGACCATCCGCCCGTCGATCACCAGGTCCGCGTGCATCCCGAAGCGGTTCCGTATGGCGGCGAGGGCGGCGTTCGCCGCTTCTCGCACCTGCGGCCGGTAGAACTCGCCGGGTGCCTCGTTCCGGAACGCCCCGGCTTCAGCCGCGGCCCGCCCGATGTCCGAGGCCGAGGGCGGCCGCAGGAGTTCGTCCGGGTCCCCCTCCTCATGGCGGTGCATCAGCCATGACTCGTTCGAGGTGTTCTCCAGCAGACGCCGCACCAGGTAGGCCATCCCCGGCAGGATCTCTCCGACCGGCACATACACTCGTGTGAGGTAGCCCTGCTGCTGGACGGCCTTGCGCAACCCCTCCGCCATCCCATAGAGCATCTGGAATTCGACCTCCCCGCGGCCGATGCCCGCCGCCCCGGTCCTCGCCATCGCCTGGGCCAGGCTCCGCGGATTGTGCGTGCCGAACGCGGCCCGCAAGTGCGGGTACGCCGCCACCAGCCGCCCGGTACACGCCTCGTAGTTCGCGTCGGTCGCTTCCTTTTCTGCGAAGACCGGTGCGGCCCGGCTCTCCTGTTCAGCCAGCACAACCTCCTCGTCCCAGTACGCGCCCTTCACCAGCCTCACCGTGATCGGCGTCCTCCGCGACCGCGCCAGCTCCTCCAGCCGGGCGATGTCCTCCAGCGCGTCCCGGAGGTACGCCTGGACGACGACGCCCGCGTCCGGCCAGTCCCGGAACTCCGCCGAGCCGAGTACGTCCGCGACGATGAAGTGCGTCAACTCCTTGAACCGGTACTGCTCCATGTCCACGTTCACGAACACGCCCCGCGCGCGCGCCGCCTGGAGTAACGGCACGAGTCTCCGCTTGACGGCGGCACAGGTGGCCTCGGGCGCTGCCGGTTCGAAGTGCGACGTCAGCGCTGACAGCTTCACCGAGACATTGGGCGTCCGCTCCGGCCCGCCGCCTCGCGGTTCGGCCGCAAGTGCCGCGATCAGGGCGAGGTAACGCGTCAGGTAGGCGTCGGCCTCAGCCTCGGAGAGGATCGCCTCACCCAGCAGGTCGACCGTGTAGGCCGTCCCGTGGTCCATCAACGCCTGTAACCCGCCCAGCGCATCCGCCGGGTCCGACCCGCCGATGAAACGGTCGGCCATGGTGAACACGCCCTGGCGGACGACTTTCGACAGCACCGGCCGGAACGCCGCCCGCCCCGCTACCTCCGACCCCATCCGGATCGGCAGCCGCGCGTCGTCCCGGAAGTACTGGCGCACATGGTCGGCCACGGCCCCCGGCGACCGCAGGGCGGGTAGCACATCGACGAACCGCAGGAGTTTCACCCGGAATTCTGGGTCGCTCGTCGCCCAGGCCATCAGGCGCTCCTGCCACCATGCCGGGGTCAGCGCGATCAGCCGCTCTGGCCGCACCGCGGCCAGCAGTTCGCGGCCGCGCGCGAGGATCTCGGCCTCGATCGCCGGGGCGCCGGGTAATGGTTCAGGGGGCGGCTGTATCGCCACCTCGCCAGCTTACCGCCTTCGCTGACAGGCCGTTCAGCGGGGATTCCGCCGTCATGCTCCCCGCTTTCCCCAATCCATGCGTACCATGGTGGGATGGAACGCGACCCCATCCGCATCGCCGTCCTCGGCTCGACCGGCTCCATCGGCCGCCAGGCGCTCGATGTCATCCGTCAGCTCCCCGATCGATTCCAGGCGGTGGCCCTCGCGGCCGGCCGTAACGCCGACCTCCTCGCCCGCCAGGTGGCTGAGTATCGTCCGCGGT
>JBJXGC010000188.1:0-13816 GCA_046154545.1 Dehalococcoidia bacterium | reverse complement strand
GACTGGGTGAGCCGTATCGCCTCGTTCGCCGAAGTCCAGACTGCCGCGGCCTCCTGGCGAGCAGCCTCGAGCTGGGCGGCCGGGATGCCGCTCACGATGCTGCTGACGAACGCTTCGCGTTCGGTCCGGGCGACCTCGCCGAGCGTCCTGGCGCCCAGCTTCGGGGCGATGGCGGAGCCGGCCGTGACGGCGGGCATGGCGGCTGCGGGCAGCGCTTCAACGGCCGCGGGGGCGCCCGCATGGGCTTCCGCCAGGCGGGCGGCGCCGGCTTCCCCGATGACGGGCGCGAGCCGGCTGCGGACGGCCGTGAGGTCGCTGACGCGAAGCTGGACCCCCTCGATGACCGCGTTGGCCTCGACGATCGACCCCAGCGTGCGCTCGGGGTTGGCGCCGGCCATGGCGTAGACATCCGCGAGGCGGACCTCCTCACCGGTGTCCGGGTCGATGTACTCGCGCATCCCCTCGCGAGCGAGGAAGGCGCTCAGTTTCTCCCCGGCCACGACCGTGTAGCGCACCGGGAGGTAGGCAGCGCTGCCGTCCGGGCGGGTGGCCATAATGAGCATCTTCGCGGGTTCGCCGACGCCTGCCGGCCGGATACCGGAGGCGAGCACCGCCTTTTCTCCAAGGACGGCGATGCTCCCGCCAGGCTGGAGCTTGTTGGGCGCGCACATCAGGTAGAAGTCCGCGAACGAGGCGACGTAGCGGCGGTGGGCGAAGCAGTCGATGTCCTTGATGATGCCGTCATCGCCGAGCGTGACATCAGCGAGGATGACCCACGGCTCCGGCGGGCAGGGAGGGCATGCGCGCGCCTTCGGCTTGCCATTCTCGATCTCGCAGCGGAACGCACTAAGGATGGACGGTTGAGGCATGGGATCGGAGTAGGTCGAGGGCAGGTCCGTCAACACCTTGATGACGAAGCTGTCGCGGATGCGGCTGTACTCGCATTCGTTTTCACCACAACCGCACCCGTGGCCCTGCGCCCGTACGGGGCGCGTCTCGCACTGCTCGTAGCGGATGGCGATGTAGAGCGGCCGTCCGCCCGGGCGGCTGACGCGCACATCGCTGCACCATGGGTCTCCGCCACAGGAGCCGACGGCGTTGCCGTCGGGTCCCTCATGGCAGAGGTCCACCTCCAGGTAGCGGTCGACGACAATTTCGTGGCCGTAGGGGCCGAGGACGTAACCGGATTCGACGACGACCTTGCACTTCTCGGTCGGGTGTTTCATCACGCGGATGCCACAGACGACGCCCCAGCCGTGGAGCATGCGGTTGTGGCGCAGGTCCTTGTCGCGGAAGTAGAGCTGGTCCTGCGTGAGGTCGTCTGGCGTGACGAGCTGGCGCGGGAAGAATCGCGTGCGCTCCATGCCGCTGCTCTCTCCGGGCGGGCAGAACGAGCGGCCCTCAGTGATGGGGGTCGCGGCGGCCGACTTGCGCGTCCAGTCTGTGGTCATGGTGTCTATCTGCATCTCAATCTCTCCTGTGATGGTGAGGCCCGGCGTTAGCCTTCTCTCACGACTTCGAAGTAGCTGTGGAACTGGCCGCCCTGGACGCCGTCGCCGGACTTCGGGAGGCCAGCGCCGGTGCCGACGGTGGTATTCCAGACGGCCTTGGGCATCACCTGTTCGGCGGCCAGGTCCCAGATCCTGTCGCGGTTGGCCTGTGTCAGCCGGGTGCCCGCGAACTCGGCGTCGAGGGTGAGCGGCGGCGCGCCCGTGTCGGTGATCTCGCCGCTGACGGCGCGGGCCTGGACGAGGTACTTGGCCGGCCGCTTCGGCTCATCAGCCCGGAGCGCGAAGATCGCCGTGATGCCCACACGCCCATCGAAGTTGTCCGTGACATCGGCAAGCTCGAGGTCGATCGGCCGCACGGTGACGCGGTCGCCATCGATCAGGCGGTGGACCCGGAGCCACTTGTTCACGGCGTCGCGGTCGCGAAGTTGAGCCTCGTCCATCTTGCGGTCGAAAGTGACTGCGAGGATCGGCCGGCCGGCCCAGCGGTCGAACTCGGGCCCAGTGGGGCTGTTGGGGCCGGGGCCGAGGATGAGGGCCGGGTCCGGCCAGGTGCGCATCACGACCGGCGGGAGCACCACCACTGGCGCCACCCCGAGCGCGAAGAGCGGCAGCTCAGGTTGGCCGGCGATAGAGGCGGCAAGCGTGTGGATCCCGGCCGCCGGGCCGAGCGTCCAGGCAGCCTGCGCCCGGCCATCCGGGCCGCTGGGCACGGTGGCCGGCGCAACCGCCCCACCGCCTCCGCGTATCTTGAAGGTGACTGGCTCGTTAGGGACGGGATTCCCATCGCCGTCGACCACTTCGACGACGACCGGGGCGGGCAGTGCCGCGCCCGGGGCGGCCTGCTGGGCATCGCCGGAGACGTACCGGAGCAGGCGATGGTCGCAGCACGCGTCAATCCGCTCTCCGAGGCACATGAGGAGGTCGAACAGGCGGCTGTTGCTATACACGGTGGTGCGGAAGCCGCATTCATCGACCACCAGCTTGTCCGTCACCACGGCGGGGAGCTTGACGGTGGCGAGGACCACGCAGTCCTCCTCCGGAGCGGCGCAAGTCCCGCCGAGCGCCTCGCAGGCGGCCGCGCGGCGGTCGAATCCGTCGGCCGGGTCCTCCGGGAAGACCGCGGCACACTGCGCGTCGGTCAGGCCCGCCGGCTTCGGCGGCGCGCCGGTCACAATCTGCAGGCGGAAGCGCTCGCGGATCGTGCCAGGGGCGCAGTCGTTGCGGGTGTCGCAATCACCGACGAGCACGGGTACGGGGTCGCCTTCACACTCGTGGTAGCAGAGGAGGATGGTCACAAGGCCCTCGCCGGCGATGGGCGGACCGGCCGGCCGGCCACAGTCGTCGGTGGGCTGGCGAAGGTTTTCGAGGCAAACCGTGGCCGGTACGACGATCTCCCGGCCGAGGCCATCGATCGCCACGCCGGGCTTGACCCAGACGTGCTGGCCATCCTCGCTGACGACGGCTTCGAGGCCGCAAAGCACGCCGCTGCCGAGGCCGAGCCGGTTCAGGAGCCAGCGCTTACGCACGAAATAGGCCTGCTCCATTTCGAAGTGGAAGACGCCCATCATCTTCCCGTAGAAGTAGTTATTCCGGGCCGGCGCGGTCAGTTCCCGGAGTTCCCGGGGGTCGGCAAGGCTGGTCATGGTGGTGCCTCCTGCTGGGTGTGTGTGGCGAGGTGGGGCTGCTGGCTCATGCGATGGTCAGCACCCCGCCGAGGGTTGTTGACCGGCCGATGGCGGGCGCTGAACCGCGTGGAAGGCCCGGTAGGACCGAGCCGAGGCCGAGGAGCGCCGGGCCCCCGGGCATGAACTCGCCGGCCAGGCCCGCGACGATCGTGTCGATGCCGACCTGGGCCTGGAAGCCGACGCGCATCAGCGCACCGGTGGTGCAGAGGTCGTAGACCGTGTGGGCCGGCTTCTCGCGTTCGATGACGTCGCGGATGTACGCGGCGGTCCGGTCGTCGGCCATGTCAACGTCGTAGACGCTGACGCAGAAGCGGTGGGCGAGGTCTTCGAAGAGCGGGGCGCCGAAGTCCTCCTCGCCGATGAGGTGGGACTGACCGAGTGTCGCCGTGGCGCCAAGGACGGCGCCCTCCGCGTGGGCGGCGGCGAGCATGGTGTCGGCGCCGAGGACGGATGTCTCGCCGAGCGACCAGATGCTGGCGAAGCGCGCGGGCTCGCTAATGTGGACCCGGGCGCTGGTGGAGAGCTCGATGAGCGCGCGAAGGCTCTCGACCGTGCCCCGGCGCCCGTGAGCACGGAATGCTTCCGCCACCGCGCGGCGACGCCGTTCCTGGGACCAATCCTCTGGAAGTTCGAGCGCCAGCCAGCCCGCGAGCCAGTCGAGCCAGGAGGAGGGGCGGCCGTCGTCCGGCGCGGCGGCCGGGTCGAAGAGCCGTGCCATTTCGTCCATGGCATCGCTGGAGTCCGAGAGGATGCTTTCGAAGAGGAGCATCATCCGGTCGGCGAACCCAAGTTCCGGCGCGGATCGCTGATAGACGGCCGGGAGGTCGGCGACCCACGAACGGCGGTTGAAATCGACCCTGACCTGCTGGATCAGCGGGCTCGCGCTGCCATCGCCCTGGATGAGGGCGGCGATCCAGAGGTAGGTGCCAGGCTCGTTGAGGGCGAGGAAGTCCAGGGTGTCGCCCGGCGCTGCCCGCCAGGTGTCGAGCGGCACGAGGGTCTCCGGACCCGGCTCCTCGCTCGTCGAAGCGGCCGGCCCTGCGCATGAGACGGGCGCCGCGGGAGTCGTTGCTGGCGCCGTGCCGTCGAGCGTGTTGCTGGAGAGGGTGAAGACCTGGATGTGGGTGCTTGCGCCCCCCGCCGCCGCGTCCAAGGCGACCGACTGCCAGCGCACCGGCCCGTCGGCGGGTTGGACGGGCCCGAGCATGAACGCACCACACCGCACAAATGCGGCGGCGGGGGCCATGCTCAGCGTGGTGCCGCCGGCCTGGCGAGCAAAGAGCCGGCCGTGGCAGTCGAGCGCCAGCGCGCTGATCGTGTCCGCGCCGTCGTCGCGGCGGGCGAACGGGCGAACCTCGCCACGCAGGCGCCCGTCGCGCCCATGGACGCGGACTGCGCCTGTGGCATCACCCGTGTAGAGCGCTTCGCCGTCCGCCGCCACCGCCGTGATCGGGCCGAGGCCCGCCCAGCGCGCGCTCTCTTCCACGTCGAGCGCACCGCCGGTGGTGTAGGCCGAGAGGACGCCGGATGCGGCGTCGATCACGAGCAGACGCTCAACATCGGAAGCGGGCAGCAGCGCCACCACCGACGGTTGAGCGAGCACCGGGAACTGGGCCGCGAACGCTGTGGCGAACGCCCGGTCCACCCGGCCGAACGCGTCGAATCGCTGAATCCGGGCGTTGCCGGTATCGGCGATGTAGACGTTCCCTGCGTGGTCGATCGCAATACCACGTGGCGAATTGAAGCGGCCTGCCTCAGCCGAGGCGGTGGGCACCGCCAGCGAGCCCGGCTGGCCCCAGATGGCCCGGACCTGGCCGCTTCGCAGGTCGACCACCTGGACGCGGTGGTTGGCGGTGTCGGCGATGTAGAGTCGGCCGTCAGGTGAGACGGCGATACCGCCCGGGTGGTCGAGCGCACCCACAGCGGCGCCGGGCCCATGCAGGCAGGCGAGCGGGTAGGGCTGGCCTGCGCAGGGCACGCGCCAGACGCGGTGGCCGGCCGGGTCAGAGAGGTAGATGTCGCCGTCCGCGTCGATGGCGATACCGCCCGACGGGAGCAGTCCTGTTTCAACGCCGGCGGCCGGGCCCACGACGGCGAAATCACCGGGAACACGCAGCAACTCGAGCGCACCTTCCGGCGTCTGGGCCAGTCCTTCGACCCAGTCGTCGTGGAGGCTCGGCCAGCCGGCCCCGGTGTTGAGGAAGAGATAGCCGGGCGGCGCATCGGCGAGGACGGGTGTCCGAGAGTCGCGAAATGGCTGGAGCGTCATGGCGTCATCCCTCAAGCCCCATCCAGACCACGTACCAGCCAAGGCCACCCTTCTGCACGTCGGTCGATTCGACCCTGGTGATCGCCTGGTTGAACACGAACTCGAAGTCGTTCAGCACGAACCCACCGAGGCGCGATTGTGGGAGCAGGACGATGAGTTCGAAGCCGAATGGCGTCGGCTGCGAGACCTGGGCGTAGCCGTCGAGGACGAAGTCGGTGTTGGGGACGACGCGCTCGCCGATGACGTGGGCCTGGTAACTCGGGGTGTTGCGGAAGCCGGCCCCGGTGGTGTTCACGGTAGTGGCGATGCCGCGGACCGTGTTGCCATCGGGCCAGAGCCGCCACTGCGTCTGGCCGGCAACGGTCTGCCCGGCGGCGATGTAGGGCTGCTGCGCTGGCACCGCGTCGCGCCGTTCGGCCGCCGAAACGTCCGCCGCCAGCTGGCAGTTCTCGACCTCGATCGAGCAGAGGACGACATCATGGCCGAAGCGGAAGTCATCCGGCTCCTGCCAGCGCAGGTTCGGCCGCTCGGGGAGGCGGACGGCGCCGGAGGCCCCGCAGGCGCCGCCTCGGGTCTCGGGTGGCAGGTCGGCGTCATCGGCGTACGAGACCGTGAGGTAGTACGTCCTCGGGCCGCCATCATTCGCCCCGCCGACGGCCGGGATGGCTACCTCGCGGCCCTCCGTGAGGATCAGCTCGTGGCCGTCGCAATCGAGGGCGAAGCCGGGCTGCACCTCGACAGCGCGCGCCTTGCGCTCGCCGCTGACGGCGTAGCCAAAGGCGATCCCCCAGTTGTGGAGGCTGCGGTTGTGGAGCCAGCGCAGTTCGCGGTGGAAGCTGGAGGCCGCCGAGAGGTCTCCAGCCTCGAGCCGCTGGCCATCAAAGAATGCGGGCCGCTTGAGCATCGGGATCTCAGCCATGGTGGCTCCCTTCGTTGAGGATTGCGGTGATGCCTGGCACCACGCCGGCGATGCCGGCGGACACCAGCGGGCTGGTGAAGAGGAAGAGACCGGAGAAGAAGGCCAGCTCCGGCGGGCATCCGCCGTTTGGCTCAATGCCGGTCCAATCCACGGTGGCCTGGAGGGCGCGGGTGGCGGCGGAGCGGGCTATCAGGAGGATCGGCCCTGGGCCTGTCTGGGCGGCGCCGAAGCGCACGTCTAGGGTGAACGAGGTCCGCGCCGGGTCCCTCACCGTCACGAAGGGGCCGACGAAACCGGCGGCCGAATTCGCCCCACCGGCCTCTCGCAGGAACGCCGGGATCGAGACACGGGCGAAGTAGAACGGCGTGCCGTTGAACCCGGCGTAGCCCGTCGCAACGGTGGCTGAGAGCGCGACCTGCTCCTGGTTCACTGTCAGCGGCACGGAGACCCGGCCCCCGGCGATGTGCGGCCGCACGAGCCCCTGGGCTTTGCGCCGCACGGAGAAGTCGAGCGCCTCAGCGAAGGTCCGCTTATCCGTAACGATGCACCGGACGAGCGGGACCTCGCCGCCCAGGCGCGCTTCGGGCGAGACGTTTGCCGGCGATGGCTCGCCCGGCCGGACGGGGCCCGCATAGCACCAGCGCCAGGCGGCGGTGCCGGTGGAGCCGCCGCAGCCGCTGGCGAGCGCCGGACCGTTGCTCGTCTCCGCGGGACCGACGACAAGGTCGAACCACCAGGCGGCGGCGCCCGTGCCGGCCGGAAGGACAGGTGGCCCAATATCCGGCCCGAGCGATGAAACGATCTCGCCGCCGGACGTGTCGTAGGCGATGCCGGGCCCCACGTGGATCAGCCGTTCGGAGAGGCGCGAAACCTCGAAGCCGATCGCCACGCCCCAGGTGTTGTGCATCGCGCGGACGTGAAGGCCGCGCAGCCGCGTCTCGTAGTCCGCCTCGTCCTGGAGGTCGGGCGCAACCAGCGCCTGGCCCTCGAAATGGCGGATGCGCCCGGTCGTGGGTGTTGACGAGCGGTTCATCGGACGGTCACCTCGTGCACGCCGGGCGTCGTCAGCGAAGCCGGGCCGACGCAGATGTTCCCGCAGTCGGCCTCTCCACCGCCGGCGAAGAGTTCGAGTGCGGTGATGTGGTCGACCCCTGGCACGCCGTCGATGAGCTGGAGCATCTCCGAGCGGTAGATGTCGCGTCCGAAGGGCCATCCGCGGCCATCAGGCCCGCCGCGGATGGGGTCGAGGAAGGTGTCCAGCGCCTCCCGGATGTCCTGGGCGACGCGTGTAGCCGAAGCGCGTGGGAGTGTCTGCACGGTCGCGCGGACGCGGACCACGACGTAGTCCGGCCCCACGACCAGGAGGCGCGTGCCGATGACCCGGCGGCGGCCGAGGTAGCGCCGGACGCTGTCCAGGAGGCCCTCGGTCGGCACTGGCCGCCCGGCCGGAAGGCCGGGGACGATCACGACGGTGACGGTGCCGGGCGCCTTCAGGCACGGGAACCGCGCATCGAGTGCCGCCCAGGCCCGGGCACGTCCGACAACCGTCCCCGGCACGTCGAGCGCGAGCCGTTCGAAGTCGAGGAGCGTGGTTGCGCGGGCCGGGGCGGCGCGCGAGAGGACCTGCATGTGGTCCAGCTGGTCGAGCGTCGGTTGGCCATCGGATACGAGCTCGACGAGGCGTTCGTGTGCCCAGAGGGCCTCGGCGGCGCGGCCGGCCGCGCCAGCGATCTCCTCCTGGCCGCCCCCGTGGGCGGCTGAGGCGTTGCGGATGGGGCCGAGCAGGGCTGCGGTCGCGGCGACAGGCCCGCCAAGAAGGGCGGTGTTCATCGTGTCGTCTGCGCCGAGGAGCGACCAGGGGGCGCCGCGGGCGGCGTTCCCGCCGGACGCGGCGGTGCGGGCAAACGCCGCGAGGAAGGTCGAGCCGCGGGCGGGCACGTGGCCGCGGCGCCCGTCGCCGAACGCCACGAAGCCGCGGCCAGGTTCGAGCGCAAAGGCCAGGTCGAGCGGCGTTGCGGCGTCGAGGTCAGGCCGGGGCGTCCAGGCCTCGGGCCCGGCGGCGCCCACCGTCGTGATGGTGCAATCGGCGTTCGCGATGGGCCCGGCGAGTTCGGCGGACTGGCCCGGAAGGCCCGTGCCCGTGCCCACCGCCACGAGTGTGCACTCCAGGCTCCCCCGGGTCGCCGCCGTTGCCGCCGTGTACGCGAGGATCAGCGCCTCCGGCCAGGGGGCCGCTGCCCCGGACGCCAGGGCGCTGAGGCGGCCCTCGGCATCGAAGGCGAGTTCTAGCCGCTGGCGGGCGCCGGGCAGCGGGTCACGGCCGGCCGGGGGCAGGACGCCGGCCGCAATTTCAAAGGTGGCGCGGGCGTCGCTCGCCTGGTCGGCGATTCCCGTGTTGACCGACAGCGCTCGTACGATGGGGGCGGCGTCGGGGCGGCCGGTGGCGAGGCGGCAACGGAGGTAGAAGAGTGGGCCGGACACCTCACCCACCGTCACCGGCTGGAACGCGCCCGGGACGGTGAACAGGACGGGCCCGTCGAGCGTCAGCGCGCGCGTCTCATCCTCGACCACCAGCGGCTGCCAGGCGGTGCCGTCCCAGGCTTCCCACAAGGTCTCCATGCCGTGATGGTGCAGCGGCCGAGGCGGCGGCGCCGCCGGCGGGGTGCCGGCGGGGCCGCAAGCGGAGGGCGCCTGCGGTCCGGTAGGACGGCACGCCTCCGCCTGCTCGGCGGCTTCGCGGATGATGCGAGCGCGCTCCCCGGTGCCGCTTCGGCCGCCGGCGAATTCGATCCAGAGCCGCAGCTCGGCGCCCGCGCCAGGGTCGCCGCTCAGGCCGACGTAGAGGGCTGGCGACGAAGCGGGGTCGCCGGCCGCTCCCGGTGATTCGCCCCAGGCCGGGAAGTCGCGGCCACCGGGTACGGCACCGGTGTGGTCGGCGAAGCGCGCGCCGTCGAACGACTGGACCGCGGCGATGGCCACCGGTTGAACGGTGAGGGTGTGGCGGAGGCGGAATGGGATGTGCGCCGGCGGCTCCCCGTCGCGCCCACCCGACGGGGTCGCCACCGTGAGGCCGGCCGGGAGTGTCACCGGGCCGGCCCCGGCGACCGAGAAGGCCAGTGCCACGCTCGCCGGGCGCGGCGGCTCGACCGGGTAGCCCGCGAGGGCGAGGAACTTCCGGCGGTGCGCATCGGGGATGCGGTTGGCGCGGTACATCTCCTGCTCGACCTGCCACGCGAGCATCTCCATGATCGTGATGCCCGGGTCATGCGCGTTGTGGTCGGTCCAGCCGGGGGCGTAGCGGGGGATGAGGGCGCGTCCCTCATCGACGAGGTCGTGCCAGTGGCGGGTGTCGAGGTTCGGGAGTGGCAGTGGCATGGCGAGCTATCCCTCCGTCCCGGTGAGCGTGACGCGGATGTCGCCTGCGACGACGATGCGGTCGGGCGGGATGGGCACGAACTCGCCGCGCGGCGTGCCGTCGAGGAGCAGGTTGAGCGTCTCCACGTAGTCCACGCCGGGCACGCGTTCGATCACGGCGGCGACATCGGAGAGGAAGACCGCCCGCCCGAACGGCCAGCCATCGCCCGCCGGGCCACCTGTGACCGGGTGAAGGAAGGCGAGCAGCGAGCGCACAACCGCACCGTGGACCTCCCCGGCGCGGAACGGGTCCGATGGCGCGAGGCGCGCCTCGACGCCGACCGGGAGGTAGTCGGGGCCCGTGACGCTCACCTGCCCGGCAATGGCTGCCGGGACGCGGGCCGCGAGGTATCGCTCGACCTGACGGCGAAGCCCGAAGGTCGGCTGCGGGACCTGGTCCTGGCTGTGCGGCTGGACAATGACCTTCACCCAGCCCGGCGCCGGGCGGCCGCTCGGGTGCGTCACCGGGAGCGCCCGGGCCATGGCCACGGCAGGCGAGGCTTCACGTGCCAGGGCTTCGTAGTCGGCCAGCGAGAGCGCCTGGTTGCGGTGGCGGAGGACGAGCGCGCCGCGCTTGCGGACGCCATCCATGGGCTCCCCGTCGGCGCCGCCTTCGGCCGCCCGTGGGTTCGTAGCGCCTGAAGCGGGGACGCCGCTGAGGATCTGTTTCAGGGCGCCAGCCGGGACGTTGCCGATGACGCCGCCGCCCGAGGTGTAGCGCGCCGCGCGGACGTTATCGGCGCCGATGGGCGGCACGCGGCCGTGGACGCCATCGCCGAAGATCACCCGCCCGCGGCTCCGTTCGATCGTGTAGTGCCGGTCGCCGGGGCCGGAGAAGAACAGGTTGGGGCGATGTTCCCAGCGCACCCAGGCTTCGGTGATGGCGCCTGAGCGAGGGTCGGCGATGGTGCGGAGGGCGCCTTCGCCGGCGCCGTGGGCGGCGAGGTCCTGCTGGAGCATCGGCAGCTCGACGGCGGCGCGCGCCCCCGCGAGCTCGCGCACTTCGATTGCCTCGCCGGCGAGCACCGGCGCCTGGCGGATGAACATCGCCTGGTTGGCGTCGCCGTTGCTCGAACCGATGGTCTCCTGCTGGTACGTCCGGACGTGCTCGGCCCAGGCGGCGTTGAGGAAGACGCCGTTCACCCGGCTGGTGACCGGCTCGCCATCGGACTGGAGACGGGCGCGCAGCCAGGTCCGCGGCCTCCCGAAGCGTGGCAGCATCGCGACTGCGACCGGCGCGCGCTGATATGTCTTCGCGAGCGCCGTGGTCAGCCTGAGCGTGTCTTTGCCCACCTCGGCGACGGTGACGAGTTCGCCTTTCTCCGGTTCGCCGATGAGCAGGAGGTTGCCCTTGCGGAAGCTCGCGGCCTGGGCGGCGTTCGCCAGCTGGACGGTCATGCCCTCGGCGAACACGGCCTCGCCCGATGGGAGCGATGCGGTGCCCGGCCAGGTGACGGCGACCATCCCGGGCCGGACAAGGTTGGCGGTCTCATCGATGGCCGCGATCGCGAGCCAGTCTTCGCCATCGAAGTACTCCCATTGGAGAAGCGGGCCGCGCAGCCTGCCGGGGACCTCTTCGATATCGAAGTAGAGGCTCACGAGGTCGGCCGGCAGCGGCCTGTCGAACCCGAGATAAAGCGTGGGGACGCGGTCAGCCAGGAGGCTGAACGGCTCGAAGCTGGTGCCCCGCCAGCGCGCATCGGCGGTGCGGTCGGCCCACTGGAAGTCGCTGTAGGCGAAGCACGTATCGGCCGCCGCGTCCGGCGACATGTACAGGTAGCCGATGCGGAAGTCGTCGAGGGCGGGCGGTACTGTCTCGACGACGACGATCGTGTTCGCCTTATCATCGCTCGTCGAGGTAGTGTCCTTGGTGTCCGTCCAGGTGATGGTGTTCGTACGGTAGAAGCCACCGGCCGTGATCCGGATGCGAAGCCACGGCGCCACCGTCCCGTTGACCGCCACGGGCTCCATGTCGCGTGGGATGCGGACGCTGAGCGAGTCGCCTTTCCTGGCGAACTCGATGGCGCTGCCATCGTCGACCTGAAGGGTGGTCCATTCGCGGCCATTCCAATACTCGAGCGAGAGGGTCGGTGCCGCGCCCGGCGTCGCGGTGCCGCCGCTCTTGTCCTGTGGCGTCTCGGCATGCCCCGCGCTCAGGTCTACGAGGGCGCCGGGGCGGGAGAGCGCCTCCGCGTTCGAGAGGTAGAAGGTGGTGCCCGGCGCGGGCTGCTGGCCGAAGGGGTAGAACGTCTTCTCGGCTTCGAGCTTCAAGCCATCGACAAAGGCCGCGTCCGCCTTCAGCCCCGCGTTGAGGACGATGCTGCGGATCGTGATGCGGTCGACAAGCGGCAGGCTGAGCCCCGGCGCGGGGGTGAGAAGGTCGGTGAGGCAGGCCCGCACCCAGTAGCTCTCGACGCCGTTGATGCGGCGCGGCTTCGTCTCCGCGCAGTCGGTCACGAGGCGGACGGTGCCGCTGCGGGTGAGGCCGGCGGTGCCATCGACGCTGGAGAAGTCGCCCTCCAGGTCGTCCACGGGGAGCGCCGTTGGGTCATCCGGCGCGACGAATGGCTTGAAGGCCCGCCAGGCCTCGCCGTCCCAGAACTCCCAGGCCCAGGGCAGCGACTCGCTGCCCGGCCGCGAGAGCTCGAACTGCACGTCAACCCGGGCGTGGCCGGCGAGGTGGAAATGGGTGCCGTGGGCGAGGTAGAACTCATGGGGCACCGGCTTCAGATCCGCAAACGGGGTGAACGGCCCGGCGCCGAGCGCCGCCGCCGAGTGGTCGGCGTAGCCATCGCTGCCCGGCCAGAGAGAGACGACCTCGACGAGTTGGGCGGCGGCAAGGGCGATCGTCTCACGCGTTTCGAAGACGAGCGGCTCATCCCGGCCGGGCACCTGGGCAGCCACCTGGCTGCCGGCGGGGACGCGTGCATCGCCCACCTGGCTGATCGGCGTGAACACGACCGGCGCGAGGGCGGCACGCGTCGATAGGAGGTTGACACCGACCATTTCGAAGAAGGCCAGCCGGTTCTTATCCGGCGCCTGGTTGACGCGTTCGGCCAGCGATTGGAGGTAGCGGCCGTAGATGCGGACGAGCGCCGTGCCGGGCTCGCCCTCGGCCGGGAGCCAGCCGGGCACATAGCCCCCCGCCCGCGAGAACAGGTCCCGCACCAATGCGCCTTCGTCGCGTGCGTCGAGGACGGGCCCGAAGGTGGTCATACCCGGCCCTCCATCAGGTAAAAGGGGTAGACGAGGTTGTAGAACGTGTTCGTGATGCGGACGCGGTAATGGATATCGACCAGCAGGCGTCCGGCCGCCGGCTCGGCCCGGACCGCCACGGTGATGGTGTCGATGCGCGGCTCCCAGGTGATGAGCGCCTCATCGACGCGGTGGCGGACGAGCGCCATGGTAGCGCTGCTGATGGGCTCGAAGGCGAGGGCGCGCAGGCCGGCCCCGAAGTCGGGCCGCATGACTCGCTCGCCCTGGTCCGTTTCGAGGATGACGCGGACGGACTGGCGGATGTCCTCTTCGAGGGAGACCATCCCGACATCGCCGGAGCCCTCCAGCGTGACGGGGAAGGCCCATCCCCGGCCGAGGAAGGCGCGCGGCTGGCTGGTGTTGTCGATTGCCAAAGCGGTCCTCCTTTCAGCCAATCAACACGTTCATCGCGCCCGCGACGATGGGCGCGCCGCAGCCGGAGATATCGCCCATGCGCAAAGCGGGGCGGCCACCGATGAGCACAGTGGGACTTCCCGGCGCGAAGGGTGTTGGTGGGTGTGGCCCGGCGAGCGGCGGCATCGCGCAGGCATGCATGTCGCCCAGCACGGCCGCCGGCATGCCGGCGATGAGGACGATGGGCACGCCCGGCCCGGCCACGGCGCCGGGGTGTGCGGTGGGGTCGCCGACTCTCGCTGCTGGTGGCATCACGGCATCCCTCAATTGATCTTCACCAGCGGCGCGGTGACGTTGCAGATACCGGCCGACTGGACGTTCGTTGCCGCCGCGCCGTTGATGCTGATCG
>JBJXGC010000289.1:0-24433 GCA_046154545.1 Dehalococcoidia bacterium | reverse complement strand
GACGAACGCCCGGCCCACCTGGTGACGCTGTCCGGCTTCCGGGCGGCCATCGCGCCCGTCACCAACGCCCAGTACGCCGCCTACTGCGAGGCAACCGGTGCCGCGCCCGCGCCGTTCCTCAGCGACGAGCGATTCGCCGATCCGGGCCAACCTGCCGTCGGCATCAGCCATGTCGAGGCCATCGCCTTCTGTGAATGGTTGACCCTCGTGACCGGAGTCCCTTTCCGGCTGCCCACCGAGGCCGAACGCGAGTATGCCGCCCTCGGCGGGCTCGCCGGCGGCCTGTGGCCATGGACCACCCCGCCCCAGGCGCTGCTCACGGCGATCAACGCCATGGACCGGCCGCACCCGCCGGCCGCCCGCTGCGCGAACGGCTACGGGCTGCAGTGCATGGTGGACAACGTCCACGAATGGTGCAGCGACTGGTACGCCCGCGATTACTATGCGGAGTCGCCCGCCGCGAACCCGGCCGGGCCGGGCTCCGGGAAACGCCGGGCGAGCCGGGGCGGCAGCTGGCGCCACAGCGAGAAGTTCACGGCCGTTAGCGCCCGCTCCAGCCTCGACCCATCGTTTCACTACAGCGACTTTGGGTTCCGCGTATACGCGAGTCTGTAGCGCCCTGTCGATGGTGCGCCAGGCCAGCGCCTTCCGGCCGCCGGGAGGCGCATCATATTTTCACGCCGGAGGCGTATCGTATCGCGGTCGGAGGGCGACCATGAAGGTTGGGTTGCTGCAGTTCTTCTCCTGGACCGGCCGTGTACCGGTGGCGACCGTGTACGAGCGGGCGATGGACCGCGTGGCCATGATGGAAGACTCCGCGTTTGACTGCATCTGGCTCGCCGAGCATCACTTCACGACCTATAGCGTCTGCCCTTCGGTCACCCTGATGGGCACGCACATCGCCGCTCGGACGAAGCGCCTGCGCATCGGCACAGCGGTCACGCTGAACGCGTACTACCATCCCCTGCGGCTTGCCGAAGAGCTCAGCATGCTCGACATCTTCTCGAACGGCCGCCTCAATTGGGGGTCAGGCCGCGGCTTCGACCCGACCGAGTTCAAGCTCTTCGGCGTGACCACTGACGATGTCTACGAACGCTTCCGGGAGACCGCGGACATCGTCCAAACCGCCTGGAAGAGCGAACGATTCAGCCACCATGGCCGGTTCTACGACTACGACAATGTGCTCGTCCTGCCGCCGCCGCTCCAGGACCCGCACCCACCGGTCTACCTGGCCGCCAGCTCCACCGACGCTATCCGCAAAGCCGGTGCAGAGGGCTACACGATCATGCTCGACCCCCACTGTTCGAACCAGGAACTCGCCTACAAACGCCAGCTCTATGGCCAGGTGATGCAAGACCATGGCCATGAGGTGGGTGACCGCGACCTCCCCATGGTGCGCTACGTCGCCCTGGGTGAATCGCATGCGGAGGCCGAAGAGGTCGCGCGGCACAGCTCGACCTGGACCGTGGGGGCGTACGCAAACAAGAGCGGCCGCCCGCGCGAGCGCATCGCCGGCGTGTCGCAGGACGCGGACCTGGACCCGGTGGAGCGCTACCTGAACGATGTCGCGATCGTCGGTACGGCGGCGGAGGTCGTTGACCGCTTCAAACAGCTCGAAGCGGAAGTGCCGATGAACTACCTCATGCTCGCGCCGATGAGCCAGGACACCTTCGTCCGCTTCACGCGAGACGTCCTCCCGAAGCTGGTCTGAGCACCTGGGAGTCCCGCTCCGCAGCGGCGGGGGCCGCGGGATGCCGTGACAGCCCGGCCTGCTACGCTGGAGACGCCATGGACTCCGACCTGTCGCCTGACCGCCTGATCGAACGCGCGCGCGAAGCGCTTGAGGCAGACCCGCGGGTGCTGGTCGCCTACCTGTTCGGGAGTTTCGCGCGCAGGACGGCTTCGAAGGACAGCGACCTCGACATCGCGGTTCTGTTCGCGGAGCGGATCGATGCCCGCCTCGGCGGCCCGCTGGATGAGTTGAGGGACGCGGTCGAGCGCGCTTGCAGGCGCCCCTGTGACCTGATCGACGGCCGCGCCGCCCCGGCCGACCTGGTGCACCGTGTCCTCCGCGACGGACAATTGCTGGTAGAACGCGACCGCTCGGCCCGTGTCGCCTTCGAAGTGGCGCGGCGCAACGAGTACTTCGACCTGCTGCCCTACCTGCAACAGTACCGGCGACGAGGTATAGAGCTCCTGAAGTCGTCCTGGGGGAGTTGACGATGCCGGAGTCACTGGAAGCCACGACAGGACCGGCGCTGCCGCGACCGGTGCGGGACGCGCGCCCGGCCCGGCGGCTCCGCGATGCCTTCGAGCCGATCGCCATGCATAACATCGGCTCCGCCGCCATCCTCGCGCGGGCGGGAGCACCAGGGTTGGACTTCGCCGCTGGCTACGTCTGGGGGCGGGCCGCACCGATGGGCGAGCTGGCCGCGGAGGTGGTTGTCGCCGCGTTCGGTGTGTTCGAGCCGGGGCTGATCAGCGCGGCCTACCGGCGCGGCAGGGAGGCCGTCGGCCGCGAGGCGCTCCTCGAAGCCCAGGCCGAGGTGACCGCCGGGACCCTGCGTGCCGTGCTCGGGGATATCGACGTTTCGCCCGCCGTTACCGCACTACGGCGCGGCGTCGAGGCTGCGGACGGGACGGCCCGTGCCCTCTTCTCCGGGCTGCGTTCGCTGCCCTGGCCAACGGACCCGGCCGCCCAGCTCTGGCGGGCCTGCAACCTGCTGCGCGAACACCGGGGCGATAGCCACCTCGCCGCGTCGATCAGCGCCGGACTGGGCCCGGTCGCGATGAACATCGTGACGGAGCTGTGGCTGGGCATGCCGCTCGGCCCCTATACGGCCACGCGCGGCTGGAGCGAGCCGCAGGTCGCAGCCGCCGTCAGGGACCTCGAGCAGCGCGGGCTGGTCGCCGCCGGGGCATTGACGGCTGCGGGAAGACAGCTCCGGGACACCATCGAGGAGCGCACTGATGCGATGGAGCGGCCGGTCGTTGAGGCGATCGGCGATGACTTCGAGTCAATCGTTGCGCAGCTCCAGGAATGGTCGAACCTGTGCATCGCTGCGAAAACGTTCACATCGGATGTCTACAAGCGGGCTGCGGGCTAACGGTCCGGAATCCGCCTGTAGCCGCGGCCGTCGCGGCCGCTGGTTTCCGGAAGATCTCAAGCGCTGGGTTCGCCACCCGGCGTCGGGCCGGGGTTACCCTTTCGGCGCCAGCCCTGCTGCCTCAGCGACCAGTTCGTACGAACGCACGCGCTCGGTGTGGCCGTGGGTCATGGTCGTGATCATCAGTTCGTCGGCGCCGGTGCGCTCCGCCAGCTCAGCGAGGCCGGCCCGGACGGTTTCCGGACCGCCGATGATCTGCGAGCCCATCCGGTCCTCTAGCAACGATTGCTCCACGGCGCTGAACTGGTAGGCCGCGGCCGCTTCAGGGGACGGGAACCGCCCCGGCCGGCCACTGCGCAGGCGCACAAAGGCCAACGCGCCGGGGGCCGAGAGCCGCCGCGCTTCCTCGTCGGATTCGGCGCACAGCACCGACACCCCGAGCATGAGATACGGCTGCTCGAGTTCGCCCGCGGCCCGGAACGACGAGCGATAGGCCTCGGCGGCGGCCATCGTGCCCCCGGAGGCGAAATGATGGGCGAACGAGTAAGGCAGTCCGAGCACACCGGCGGCGTGCGCCCCGTAGTCAGACGAGCCGAGCATCCAGATGGCTGGCCGGTCGCCCAACCCGGGCGTGGCCGTGATGCTGGCGTAGGGGTGGCCGTCCGGCCAACGGCCCTCGAAGTAGCCGAACAGCTCCGTGAGCTGAGCGGGAAAATCGTCGGCCCCTCGCTGGAACTGTGTCCGGCGCAGCGCCATGGCGGTGAGTTGGTCGGTCCCGGGGGCACGGCCGATGCCGAGGTCCACACGGCCCGGGTGAAACGCTTCCAGCATGCCGAACTGCTCGGCGATCACGAGGGATGAGTGGTTGGGGAGCATCACGCCACCCGAGCCGACGCGAATGGTCGAGGTGACCGAGGCGATGTGGCCAAGCAGGACCGCCGGCGCCGACGAGGCGATGCCGGCCATGTTGTGGTGTTCGGCGACCCAGTAGCGGGTGTAGCCGAGCCGCTCGACCCGGGGCGCCAGGTCGAGCGAGTTGCGCAGCGCCTCGCCGACGGACGAGCCTTCGGCAACGGGCGCGAGGTCAAGCACGGAAAGGGGGACGCCGAGCGGGGAACTCACCCACCTAGCGTACAGGCTCGCCTGCGAACGGGATCCTCGACCTGCTGGAAGGCGGCCCCTCATCCGCCCACCAGCCGCCGATGATGATCCTTGGCGAGACCTTCCGGGCACGTTCGTGTACCATCGAATGCTACGGTTCAGGCGAACTATGCGCCTCAGACGAACCTTCGCGCCGGGAGGCCTGCCATTCGTTTTCCAAGGACACTGACCGGGCGGGCGGGAGCTGTGCCCTCCTCGAAGCCGGCAAGGGATCCGGCCACATCGGCGCTGGCCAACCCGCAGTTCCGCCTGCTCTTTCTCGGCAACGTCACGACCATGCTGGGGTTCGGGATGATGCAGGTGGTGCAGGGCGTGCTCGCCTACGAACTGACCGGGACCAACAAGTCGGTGGGACTTGTGGCGATGGGCTGGGGGCTGCCCATGCTCTTCCTTGGCCCCATCGGCGGGGCGCTCAGCGACCGCTGGTCGAAGCGGCCGCTGCTGACCATCGGCATGACGGCGGTGGGGGCGATCTTCTTCACGATTGGTCTGCTGTTTGTGCTGGACGTGCTGAACATCTGGATCCTCTTCGGGATGACTGCCTTGATGGGGGTCACGTTCGCGTTCTCCATGCCGGCCCGCCAGGCCTGGGTCGGTGACCTTCTCCAGGGCCCCGCCCTCGCCCAGGGCGTCGCCCTCCAACAGCTGATGATGAACGCCACACGGATCGTGGGTCCGTTGGCCGCCGGCGGGATGATCGCCTGGGCCGCCGTGGGCATCGGTGGCACTTACATGGCCATGTCGGCGCTCTTCCTCATGTCGGTCGCGCTCCTCATCGTGATGCAACCGACACGGCGGCGACGAGGAGAGAACCAGGTGTCGGTCTTCGGCGACCTGATGATCGGCCTGCGCTACACCTGGAACGCTAAGCAAGTGCGCGCGATGATGCTGATGTTCGCGGGCGTCGTCATGACCGCCTTCTCCTACCAGCAGCTCATGCCGGGCTTCCTCGAGAACGAACTCGGCCAGGACTCCAACCGTGTCAGTGTGATGTTTGGCGCTTCGGCGATCGGCGGGATCGCGCTGACCGTGGCCCTGACCGCTATCGGGATACGGGAGAAGGCCGCCCAGTGGATGTACATTTGCGGCGCCGCCACGGGGGTGAGCGTCATCCTTATGGCGCTGGCGCCCAACTTCGCCCTCGCCCTCGTCGGCGCCGGCCTGGTCGGCGCCGCATCGAGCGGTTTTCAGATGTGCAACCAGGTCAACCTCATGCAGCGGACCGACCCGGCGTACTTTGGGCGCGTCATGTCGCTGACGATGACCGCCTTCGGCCTGCAGATGGCGATAGGATTCCCGGCCGGCGCCCTGGCGGACGCGGCTGGCGAACGCGGGACGATGGTCGCGCTGGCCGTCGCCTGCATCGTGATCGTCGCCATCGGCTGGGTTGCCTCGCGTTCGATGCGCCGCCCCGAAATGGCCGAAGCGCGGGCCTGAAGGTGCTCGCTGGTGGTGCGCCAGTGGCTCGTCCCTGCGACTCGTGCGCACGTCTTCGCCGGTGATCAGCGGCACGACCCGGCTCATCGCCCACCTCGGCTATCCCACCGAGGGCTTCCGCGCGCCGCTCATCTATAACCCCTGGTTCGAACAGGCGGGCATCGACGCGGCCGTCGTCCCCATGGGCGTGCTTCCCGGCGACTACGCCACCACCCTCGCCGCCCTCGCGAAGATGACCAACTTTCACGGCGCCCTCGTGACCATGCCGCACAAGGTGACCACGGTCGCGCTCCTCGACGAATGTTCCGAGGCGGTCCGCATCGCGGGCGCCTGCAACGCTATCCTCCGCCGCCCCGACGGCACGCTCATGGGCGACCTGTTCGACGGACAGGGATTCACCCGGGCGCTCGAACGGCGGGCGTTCGGGTTCGCGGGGGCCAGGTGCCTGGTGGCCGGAGCCGGCGGAGTCGGGTCGGCGATTGCCGCGGCACTGGCCCGGGCGGGAGTGGGCGCCATCACCCTCAGTGACCCCGTCGAAGGCCGGGCTGAACGGGTGGTCGATGGCCTCCGCATGCACTATCCGGGCGTGGAGCTCAACGCGGGAGCTGCTGACGCGGCCGGCTACAACCTCGTCGTCAATGCGACGCCGCTGGGCGCTCGGGATAGCGACCCGTTGCCACTCGGCCCGGCGAACCTCTCGCCCACGGCGTTCGTCGCGGACGTGGTCCTCGAACGGGAACTGACGCCGCTGCTCCAGGCCGCGCAGGCGGCGGGCTGTGCCGTCCAGACGGGGCTGGACATGCTCTTCGAACAGATCCCGCTCTACCTGGAGTTCTTCGGCTTCGGAACGGCGACGCCAGAAGAGTTGCGCGCCGTCGCGCGGGAACCCCGAGGGCCGTAGCATCGAGAGCCGTGACGTACGCACACGCCCACCACGCGGAGGAAGCCCGTGCCCGCTGACGGCCCGCCCCGCGGGGTGTTCTCGAGCGAAATGTTGCGCGGCGCCGTAACCGGCGGAGTGATCGCGGTACCGCGGGCGCACCCGGTTGCCGACACACAATTTCAGCCGGCCAGCCTCGACCTCCGGCTCGGGGCGAAGGCCCACCGGCTGCGGACCAGCTTCCTTCCGGGCGCGAACGCGACCGTAAAGGAGCGCTTGGCCGAACTCGAGATGGGCCCGCCCCTCGACCTCACCGGGGCCACCGGAGCGGTCCTGGAACGGGGCCGCCCCTACCTCATCCCGCTGGTCGAGGGCCTGCGGCTGCCCACGACCGTACGGGGTCGCACCAACCCGCGCAGCTCCACCGGCCGGCTCGACATCTTCACCCGAGTGATCACCGACCACGGTGCCCGGTTCGACGAGATCCGCCGCGGCTATCGCGGCGGGTTGTGGCTGGAGGTCTACTCGAACACGTTCACGGTGGGCGTCCGTGCGGGCCTTGCCCTGGCCCAACTGCGGCTGAGCGATAGCGACGAACTCCTCCAGGAAGACGAGCTTCGCAACCTCCACACCGAATCCGGCCTCCTTTTCGAACCCGGGAGCACCCGCGAGCCGGTGGCCGCGCCGACGATCGCATCGGGCGGCCTGTTCGTGAGTGTCAGTCTCCCGGGCGGCGAGTATGTCGGTTGGCAGGCGAAGCGAAACAGCGCCCTCGTCGACCTCACCGCCGTCGCCCGCTACCAGGTGCTCGACTTCTGGGAGCCCGTCACGGCCGAGGCCGGCGGCCGGCTGGTGCTCCACCCGGAGCAGTTCTACCTCCTCATCTCGCGCGAACACGTCCGCATTCCCCCCACGGTCGCCGCTGAGATGGTGGCCTACGACCCGACCAACGGTGAACTACGGACACACTACGCGGGCTTCTTCGACCCCGGCTTCGGCTGCAACAGGGCCGGCCCCCAGGGCACGCGCGCCGTGCTTGAAGTGCGCGCCCACGACGTGCCATTCATGCTCGAGGACGGCCAGCCGGTGGCCCGCCTCGCCTACGAGCGCATGGCCGCCCAGCCCGGGCGCCTGTATGGCGACGAAGCGGCCGCGTCGCATTTCCAGCGCCAGGACGTGGCCCTGAGCCGACAGTTCAAGCCACCCGTCTTCGATTTTCGCATGCCATCCAGTGAGCGGGTGCCGGGGCACGGGCGCGGCGCCGCGAAGGGGAATCGGCGCCGCGGGGCCTGAGAGCCATATCCGTCCGGGCGGTGAGGAGTGACGGACGCCATCTTCACGGAGAAGCTCACGAAGGCGTATTGCTCGGGCTGGCGATCGGTGTGGTGGCGGCCGGCTATTTCGTCGCGAGCTGGCGGCCGACCCTGACCACAACGGCCGGGGGCGCCTTCTTCGCGGCGGCCGGCGCCGTCACATCTCAGCGGAAGGACATCGCGCGCTGACCGCCGCTCAGATTGACCGTGCGGCCCGGATGCATTCTTGTTGACCAATGCAACCCGAAGACAGCCACCTGCGTCCAGTGGTCCTCGCCCACAGCTCTGACCTGCACATCTGTTTCGAGGGCCGGGCCACCCGCTCTGACGTTGAGGTGCTGGAAACGGTGCTCCGGACGGCGACGGCGAACGCGGCTGACGTCCTCCTCCTCGCCGGAGACATCTTCGACCACAACCGCATGCCGCTGGCGGTGCTGGACCAGACGGCCCGCCTCCTCGGCGATTACGGGCGGCCCGTCGTGATCCTCCCCGGCAACCACGACCCGGTGACGCCTGATTCGGTCTACCGCCGGGGCGGCGTCGCCGACCCCACCAACGTGCACGTGTTTGGCGTCACGGAAGGGGAACACGCCCTCTTCGGCGACCTGGGCCTGAGCGTCTGGGGACGGCCCCACCTGGACTATGCCGACATGTCGCCGCTGGAAGGGGCGCCAGCGCGGAACCTGCGTTGGCAGGTCGCCATGGCCCATGGCCACTGGCACGCTGGGCACGCCGACTCGCACCGCTCATGGCTCATCTACGACGACGATATCGCAGCGCTGGACGCGGACTACCTGGCGCTCGGTCACTGGGATCGCCCGACGCCAGCGGGCGGGGGCACCGTACCGGCCTACTACTCGGGGAGTCCCGACCTGGCCCGGACGATCAATATCGTGCGGCTGGGCGCGGAGGGCGTGTCGGTGCGGAGGGCTCCCCTGGTCCACGAGCCGGGACTGGCGATAGCCGGTGAAACGCCTTGAGCCGGCCGCTATTCGTGGGCGGCGAGGGCGGCGAGGGCAGCGAGGCGGCGCTTCGTCCGGTCAGCCGTCCCGGCGTGGATGGCGCCCTTGCGGGCCGCACGGTCGAGGGCCGAGTAGGCCTGCCCGAGCGCCGTGGCGGTTGCCGTCGCGTCTCCGCCTGCGACGGTCTCGCGCAGGCGGCGCACCACAGTGCGCGTTTCCGAACGAGTCGCGCGGTTGCGGTCGCGACGCTTGAGGGACTGGTGCCACCGCTTGATTGCGGATTTGTTATTCGCCATGGAGAGTGTTCCTGCTGGAGTTCCGGTCGAACGATAACCATAGAATGGCCGGCGCCAACGGGCAAAAGCACCACTGCTGGAGGGCTGCGGACCGGCCGATTTGCATAGTAAGCGTCGATACGCTTATGCTGTAAGAAGCTGCAAGCGCACATGGTGTGCGTACCGAACCGACAGCATGTTCCTTTTTCCTAAGAGAACCCCCCGATTGCATTGACTGACGAAGCACCTCCCCCTCCCCGCGCCACGGCACGGCGCGCCAGTCCGCGAAGAAAGCCTGCGACGACAGAATCCGCGGAAGCGCAAATGCCACTAGACGGACAGGCCGATGGCCTGCCCGGCGTGGCCGTATCGGCGGCGAACGAAGCATTCGTCCCCGACGAACCCCACAAGCGAGCAAACCGAGTGACTCTTGAATCCCCACCGGCCGCGATTGACGACCGGGAACGCGGCAGCGATGAGCCGCCTCCATCCTCTAACGGCGAACACGAAAACGAGGGCGGCACCGCCGAGAGCGCGCCCGAACGGACCGAGCGATGGAGCCGGCGTGACCGGCGCGACCGCGGCCAGGCCGCGCCGCGCGGCGAACGCGGACCGATTCCTCCCCGCAACGACCGCAACGGCGCCCAGCAGCCTCGCCCTGAACGGCCCGGCGAACGCCGGTTCGAACGGAACGACCGGCAGGTCTGGCCCGAGCGCGAGGAGCGCTACCCCATGGATCGGCCGCCGGAACGCGACCGCCCGGAGCGGTCCGACCGCCCTGCGCTACCGACGCTGAACATTGCAGAACTCGAGACGATGACGCGCGAGGCACTGATCGCCGTCGCCGACCAGATGGCCCTCGAAGACGCCGCCGCGATGCGCAAGTCGGACCTGATCTTCCGGCTCCTCCAGGCCCAGGCCGAAGCGCGAGGCAACATCTTCTCGGGCGGCTTCCTCGAGGTGAGCGACGATGGGAATTACGGGTTCCTTCGGGGCGAACGGATGCTGCCCGGCCCCCACGACATCTACATCTCCCAGTCGCACCTCCGGCGCTTTGCCCTCCGGCCCGGCGACTACGTCACCGGCCAGGTGCGGCAACCGCGCGACAACGAGAAGTACTACGGCCTCCTGAAGGTCGAGGCCGTCAACGGCATCGACCCGGAGATGGCCAAGCGCCGGCCCTTCTTTGAAAACCTGACGGCCATCTTCCCCAAAGAGCAGATGAAGCTCGAGACGACGGCCGACAACCTGACGCACCGGATCATCGACCTGATCGCACCCATCGGGAAGGGCTCGCGCGGCCTCATCGTCTCCCCCCCGAAGGCCGGCAAGACGATGCTCCTCAAGAACATCGCGAACGGCATTACCGCGAACCACCCCGACGTGCACCTGATCGTCCTCCTCGTCGGCGAGCGGCCCGAAGAGGTCACCGACATGCAGCGCACGGTGCGCGGCGAAGTCGTGAGCAGCACCTTCGACGAACCCTCCGAAGACCACACTCGGGTGGCCGAGATGGCGCTGGAACGGGCGAAGCGGCTCGTCGAAAGCGGCAAGGATGTCGTCATCCTGATGGACTCGATCACAAGGCTGACGCGGGCCTACAACCTGGCCCTCCCGCCAAGCGGCCGCACACTCTCCGGCGGCGTCGATCCGGTCGCCCTCTACCCGCCGAAGCGCCTCTTTGGTGCCGCCCGGAAGTGCGAGGAGGGCGGGTCGCTGACCATCCTTGCCACCTGCCTCGTCGATACCGGCAGCCGCATGGACGAGGTCGTCTTCGAGGAGTTCAAGGGCACCGGCAACCTCGAGCTACGGCTCGACCGGCGGCTCGCGGAGCGGCGCTTCTACCCGGCTATCGACCTCCAGGCGAGTTCCACCCGGCGCGAGGAGCTGCTCCTCGACGAACGTACCCTTAAGGGCGTCTACCTTGTGCGGCGAATGACCGCTATGATCGCCCAGAACGCTCCAAACCAGCTCGAAGCGACCGAACGGCTGCTTGAACGGCTGGCGCGGACCTCGACCAACGAGGAGTTCCTCGCGAGCCTTCGCACGGACCTGTAACGGGTTCGGACTCCCGTAGGGGAGCGGCGTCGCTGAGATACATAAACTGCGGGTATCGCCAAGAGGAGGGGACGAGCAAGGTAGAGGCTGTGCTCAGCCTGAAGCCTCCGGCCGTGGGCCGGCGCTTCGACCTGAAAGTCCGCTATGAAAACCGAAGGTACCCGCGCCCGTTCTCATGCCCATGGCAGGCGGAAGGGCCGGCTCACGGTCCATGCGCTGGTCGTCGTCCTGGCGACCCTCGCGGTGACCTTCGCGGCCCGGTTCCCGGAAGCGTCTGGGGCGGGAGGGCTCGACCTCATGCCTTCGTTCTCCCTCTCCGGTGTCGCCGGTGGAGCGGGTCAGTTGGCCGGAGCGACCTATCTGCGGCCAGGCACCAACTACCAGACCCACGAATCCGTCAAAGCGCTCACCACCGAAGTGAACGTGGCAAGCGTGCGGGCCTCGGGCGGGGTCTCGCCCATCTCGACCTTCTCCTCCGGCGTGGCGGCTGCGGCGGCGACCTCGGGAGAAGCCGGGGCCGGCGTCAAGCCGTTGGCCGATGTCGTCGATCCACGTCAACCGTTCGTGCTCTACGAACCACTGCCGGGCGATAGTGCGAGCGTCATCGCCGAGAAGTTCGGCATCTCGATGCGCACCCTCCTCGACAACAACCCGACGGTGACGAACAAGGACCTCCTCCAACGCGGGCAACAGCTGGTCGTCCCCCGCAAAGACGGCATCCTCTACAAGATCGGGCACGGGGAAACGGTCGATTCGATCGTCGCGCAGTACGACGACATCACGGCCGGCACTGTGCTCGAATACCGCCCGAACGCAATCGCCGACGCGAAGAACCTGAGAGCGGGCGACTACATCCTGCTCCCGGGCGCGAAGATCAAGCCGCCGCCACCACCGCCGCCACCCCCCGAACCAAGACGATCGCCCGCGGGCGGCGCCGGAGTCGGATCGAACACGGGCGGGTCCTCGCCGGCCGATGGTGGCTCGGGCAGGTTTGGCTTCCCGCTGAGCGGCTGGCAGCGGACAAGCGACGCGTTCGGCGTCGCGCGCGGCGGCGGCACCTATCACACGGGTATCGACCTGGACCTCTTCGGGTTTACGTTTGTCAACGTGTTCTCGGCCTGTGACGGCGTCGTGAGCCGGACCGAGTACCTCACTTATAGCTACGGCTACCACGTCATCGTCGATTGTGGTGACGGCTGGAGCACGCTCTACGCCCACTTCTCCGAGATCAGCGTCTCGCCCGGGCAGAAGGTGAGCGCCGGTACGGTGCTGGGCAAGTCGGGCGTAACCGGCTTCACGACGGGCCACCATCTCCACTTTGAGATCCGCAAGAACGGGGCGCCGGTCAACCCGGCCGACTACCTGCCCTTCTGACCATCACCGCCGCGTCTTAGGACTGTGGCTCTGTGAACGACGCGGTGCATGAGCGGGACGCGTAGAGCCAGTAGGCGCGGCCTGGTTCGGCCAGGGCGAGCGTGTTGAGGGCGGGCGCGGCGCCGCGCACCCAGGTCTGCCAGTGGCCGTCCGGCTGCATCGCGTACACGGCGCTGACACAGTGGAGCGACTGCATGGCGCCATCAATGCTGCCGGCGGGGAGTGCCGTGAGTGTCCACCCGGGGCGGATATCCACCGACCAACCGGTGAGTGGGAGGCCGCCATCAGAGGACGACGCCACACTCGCACCTTGCGGGTAGAGCGCCCGGAGGCCTGCCACGTCGTCCGGCCCGAGCGAGCGATGAATGCCGAGGTAACGGAAGAACATCACGGCGGTGGATTCAGACTCGGTGCAGATCCCGAAGAATGGCTGACAGCTGTGCTCCAGGCTGGCCATGTGCCCGGCCTCGTGGAGCAACGTGGTCTCGATATCGACCGTGCCACCGCTGCCATCGCCGAGGCGCGCATCGGGGTTCGCGTTGAGGACGACATCGACTTCGTGCACATCATCGACCTTGCTCGTGACGCCGAGGACGCATCCGCCGCCGCATCCGAGGTCGAGCCAACCAACGACATTCAGGCCGTCGTAGTCTGCGTCCTGGGTGCCGGGCCGGGCGTCCGTCTGGCCGGCGTAGGCGTAGCGGAAGCGTGAACCATCAACGCGTGACCAGGTGTCAAGGGCGGATTGGACTGCCGCCTCGCTTTCGAGGGGTGCCCCGGCGGGGTTATAGCTGACGGCCACGGGCAGTTCGGCGTCGTCCCATGTCCAGCCCCAGACCATGAATTGGGCGGAGACTTCCCCATCACGGCCAACCACGGCGCCATCGGGCATGAGGCGGGAAGCAGCGGCGACAGCGGCAGCGGCAGCTTCGTCATCATCACGCGCGCGGACGAGGAAGTGCATGCGGACGCGGTGCCCGCCGCTGTTCTCGAGCACAATATCGACAGCGTGCGCACCGCTCGCGGCCGCAGCCCCTGTCCCCCCGGCCATCGGCCAGGCAACGACGCCGGCCAAGACCACCACCAACAACCCTATCCATTTCGCCATTGCGAAAGAATACGGGAGATTTTCCCATTTGACACCGAGTTGGCCCTGTTGGTCGCCGGTATCCACCGGTCTGCCACGCGATTGTCACCAAACTCGCCCTGCGCGACGCCAATGCACACGAGGTCCGAACGCTGACCGCGCGCTAAGCGACCCGTCGAGACGCCCACCGGTGGCACGCGAAAACGGCCATGCCCCGGGGGGCATGGCCGCTACGGCTGTGCATGACAGACGGCCGCTACGGCGTGTAGGGCACTTGGACCGCCGATGATGAGACAAACCAGTAGGCGCCGCCCTGGTCAATCTGCTGGAGGGTGTTCACATAATCGGGCAGGCCCGGGAAGTACCGCTTCCAGGACCCGGTCGTGGCGTCCCACGAGTAGACTGCGTTGATGCCCGAATTGGCGCTGATCACGCGGGACGCATGCGCGCTCGCGCCGGGCCACGTCATCAGGTTCGAACCTGGCCGGAGGGGCAGCGATGGCCGCGGCGTTGGCGAGGCGCCCGGTGACGTCGGCGCTACCGTCGGGGTAGCTGTCGCCGTGGCGCTCGTTGTTGGCGTCGGCGAAGGAGTCGCGGTTGCTGTCGCCGAGGCATTCGGCGTCGCGGTCGATGACGGCGTTGGCGAAGGAGTCGGCGTCGAGCCGCCGCCGCCCTGGTTGGTGGGCGTGCTCGTCGGCGTCGGCGTTTGCGTGGCGCCCGGCCCGGGCGTCGGCGTGGGCGTCGGCGGGTTCCCGGCCGGTGTCGGCGTGCTTGTGGGCGCGCTCGTCGGCGTTGCGGTCGGGTTGGCGCCGCCGCCGTAGAGCTGTTGAGCGCCGGCGATATCGTCGGCTGACAGTGACTGCTTCAGCGTCCCGGCGGTGTAGCTCGGGTACATCACGGCGCTGCCATCAGCCGAGTGGCCGAGGCCGAGGGCATGACCGAATTCGTGAAGGGCGACACTCTGCACATCGACCTGGGGGGCGCCTGTCGTCCAGGGCCAATCCGGGTCGAACTGCATGTCGAATTCGATCGCGGGATGGGGATTACCCGACTGCGAGTACCAGGTGCAGGTCACCGCGAGGACCGACCCGGACTGGGCCGCCCAGCCAACGGTGTTCTGGCCGTCGAGGCCGCCGCCGCTGCAGGCTCCGGTGCCCGAGCCAGACGGGGCGCCGCCCGTGAACTGGAAGCCGGCGGCAGACCAGGTGCCGGCAGCCGCCTGGATGGCGGCCGCCTCGCCATTGAGGGCCGGCGGCTTGCCCGTGCTGTTGTAGCCCCAGGCGGCCCCGTGCGTCGTCCAGAAATATCCGTTCAGGACGAATTGGGCCGACACGCCGTCGTCGTCGAGGACGATGGCGCCGGGAAAGCGGCCGACGAGTTCGGCCTCGGCCGCCGCGGCGGCGGCCGCGAATGAGCCGGAGCCGTTGTCCAGCATCAAGAACTCGACGCTGACGGTGTACCACTCGCCGCCCGCCGGTACCGCGAGGTGGGTATCCACCGCCCGGAACTTTGGCTCAGCGCTGGCACGGGCGCTGTCACCCGAGTACCCCCATGCAGCGAGCCCCCAGGCGCATGCGGCAAGGGCGACGATCGCGATAAAGGGCGGCCAGGCGCGGTGACCGGCCGCTTGAACCTCAGGTGTCCTCACAGATCTCTCCACGGGCGCGCCATAGCGGCGGCCTGTCCAATGGTTCGGCACCCAATCCCGAATGAAGGGGTGGCGATTCCGGGACGAGAGTCGATAGCCAGTGGCAGCCCGGTAGATCGGCTACCATCCGGTGGACACCGGGTGAGAGGGCAGGCCATGCGCGTCGGTACGGTCCGTGAACGCAAAGATGGAGAGGCCCGCGTCGGCCTCACGCCGGAGGGGGCACATGCCCTTGTCCAGGCCGGCCATGAGGTCCTGGTAGAAGCCGGCGCAGGTGTCGGCTCAGGAAGCGCCGACGCCGCCTATCTCGCGGCGGGAGCGCGGATGAGCGCCACCGCCGATGCCGTCTGGGCCGGTTGCGACCTCGTCGTCAAGGTGAAAGAGCCGGTTGCCTCGGAGTACGCCTTCCTGCGCAGCGGCTGTGCGCTCTTCACCTTCCTCCACCTTGCGACAGAGCGGCCCCTCACGGAGCGACTGATGCAGTCCGGTTGCGCCTCAATGGCTTACGAACTCGTGCGGAAGCCAGACGGGTCGCTGCCGCTGCTCGCGCCCATGTCGCAGGTAGCAGGCCGGATGGCCGCCGAAATTGGCGCCCAACTCCTGAAGCACCCGGGTCCGGGCAAGGGCAAGCTCCTCGGCGGCGTTGCGGGTGTGCCCCCCGGCCGGGCGGTGATCATCGGCTCGGGGACGGTTGCGACGGCCGCGGCCCGGGTCCTCATGGGCCTCAGTGCCAGGGTGACCGTGATGTCCCGTGACCTTGGCCGCCTCTCCATGCTCGAAGAGCACTTCGGGGGACGGCTCGCCACGCGCGTGTCATCGCCCCAGGGGGTGGCCGAGGAGCTTGACGGGGCGGACCTCGCGATCCTCGCCGTCCTCGTGCCCGGGGCGGCCGCGCCGAAGGTCCTCACGCGGGCGATGGTGCGCTCGATGGGGGCCGGGGCCGTCATCGTCGATGTGTCGATCGACCAGGGCGGCGCGGCCGAGACGAGCAGGCCGACCACGCACAGCAACCCGACCTACATCGACGAGGGCGTCATCCACTACTGCGTAAGCAACATGCCCGGGGCCGTGCCCCAGACGAGCACCCAGGCACTCACCAGCGCCACGCTTCCCTATGTCGAATTCATCGCCGCCCGGGGCGTGACCAACGCGCTCCGCGAGGACGCGGCCCTGGCCCAGAGTCTGAGCACCTACGAAGGGAAGCTGGTGCGTGGCCCGGTGGCAGACACGTTCGGGCTCGCGGCGTCGCCCAACCCGTTCCTCGGGTCACGATAGCGGGACCGGCTACCCGAACCGGCTGCCAGTGCTGTACGCAGCCATGTGCCGGGGGGATACCATGGGGACATGGACGCAACCGGCGATTCTCTGGCGATCGACGACCTCCCGGCCCTCGCCGAAGCGGCCGCGCGCGTCCTCGCGAGCGGTGAGCCGTGCGAACTGACGCGGGATGGAACGCCAGTGGCCCGGATAGTGCCCGCGCGGCAGCCAGCGCGCCCCGAGCCGACTGCCGCGGGTCGAGAGGCATTCGCGAACGCGGCCGGTAGTTGGGCTGATGTGAATGTCGAGCAGTTTCTGGCCGCCGTCTACGCGCATCGCGATATGGGCATCGATCGCGCGCCTCTCCAGCCGGCGCCGAAGCAGAAGATGAAGCGGCCGCCGCTTACGTGGTCGAGGGTGGAGACGGCCTTCGCCAGGTTAATCGGGTGATGCTGGGTTGACCACGCAGACGGAGGTGCCGAGCTTGATCCGGTCGGTCACGGCAGCGGCGGCCAGGGACACGAAGCGGTCGGACATGTTGCCGGTAGTCGACCGGCAGCTCGCTGCCCCCGGTCCGGGCACGACATCGCCGCCGTCTTCGGGTACTGGGATGTGCGTGTGCTCCGGCATCCAGAGCGACTCGAACCCCCGCCCTTCGATTGCCTTCGCCAGTTTCACGGCCGAGATGGTGTATCGGTATTGAAGCTGAAGATGCCGAGCTGCATGTGCGCGCGTCCTTCTCGCTCGCCTCGAGCGGCCATTACGGGTGGAGTATCCCGGATCAGCGGCCGGTCTTCTCTGCCGCGTCTCCCGGGGTGGCCGTCCGTTTCTTGCTTGCTGCGAGTCCGTGCTGTGGATCGCTTGGGCGGGTGCAGGCGGGGGACAGCCGCCTAACGGCGGCGGCGATGATTCTGGCGTCACCCGTCTCCCGGTTTCGTTGACTTCCGGCCTTGGACTTCTAGAATCGGGTCGTCGTTAGAAAACGCAACGTGTGGTGGACACCGGCGCGGTGGCCTCGCCCGGGTGTTCGCGATCCAGGAGACAAGATGGCAGAGATCCTCGGACTTGGCATGACGCACTACCCACCGCTCTGTGGCCAGGACGCCAACATGGCAGGCCTGCTGCGGGGCATCCTCAAGGACCCCGGCATGCCGGAGAACCTCCGCGACCCGGCCAACTGGCCCGAGCAGATGAAACGCGAATACGGCGAGGACGGCGGCGCAGCCGCGGCGGCCCGCCACCGAGACACGCTCGTCGGTTATTTCCGCGAGGCGCGCCGCCAGCTCGACGCCTTCAAACCGGACTTCGTCGTGGTCTGGGGCGACGACCAGTACGAGAACTTCACCGAGGACCTCATTCCACCCTTCTGCATCTTCGCCTACGCCGAATCGGAGGCGCGGCCCTGGGCGCACGCGGGGCCCGCCAGCGGGGGCGGTGGCAACGCCTGGGGCGAGCCTGAGGACACGGTCTTCCGGATCAAGGGCCACCGTGAGGCCGCGAAATACCTCGTCAACGGCCTGATGGAACAGGGCGTGGACATGGCTTACGCCTACAAGCCGCTCCACCACGAGGGCCTCGGCCACGCCTTCGTGAACACCGTGCTCTTCCTCGATTACGACCGGGTGGGCTTCCCCTACCCGGTCATCGGCTTCCAGGTGAACTGCTACGGACGCCGCGTGATCGCCCAGAAGGGCTTCCGCGACAGCCTCGCCAATCCGCTCAAGGAAGCCGACCTCGACCCGGTCTCTCCCTCGCCGAAGCGGTGCATGGAGGTCGGTGCGGCCACAGCCCGCGTCCTCCGGGACAGCCCCTATCGTGTCGCCCTGATCGCCTCGTCGAGCTGGTCGCATGCCTTCCTTGTGAACAAGAACTACCAGCTCTACCCGGACATCCCAAGCGACCGCCGGCTCTACGACGCGCTCAAGCGCGGCGATTACGGGGAGTGGCGCAAGACGCCGCTGGCGTCGATCGAGGACGCGGGCCAGCAGGAGATGCTGAACTGGTTCTGCCTCGCCGGGGCGATGGAGGAGCTGGGGCGGACGGCCACCACCTGCGAGTTCGTCGAAACGTGGGCGCTGAACTCGAACAAGTGCTTCGCCGTGTTCCCGCCGGGCAGTTGATGCCGCCGCGAATCGCGCCCGGGCAATCGCACCAGTGAAAGGGAGTCATACGTCATGAAGTTCGGCATTTGTGTCGCCGCGAAGATCAGCAACATCGAACTGATCGAGGTCGCGGACGAACTCGGGTTCGACAGCGCCTGGGTCGCGGATTCCCAGATGATCTGGTCTGACTGCTACGCCACCCTCGCCGTGGCTGCCCAGCGGACCAGGCGGATCAAGCTGGGCACCGGGGTGGCGATCGCGGGCACACGCATCGCCCCGGTGACGGCCGCCGCGATCGCCACGATCAACCAGCTCGCGCCCGGGCGAGCCTTTCTCGGCCTGGGCACGGGTCACACGGCGATGCGGATCATGGGCCAGGACGCGATGCCGCAGCGCGAGTTCCAGCGCTACGCCCGGACGGTGCGTGACCTGCTCGATGGCAAGCACACGATGTACGAGTACGGTGGCGCCGCCAAAGACATCACCTTTATTCACCAGGGCCAGGGCTACTACGAACTTGAACCGCGGATCCCGATGCACATCGCCGCCGCGGGCCCTGTCGGTCAGCGTTTCGCGGGGCGGCTGGGCGATGGGGTGGTGCTCCTGGGGGTGCCGAACGGGCCAGCCGCAGCCGCCGCCATGGCCCAGATCCGCCAGGGCGCCACGCTCGCTGGCCGCGACCTTGATGAGACCTTCGAGGTCACGACCCTGACCAGCGGCACGGTCCTCGCACCGGGCGAGGATTGGACCGCCCCGCACGTGGTCGAAGACGTGGCGCCGATGGTGACCTCCGGCTTCCACTACTCCTGGGAGGTGGCACGGGAGCCGAAGCGTGAGGCGCCCGCCGGGATGCGCTACGGCCCGCTCTGGCAGGAGTACCTGGACTTCGTCGAGGCGATGGAGACGCCCGCCGACCGCCGCTACCAGCAGGTGCACCTCGGCCACTGCAGCTATCTCGTGCCGGCCGAGCGCCGGTTCGTGACGCCGGAGCTGATTCGCGGCGGGAGCCTGGCGGGCACGCCCGAGCAGATTGTTGAGCAGGTCCGGGCGGCCGAAGCCGGTGGCCTGACACAGGTCATGATCATGTCGGACGAGAAGTACGCCGTGCGCGTGATTCGAGACTTCGCGCGCACGGTCTTCCCCCTGTTGGAAGAAAAGCGCGGCGCCGTGCGGCTCGCCGGCCAGGGGACACGCTGACGCGGCGCTGGTTCCCCGGCGGAGCAAGGAGGCAGGGATGAGGCTGGCAGGGAAGGTCGCAATCGTGACGGGCACCAGCCCGAACATCGGCGGCGCCATCGCTGAGGGCATGGCGGCGGAGGGCGCACGACTCGTGTGCGTCGATCGCCGCCCGGAGAACGCGGAGCAGTGCGCGGCCGCGATCAGGGCCGCGGGCGGCGAGGCGATCAGCCTCATCTGCGACGTCACCGAAGAGGCCGCGGTGGCGGCGATGGTGGCTTCGGCCCGGGAGCGGTTCGGGTCGGTCGACATCCTCGTGAACAACGCCGTCCGCTTCAACCAGAAGGGGCTCCTCGACATGAGCTTCGACGATTGGCGCCAGCAAATGGCCGTCATCCTCGACGGGGCCTTCCTCTGCAGCCAGCAGGCCGCCCGGGTGATGGTAGCGCAGGGGCGGGGCGGCGTGATCATCAACATCGCCTCGACGGCCGCCCACCAGGGCCAGCCGGGCAACATCGGCTACTGCACCGGCAAGAGCGGCATCCTCAACTTCACGCGGGCGGCGGCGATGGACCTGGTGGGCTACGGCATCCGCGTGAACAGCCTGACGCCGACGGCGACGGATACGGACGAAGCAGGCGATCGCGCGGCCGCCTGGGGCCGGGATCGCGGGCCATCCCACGCCGCCGCGATGGAGCACTTCCGCCGCGCGATACCGGGCGGCCGCCTGCCCTCGCCGACGCATTATGCTAAGGCCGCCGTCTTCCTCGCCTCGGAGGACGCGGAGATGATCACGGGCTTCGACCTCCGGGTCGATAGCGGCGCGGTCGCGAAGTATTGGCCCTGGATGCCGGAATTGACCAAAATCGGGCCTGACGCCTGACCGGGAACTTGGAGACGTCTATGAACAGCGACAAGTACATCATCGACCAGCCAGAGAACAGCATCTTCCGGGTGAACCGGGCGACCATGACTTCGCCTGAAATCCTGGCCCAAGAGTGGGACAGCATCTTCTCGCTGAACTGGATCTACATTGGCCACGTCTCCGAACTGGCCGAACCGGGCGAGTACCGGCGGCGCAACGTCGGTGGGCGCCCGCTCTTCTTCGTGCGCGGCAGGGACGACGTGATCCGCGCCTTCCATAACACCTGCCCGCACCGCGGGGCGCTCATCTGCCGCCAGGACCAGGGTGTCGCCAACATCTTCCAGTGCTTCTACCACGCCTGGTCGTTTGACACGGCCGGGAACCTGGTCGGCCTGCCGGACGAAGAGGGCTACGGCCCCAACTTCGACCGGGATGAGCGCGCCCTCGTCCAGGTCGCCCGCCTCGAGGAGTACCGCGGCTTCTACTTCGTGAACTTCGACCGCGAAGCGCAGGACCTGCGCACCTACCTGGCCGACGCGAAGGAGTACCTCGACCTGGTCGCTGACCAGTCGCTCGTGGGCCGCATGAAGATCGTGAAGGGCGTGCAGAACTACAGCATGCGGGCGAACTGGAAGCTGCTCGTCGAAAACAGTATCGACGGCTACCACGCCCTCCCCACCCACCAGACGTACTTCAACTACCTGCAGGGGATGGGCGGCATGGCCGCCGCTGCGGCCTCCACGCCAGACGGCCAGCTTCTCCCGCGTGGGCGGGGCGGCGTGGCCCTCGGCAACGGCCATGCCGTCGTCGATGGGCGGGCGCCCTGGGGCCGGCCAGTCGCCCGCTGGTCACCCACCCTCGGTGAGGCCGCGAAGGGCGAAATCGAGGAGATCCGCGAGCAGCTCGTCAAGAAGTACGGCCGTGAATGGGGCCTCCGCATCGCCGAGACCGACCGCAACCTCTTCATCTACCCGAACCTGATCATCAACGACATCATGGCCATCACGGTGCGGACGTTTACGCCGGTCCGTCCCGACTACATGGAGGTCACGGCCTACGAGCTTGCCCCCGAGGAGGAGACGGGTGAGCGGCTCCACCGCCGGCTCCAGAACTTCCTCGAATTCCTTGGCCCCGGCGGTTTGGCCACGCCTGACGACGTGGAGGCGCTCGAGTCGTGCCAGCTCGGCTTCGGCTCGGGCGGTGTCACCTGGAACGACCTCTCGCGCGGCATGCACCGCCAGGCCCTCGGCTCAGATGAGCTGCAGATGCGCACCTTCTGGAGGCAGTGGAACGCCCAGATGACCGGTAACCCGGTGACCAACTTCGGCGATGGCCCGGTCGCGCCGCGTGAACCGGCGGCCGCCGGCTCGCGCCAGTGACCACGCTCGAACGGTCCAGTGCCGCGCTCGATGCGCTCCTCCTTCAGCGGCGCGTCGAGGAGTTCTTTTACGCCGAGGCGGACCTCCTCGACGCCTGGCGGCTGGACGAGTGGCTGGCGCTGTTCACCGAGGACGGGACGTACGTCGTCCCCAGCACGGACGACCCTTCGGCTGACCCGGCCGACTCGCTCATGCTGATCGACGACGACCGCGCTCGGCTGCACTGGCGGGTCGAACGCCTGAAGAGCCGCCACGCCCACCGGGAGTACCCGTATTCGCGCACGCGCCGCTTCATCACGAACGTCCGGGTCGTCAGCGCCAGCGACCAGGAGGTCGTCGCCCGGGCCTCGTTCATCGTCTACCGCTTCCGGGCGGGGAACGCGGACCAGTTCATCGGCCGCTACCTGCACAGGCTCATCCCGGAGGGTGACTCGTTCCGCTTCCAGGCGCGGCGGGCCGAACTCGACATGGAGCGGCTGAGCCCGAACGGCGCGGTCAGTATGATTCTTTGACGGCGTGCAGCTAACCGGGTGACGCTTCGGACAGGAGAACGACGACAGATGGAACTTGGCTTGAAGGGCAAAGTCGCCCTGATTACGGGTGGGAGCGAAGGGATCGGACTCGCGACCGCGGAAGAGTTGGCCCGCGAGGGCGCGAAGGTCGCGATCTGCGCCCGCCGCAAGGACGTACTGGATGTGGCCGCGGCCCAGATCCGGGGCGCGACCGGTGTCGATGTGCTCGCCCTCCAGGCGGATGTCACCTCACCGGAGGATCTCGCCGGTTGCGTGAGCGCCGTCGCGGAGAAGCTCGGCCCGATCACCCTGCTCGTGAACAACGCGGGCGGGCACGCGGCTGGCTCGCTGGAGGCGGTGGACGATGCCGCCTGGTACGCGGACTTCGACCTCAAGCTGATGGCGGCGGTGCGGACCTCGCGGCTGGTCGTCCCCGGGATGCGGGCCGCGGGTGGCGGTCGCATCGTCAACGTGACGGCCATCTTCGGGAAGCACCCGACGGCCGGTTCGTTGCCGACCTCGGTCAACCGGGCGGCGGGTATCGCCCTCACCAAGTCGATGTCGAAGGAGTTCGCGAAGGACAACATCCTCGTCAACTCGATCTGCATCGGCCTGATCAAGAGCGGGCAGATGAGCCGCATGGCCCAGCGCCTCTTCCCGGACGCGGCCCTCGACGATGGCTACGCGAAGATGGGCGGGAACGTCCCCCTCGGGCGTGTGGGCGAGGCCAGCGAGGTCGCCGGGATCATCACCTTCCTGCTCTCCGACCGGGGAAGCTACATCACGGGTGTGGCGATCAACGTCGATGGGGGATCATCTCATAACGTCTGAGCCGGCTAAATCGCCAAGCCGCCAGGGTCGCCAAGAGCGCGCCAAGGGCTGTCGAAAGGGTTCGACCTCGATCGTTCCAACTCGAAACCTTGACGCCCCTGGCGCTTTGGCGGTTAACTTCCCAGGAGTCCCGCCGCGTTCGTGCCCAGCACCAGCCCTTCATCCGCCGGAGAGAGGCCCAGCGCCTGCACTTCGGCGACGGGGTCGGTGATGCCGCCGCCGAGGGGGTAGTCGGTGCCGATGACCAGGTGGTCCGCGCCGTAGTTCGCTGCCAGGTAGCGGAGCATCTCGCGGTTGAAGCTGATGATGTCGAGCCAGAACTGGTCCATGAACGAGGAGGGGAGCCGCGTGATGGGCATCCCCTTCGCGCCCATGAGCCGCTGGCCGTTGTCCAGGCGGCCGAGGAGGGCGGGGAGCGCCCCACCGGCGTGGCAGAGGACGATCCGGAGGCCGGGGTGCCGTTCCATCACGCCGCCGCAGATGAGGAGCGCACCCGCCAGGCCGGTGTCGTACAGGTTGCCTACGAAGTTGCCGAGGCCGTAGCGGGCGAGCGGGCCCTTCGGCGCCGCTTCGAAGGGGTGGATGATGACGGGCATGCGGAGCGCCTCGGCGGCCGCCCAGAAGGGCTCGAACTGGGGCTCGTCGAGGCCCTGCTCGCCCACCTTCGGTGGGACCTGGACGGCCCGCATCCCGAGCCTGCGGGCGCGCTCCAGCTCGCGGGCGGCGGCTTCCGGGTCCTGCAGTGGCGCCGAGGCGACGGGCACGAAGCGGTCCGGCTGCTTCCGCCCAACCTCCGCCAGGGCGTCGTTGTTCACCTGGGCGATGGCGAGGCCAAGGTCAGGTGCGACATCGGGGTACATGATGAAGGGCACGCAGGAGACGGCCTGGAGGTCGATGCCGAGCCGGTCCATGTCGGCCAGGCGGGCCTCCGGGCGGGTCGTGCGGTCGTTGATCGGCCGCAGAGCCGTGTCCTCGATGACGGCGAAGCGCCCGCCGTCCCGGTCGACGA
>JBJXGC010000286.1:0-4884 GCA_046154545.1 Dehalococcoidia bacterium | reverse complement strand
TGGGGATTGGTTCCCAGGCTGGTGCATCGAGGCCGGCGAGGTTGTCGTCGGCGAGGGCGGCTGCGATGGCGCGGATGAGGTCGTCGGGGATGGGGTTGGTGTTCATGGGGAGAGGATGGTGGAGGGACCGGGGAGCGCGAAGGGGATGTTGGCGCGCCCGGCAGCCAGAGCCGCTGGAGCGCCGGGAAGGGCCTGAGCTGGGTCCGGCTCCGCCCGGAGCTGCTGTGCGAAGTGACCGCACCCCGAACCCTGCCGCTTCGGCCAGCTGGCGGCCGTTCCGTTCGAGCTTCAACAGGACTTCGCCTCTAGTTGCGGGACGCCGTGAACGTATACGAACGGATGAACGTGCCCGCTTCCGTCCCATCTGATGAAGTCAGGCGGACGTAGATGGGGCGTCCATCCACCGGGATGTTATCGACGACCTGGGATGTCCCTGGCCCGTCTGGCCGGTCATAAATGTCAGCGGCGTCCGGAGAACTTCCGACCCACAGGTCGAACCGGGTGTTGCCTGTCCCGGATGCCCAGGTGAACGTCAGTGTCGAGCCGAGGAGCACTGAGCCCGCCCGTGGGAAGACCAGCTCAGCCGCTGTGTGGGGCGGGCCAGCGGCCGTCGGAGTGGGTGGTGGTGTGCTGGTTGGAGTGACGGTGTTCGCAGGCGTGGGTGTGGCGAACGGTGTCGGAGTCGGGAGGACTGCACTCGCGGCCACCGCGACGTTCTCGCCGGGTTGGAGCCACCGGGTCCCATCGAGGGCCGCGTCTGCCGCCCAGCCGCGGGAAGGCGCGGCGCTGTCGCTCAAAACCTCGATCAACCACCATTGATGACCATCGGCGGCCCTCGGTCCGTCGAGGACTCTGGCCGTGCTCCCCGCCGGCGCGCAGGCGATCCTCGCGCTCGCTGTGGTTGACCTCTCTCTGAGGCTCAAGCAGCCCGCTGCCACCACCACGGTCACAGGAACGCCGACCGATATCGGCGCGGAAACGGCTGGGCCCCATCCCGGGAAGGTCACGGTGCCCTCGACAGGGAGCCGTAGCGCCGGTTCGCCGATGCCGAGCGCCAGCCATAACACTCGATTCCCCACCTCGTCCTGACGCGTGAACAGGAGTGCCCCAGTGCCGCCAACCCATGACGGCCAAATGTCGGACCCCGGGCCATGGGATAGGCGGATGGCGCTGTCGGACCCACGGTCGATGATCATGATCCTGGCGGGGTCACCTCCGCTGATCGCCGCGAACGCGATCCTGTCCTTGTTATTCGGTGCCCAGTGCGAGTCCATCGCAGAGACGCCGGAGACAAGACGAGCCGGCTGCGGCGCGTCCGGGCCACGATTCACGATCCAGAGGTCTTTGCCATCCTGGTACACAACTTCCTGGCCGTCAGGCGAAAACGACGGCCACGCCAGACTCGTTGGGGACTCCAAGAGGGCCTGTTCGCCGGCGCTGTCAACGATGTAGAGTGCCCAGGGGCCGGCTGCGATCCGCTTAGCGTACGCGAGGGATCGTCCATCGGGCGACCAGGCCGGCGTCCGGAATTCCGCATCAGACTCAGCGGGCACGGCGAGTCGGCTCTCTCCAGATTCCAGGTCGAGGAGAAGCAGCTGCCGGGGACCTCCGTCCTGGACAGGCGCGACGTAAGCGAGGATTCGGCCATCCGACCGCAACGCCGGATAGCTCGCGCCGTCGCTCCCCACGTCGATCGACCCGGTACCATTCAAGTTGGTGATCCGAATACGCCCCCCGCTCGTTACGAAGGAGACTCGGCTATCCGGAATGGCGACATCGTACATCGTCAAATCGAGCCGGCCGCCGCCGTACTCGATGACGAGGACGGCCGACTTGCTGTCCCCAAGTTTGGGGGGCGATTGGAGATGGAAGAGCCGATGGTCCGGTTTGCACAACGGGTTCGAACCCGAATCACACGCCTTGCTGTACTCCAGCCGGCTCCAGTCCTTGTAGGAGTCAAGCACGCCAATGGCCGTCTCAGGCGCGGCGGCGGCCCACCGTTCGGTCCTTCGCGTCCTGAGCGGGGTGGTGTCCGTGCGGTCGCGCACCAGGCTGAGCACAGCCGGTGGCGTCCAGGCGGGCGCGGCGGCGCTTTCGCCGACCGTGCCGGCCAAGGGCGGCTGCCAGGGCAGTGGCGAGTTCGCCCGCGGCTCCTCACGCCAGCTCCAACCTGGCGCGGCGCCACTGACGGTGCCGACGGCCTGGACGGTCCCATCGGGACTCAGAAAACGCACGGCGACCTCCGTGCCGCTACTTCCCACCTCGGCCTCCGGGCACTGGGCACGGGCAACCGCGGCCCCGGGGCAGCTGGTCTGAGCAAACGCCAACGCTGACAGCACCTGATCGCGCGTCACGGCAATCGGCAGCGCCGTAGCCGACGCTGTAGCGCCCTCCTTTGCCCGGCTGTCTGTCGAGCCGTCTCCTCCCCGAAGACTCACGGCCGCGAGCGCCGCCGCGGCGGCCACCGCGGCAAGACCGGCGGCCACGACGACGCCGCGCCGGCGAAGGGCCCGTGGAAAGCGCCGCCCACGGTCCCGTGCGGCGTCCCGGGGGAGTCCGTCTGGCCCCGCCGGGCGGCGTTCGCTTGCCGGGATTTGCGCCGATGCATTCGGCCTGGCGATCCTCTCAAACTGGCGCGGGCGGTCAGGTGCCGCTGGCGGTAGCGAACCGTCCGGTTCGCTCGGGCCAGTGTGGATGGGTAGGGCTGGCCCTCCGTTTACGACGACCGTGCTGGCGTCAGGCTCAGGCGGGAGCACCCAGGTCTCCGCCGAGGGCAAGCGGGACTCCTCTGGGGCTGCCCCTGGTGCTTCGTCGGCCCCGCTGGCTGGGGCGGCGGCGCCAGGCGCCGCATCCGCGGCGGACGCCGGCATAGTGCGCGTGGCCGCCGATGCGGCAGGCAGGAGCGCCATGCCTCGCTCGAGGTTCCGCACGAATTCCCCGGCGCTTGGCCAGCGGTCCGCGGGGTCCTTCGCCAAGGCATCCATCAATGCGTGTTCCACCAGCCGCGGAAGCTCGGGGCGCAACGTCCGGGGTCGCGGTGGCAGATCGTCCAGGTGTTTCCGCATGAGCTCAGCGGTGGTGGCCCCGAGGAACGGTGCGCGGCCAACTAAGAGTTCGTACGCCACGATTCCAAGGGCATACACGTCGGCGGCCGGCGTTGGCTGGTCGCCGCGCCACTGTTCCGGAGGCATGTACGCCGGCGTCCCCGCGACTATACCCACACTTCCGGAGACAGTGGCGGTTGCATGTGCGACGCCCAGGTCCGCGAGATACGCCGCGTCCCATTGATCGAAGAGGATGTTCTCGGGTTTCACGTCGCGGTGGACGACGCCACGCAAATGGGCGCCGTCGAGGGCCTTTGCCACGCTTGCGAGAACGGCCATGGCTTCCGCGTCAGTGATTCCCTGCTCAGTCAGCCTCTGCCGCAGTGAACCACCAGCCATGTAGCGCATGACGATATACGGCTCTCCAGGCTCATCACTATTGGGAAGCCAGAAGTTGTGGACCGGCACGATATGTTGGTGTTCGAGTTGCAGAAGCATGCGAAGTTCTCGGTCGAACCGGCGCCGCGCGTCCGCATCCCCGATCAGATAGCCCGGCAGGACTTTGAGCGCTACTTCGCGATCTTGATCCGGATCGAACGCGAGGTAAACCGTACCCTGTGCTCCTCTGCCGAGCACCTTCCGAATCTCGTAACGCCCGATCCTGTCCATGCGCTCGCTCATTCCCGGACGAGTGCACGAATCCTATCACGGCCCAACCCGCACCGGACGACAAGTATGGCCATAGGGCCCAACTCGTGATAGTCGCCTTCGTGATCGCCGGCGGGCGGCCCGCCAACGACGTGGCCAGTACGCACTTCGCGCGCACGTCCTGGCTCTCCGCCATTCTCCGACGAGGGACCGGGACCCCGAAAGTTCGCGGCGCCCGCTTCGATGCGTGGGCGGCCACACCGTCCCCGCCGCGCGTAGAATGCGATGACCTTCGTACCCGTGGAGCCGAGCCATGCCTGACTGCCTTATCGAGAAGCGCCCTGATGGGGTCGCGTTCATCACGCTGAACCGGCCGGAGCGGCTGAATTCGATGGGGGGCGAGCTGATGCCGCTCCTGGGCGGGTATCTGCGGGAGTGCGAGGAGGACCGCGACGTGCGGTGCGTGGCGATCACGGGGGCGGGGCGGGCCTTCTGCGCCGGCGGCGACGTGGGCAACATGCAGAAGCGGAACGAGGGCCACGCGGTGGTGAACGAGGCGCCCCAGGCGGCGAACCCGTTCGCGACCTTCGAACAGCAGGTGCGGGAGCTGCGGCGGGGGCAGGAGGCGGTCTCGCTGAAGCTGCACACGATGCTGAAGCCGACGGTGGCGCTGGTGAACGGCCACGCGGTGGGGGCGGGCATGAGCGTGGCCCTGGCCTGCGACGTGCGGGTCTGTTCGGCGAACGCGAAGTTCGGGACGGCCTTCCGCAACGTCGGCCTGAGCGGGGACTACGGCGGGAGCTACTTCCTCCAGCGGCTCATCGGGGCCGGGCGGGCGCGGGAGATGTACCTGACGGCGGAGGTGATCGACGCTGGACGGGCGCTGGAACTGGGGATCGCAAACCGGGTGATCGCGGGGGACGACTGGATGGTGGAGGCGCTGGCGTTTTGCGCGAAGCTGGCGGGCGGTCCGACGGCTTCACTGGGGCGGATGAAGGCGAACCTGAACCTGGCGGAGACGGGGACGCTGCGCGAAGTGCTGGACCAGGAGGCGCTGAACATGCGTCTGAGCGGGATGAGCACGGACAGCCGGGAGGCGGTGCGGGCGTTCCTGGAGAAGCGGCCGCCGAACTTCATCGGGGAGTAGTCGCGGGCGGAAGAGGTGAACCGCCAAGGCGCCAAGGTCGCCAAG
>JBJXGC010000270.1:0-3372 GCA_046154545.1 Dehalococcoidia bacterium | reverse complement strand
CGCGAGGACCCCAGACCGACGACCCTGGCCGCCGCGACGAGGCCCTCTTCAGCGTCATCCCGCGCAATCACCGCCGCGTCTACAAGATGCGGCCGATCGTCGAGGCGGTCGTCGATCAGGGGTCGTTTTTCGAGATGGGCGCCCTCTTCGGGCGGCCAATCATCACCGGCCTGGCCCGGGTCGATGGCCTGCCGGTGGCCGTTATGGCGAGTGACCCCTATCACCTCGGCCGCGCCTGGACGGCCGACGCCTGCCAGAAGATCGCCCGCTTCTGCGACCTCGCCGAGACCTTCCACCTGCCCATCGTCTACTTCGAGGACTGCCCCGGGTTCCACATCGGCCTCGAGGCGGAGCAGACCGGCACGATCCGCCAGGGCGTCCGGGCGATGGCCGCGATCAACGCGACGACGGTGCCCTGGTGCACCTGCATCGTGCGCAACGCCTTCGGTGTGGCCGGCGGCGCGAACGTCCCCTTCGGGCGGTTCGCCGTGCGCTACGCCTGGCTCTCCGGTCGTTGGGGCTCGCTCCCGTTAGAGGGCGGCATCGAAGCGGCCTACCGGGCCGACATCGACGCCGCCGAGGACGGCCCGGCGAAGCTCGCGGAAATCGAGGCCCGTCTCGACCGCCTGCGCTCGCCCTTCCGCACGGCAGAGGCCTTCTGGGTTGAAGAGATCATCGACCCGCGCGACACCCGGCCCCTCCTGGTCGAGTTCGCCCGCCTGGCCGAGCCGCTGCGGACGCCCGGCCCCCGCTCCTTCCCGATGCGCCCCTGACTCACGCTGCACTGGATCGACGGGGAACAAATCGGGACGCCTCCGTCGTTGGACATAGTGAGAGCTAAGACGGCCAGGTCAACGATCGGTTAACAAGCCCGGCGAAGTCCCGTGGTAGTCTCTCTCTCTCTCTCCCTCCCTTGCGTGAGGGAGAAGAACGGCGGAACACGATGTTACAAGACATCGGCCAACTCGACCCCGGCGCCCGCGTCCAGGCGCTCACCGGCCACCACGTCTGGGAGTTGCCGCCTCGCGAAGCCGAACTCCTCGCGCTGTGGACGGCCGGTATGAGCGACGCCGAGTGCGCTTCATCCCTCGAGATCAGCAAGCACACGGTCGAAAGCCTCTCAGCCTCCGTTCGCCATCGCGTTGTCCTCCAGCCGATGGCCCCCACCCACGCAAATGCCCAGGCATGGGCCCACATCCACGGCCAATGTTGCCTCGCCACGGTGCGGGCCCGCTACTTCCTCGACCGAGCGGTAGGGCAAAACGACTAGAAACATGGCTGTTCATGGGGATGCGGCGGAAGCGAGTGCGGCGCTACGGTGTGCTCGCGAGGTTGATCTTGATGCCACAGAGCCGATCGCCCGCCGAGGAGGTCACGCATGACAACCTATTCGCGCATCGCCGAGCTTCAGGCGATAAGTGGGAACGTTCGCGGAGTCAGTCGATGATCCGCAGCTGCGCAGTTCTCTCTGTCTTATTGGTCGTCGCGGGTCTTTGCGGACTGCGCCTGCGATCCGGCGTCAACGCCGCCGGCGTGATGACAGTCCACGTGATGCCAAGCAATGCGGGAGGAGGCACGCAATTCGGCATGCACTACGACGACCTGCCCCTAAGTGCGAGAGACTTCAGCCATAGCAACAGCGCTTGGCTCAGAGGGAAGCTGGTGACCAATCCCACTCCAGCCGTCTCTGTCCGCTACATGTACTGGGACAATGGCAATTGTCGCGTGCGCGGTCGGCTGCAGAAACTCGTCTCAGGGACGTGGGTCGATGACTACAGCTTCGACGTCGACATTCTCCACCTCACCGACCGACCGCCGATGACGAGTTACACACAAACGGTCACCTACGCTCAAGACTGGTTCTACAAAGCGGTAGGGACGGCATCGACTTGCAACACGGGAGCAGCCCACTCACATCTTGGCATGACGGCCAGCAGCTACGTGTACTGGGTTTGGGGCGGGTCCTTGGACACATGCTGGGCGAACAGCACCACCTTATGTCTGCCTATGCCGGCGTCGCCGCGGCGGCACGCACCTCGCGCCATCACCGGGCTCGACTGTAAGGGCGCGTGGTTGGGGCAGTACGCGACAACAGGTTCGCCTGACTACAAGCGAAGCGGTGCCGTCGGACCACCGAATTACGATCCGTATCAATGCCAGGACTGGTCTGGAGTGTCCTGGGGCCAAGATTCGGCAGTCTTCGTCGGCACGAAATAACGCACGTCCAAGGAGGTTCCCATGAGTCGCTTCAATCCTCGAACGCTCCGGCGTTCGCTGGCTGTTACCGGAGCCCTTGTCATGCTCGCAGCGTCCCTCACGTTCGCGACCATCGCGTTCGTCACCCCGGGCCAGTCTCAGGACGCGCGCGAGCCGCTAGTCCCGGCAAGTCCCGCGACACCCACGCCCGTCCGAGTCGCGGAAGCTTCCGACCCCGTTGAGACCTTGAAGGGCCGCTGGCCGGAGGCGCTGCCCCTCATCGCGGACATCACCGCCGGCCGCACCGCGGCACTCCTCAACCATTTTTCGTGGCTGCGATACCCATGCGAAGAGGCCGTCAGCCGCGGGGTGAGCGATTGCGAGCGCAAGAACATCCCGACCGGCACGGTGTTGGAAGCTTTCCGGACCGACGGTCACGATGGCCGCGTTGCGCGGGTGGACATTTCGGACTCGATGGATTATCTGCTTCGAGGCCGCAATCCGCGGCTGGCGCTGGCTGCTGAGCGCGACGGCAACGAGCTGTTTCTCCTGTTCGCGCTGGATCCCGCGCCCGGCCTGATGTTCCCGGGCAGGGAACCTGAGGGCGGATCGCCGGTCGTGGCTGTCTGGTTCGTCTTGTCGGGAAGGACGCAGCCGTTGATCATCGAGCAAGGCTATCAGAATGCGGCAACGCCGCCCCTGGAGTTCGTGCATTACGAGGAGCGGCAAAACCTCCATAAATACACAATTCTTGCCGCGAGCGCTGAATTCAAGGCGCGAGAAGATGCGAATTTCAAGGAGATCGAGGACGCACGCCGTCAACCTTGACTTCGGCTTCGGCCGAGTATTTTGTAGCGGAACGGATTGGATGGGTCCGCCATCGTGACCGCCCCGTCTCAAGAGTGACCCTCGCGGTTGTCGCCGGGGGTCATTCTTTCCGCATTCGGAAGGGGTCGGCGTCGCCTCTTGATCCCCTTCGCGGCCGCCCTAATCGGTGGCGTTGGCGCGCTGGCCGGGTATCTCGTGGATCGCTGGCGCCGCCCGCCGCCCGCCGCGCGCCACGCGCGAGGTGACGACTCGCCCTTCCTCCTCTCGCCCGGCCGTCCGACCATCGGTCACACATGGTCCACACACCGTCCCTCAACCCGTGCACTTGCAGGGCCAGCACTCGCTCGC
>JBJXGC010000230.1:0-11294 GCA_046154545.1 Dehalococcoidia bacterium | reverse complement strand
AAGGAGGAGGAGGTCGATGTCGACCACCAGCTCACCTTCGCGAAGGGCACCCGCCACCTCAGCGCGGCCACCGTCACGCTGAAGCCGGCGAAGGGCAAGGAGATGGAGATCGTCTTCAAGCCGCTCTTCCACTTCCTCATGAAGGGCATCGGCTACGGCGAGCCGCGCTGGGGCCACGGCATGTGGGTTGGCCCCGACGAGTCGGACGGCGGCGAATACGACCTCGCCACCGAAGACCCGATGGCCAACCTCCACGTCCAGACCCTCTCCGAAGTCACGGCCGGGCGCCGCAAGGGGATCGGCGTCTTCGAAATCATCGTCATGGGCCCGCACAAGAAGTACGGCTTCAAGGAACTCCTCGACCCGGCGAAGTAATCCGCCCGCGGGCCGCCCGCCCTAACCCGGACCGGCGATCTCCCGGCTATCGGCGTAGCTCGCGTCGCGGGAGCGCCGGAACGCCTCCCACCCCTGTTCGCGCAGGACCTTGAGGTGCTCGTCGTCGCCCTGGCCGCGCTCGGTCAGCGGGCCGATGGCCGGGTCGTCCCGGTAGTCCAGGGCGGCCTGGAACCCGGCCAGTTCGTGCACCCGGTTCACCAGCAGCTTGTTCGCCACGACGGTCTGCTGGGGCAAGGCCGCCAGCTTCCGCGCCCACTCCTCAGCCGCCGCCATCAGGTCATCGACGGGGACGACTTTGTTCACAAGCCCGAGACGCAGGGCATCCTGGGCGCTGACCCGCTCCCCGAGCATCAGGATCTCCTTCGCCTGTTTCGGCCCGACGAGGAAAGGCGTCACCAGGATCGGCGGCCCGAAGCCATGCCGGATCTGGAGTTCTCCGAAGACCGCGTCCTCGGCCGCGATCGTGAAGTCGCACATCCCGGCCAGTTCGTGTCCCTGCCCTACGGCGTAACCACGCACCGCTGCAATCACCGGCTTCGGCATCCGCCAGATCTTCAGGTTGACCTCCATGCCCGAGGGCGTGGGGTCGTTGTCGGGTGGCGGTGTCGATTGGATGTCCCCACCCGCCGAGAAGGCCCGCCCGGCCCCCGTCAGGATGACCGTCCGCACGCCGGGGTCGCTTTCGGCCTTCTGGAGCGCCCACATCAGCCGCCGCATGATCGACCAGTTCATCGCGTTCAGCACGACTGGCCGGTTGAGCGTGATGACGGCATGGTCCTCGCGCCGCTCGTACAGCACGTCGTCGAGCGAGGGCGGCGGGATTTCGATCTGCTGGGGCGAGGTCATGGGCTGCTCCGGGAGGTTTCCGCCAAGCCTACCTGTCTCGACCGTCCCGGCCCACGGTCGTGGACTTCGTTCCCGCTGCCGCGCGCCTGGCGTAGCATCGGGGCATATGCCGAAGGCCCCAAAGCCGAGCCTCAAATTCGAACGCGAAGCCTGGAAGGCGGGCGCCTTCTGGGTGGCCGGCGTCGATGAGGCCGGCGCTGGCCCCCTGGCTGGCCCCGTCACCGCCGGGGCGGTCGCGCTACCCCAAGGGCGGCGCTTCAAGTGGTACCGCTGGGTCAACGACTCCAAAGTCCTCACCGAGAAGGTGCGCGACGAACTCGCCCTCGAAATAAAGGGCGCCGTCCCCTGGGCCGTTGGCTGGGTGGGCCACGAGGGGATCGACGCGATCAACATCTACCAGGCCCGTAAGCGGGCCATGGTCAGGGCACTGGAGGCGCTCTCCGTCAGCCCGGACGCCATCATCTCGGACGCACTCCCCCTCCCGCTCCCAAATGTCCGGCCGGTCATCAATGGTGACGCCCTCAGCATCGCCGTCGGGGCCGCTTCGATCATCGCCAAGACCGCCCGTGACGCCCTCATGGTCGAGATGTGCGAGCGGTTCCCGGGCTACGGCTTCTGTCATAACAAGGGGTATCCCACGCCCGAACACAAGCGGCTCCTCCTCGCTCGTGGCCCCTGTCCCATCCATCGCCGGAGCTTCGCGCCCGTCGCCCAGTTTTCGTTCGCCCTGTGACCGCCCGCCGCGACCTTGGCGACTTCGGCGAACGTCTCGCCGCCCACCGCCTCGAAGCGGCCGGACTCACCGTCCTCGCGCGGAACGTCCGCGTCCCCGCCGGCGAGATCGACGTCGTGGCCCGGGATGGCGGCGACATGGTCTTCGTCGAGGTGCGGACCCGGAAGGCGCCGCCCGGCGCCGCCGCCGAATCGCTCACCCCGTCCAAGCTCCAGCGCATGTGGCGCTGTGCCATGGAGTACTGCGAGGACCAATCCATCGACCCGGAAAGCGTCCGCCTGGACCTCGTCAGCATCGACCTGGATCGTGCCGGGCGGGTCACCACCGTCGAGCATTTCCGCGGTCTGGAGGTTCCGGAAGCGGTCTGAGGCAGCCCCCGCCGCCATTGGGGAAGCCCGTTCCCCCTCGCCCTCTTTGCCTTCCCGGCCGGTTTGCGCTTTGATCTCCCCATGCCCATCTACGAATTCCGCTGCGAGAGCTGTTCCCGCATCACCAACTACTTCACCCGCAAGATCGACACCGTCTCCACCGTGAAGTGCGAACACTGCGGGAGCGAGAAGACCTCCCGCATGATGTCGAAGTTCGGCCGCTCCTTCTCCCGCGCCGACATCATCGACAAGTACGGCGAGCCCGGCCGCGGCGGCCCCGACGACTACCGCGACCCCCGCCAGATCGGCTCCTGGGTCGAGAAGCGCTTCGGCGAGTACGGCATGGACCTCCCCGAAGGTGCGCGCGAGATGATCGACGCCGCCCGCGAGGGTGAGTTCCCCGACCCCGTGAAAGACCTCTGATGCCCGAGCCCACTGGCTTGCTGGCCGGCACCGCTCCGCTGGAGTCGATCATCCCCCGCATCCTGGAGCACTTCGCCGCCAAGAACGCGGCCCGCGAACAGGCCCTCGGCGCCAGTCGCGCCATCATCCGCCTCAGCGCCAACGCCATCCGCGCCGTCCATCGCCAGGACTTCGAGCGCGCGGCCGCCCTGATAGGCGAGGCGCGAGCGGTCCGCGACGCGGCCGTCGCAGCCCTCGAAGGCCACGGCGACGTCTACTACGCCGGCTTTCTCCACGACGCCCAGAAAGAGTTCGCTGAAGCCTCAGCCACCCTGGCCCTCCTCACCGGGGAGGCGTTGCCTGCGCCCGAAGCGTTGGGGGTCGAGTACCCGGCCTACCTCAACGGCATTGCCGAGGCCGTCGGCGAGATGCGCCGCTGGGTCCTCGACCGGCTACGGGCAGGGGCTTACGACGGCTGTGAGGCCATCCTCTCGGCCATGGACGACATCTACTCCGTCCTCGTCACGATCGACTTCCCGGACGCGATGACGGGCGGCCTCCGCCGCACGACCGATCAGACCAGGGGCATCCTCGAAAAGACGCGCGGCGACCTGACGATGGCCATCCTCCAGCGCGACGCCATGGCTACGCTCGGCGGCCGCCCCGGCTGAGGGGCGGCCCCGGCCGGGCCCGTGCCCGTCAGTTCGATACGAGAAACACGCAAATGCCGATCAGCACGTACGACGCGAGCGAGCCGAGCAACAGTCCCGCCACGACCGGCTCGGCCTTCCGCGTGCGCGTGTAGAAGACGGCGCTATACGTGGCCCATGCGACCACTCCGGCCACGATCGCAACGACTCCAGGCCAGCGCGTGGCCAGGTTCGCCCCCCCGAAGATCAGCACTCCGCCCCCGACCGATGCGAGCATCACCATCAGCCCGGCCGTGGCCCCCCGGAGCATCGGTACGATCGACAGCAGCGCAAGCGCCGCTATACCGCCCGTGAACACCCAGGTCCGCGGGAAATGGCGCTCCGGGAAGAGCGTGTCCTGGTCGTAGGCGTAGTAGAGCAGCGCTGCCGCTCCCGCCACCCGCGCGAGCACCGAGATCGTCAGGGCCAGGTTTTCGGGCATCGCCGACGCGAGCCGCTCCAGTGGGTTGGTGGCCGGGCGGGCCTGTGCCTCTACCGCCTGGGTCATCACTGCACCTCCAGCTTCGCGTACGAGAACGTCGTATCGAACTGCCGGCACCAGATGCTCACGCTCCGGTACTTCGACACATCCGTGCCGTCGGGCAGTGCGTAGTTCTGGCTGCCGTTGTTCGCCTTGAGCCGCTCAAGGACGAGGTCACCATCCGAATAGTCGCCGTCATCGCTGCGGTTCAGGACGATGAAGAGGTCCGGGCCGTTCGTCACCGAAAGGTTCCCGATGAAGATGTTGAGCTTCCCGTCGGGCAGCCGCTGCACCTCCACCGCCCCGGTGCCCATGTGGCCCGGAGCGCCGTCGCGCAGGCTTCCCCGTGCGATCACGCCCTGGCGGACGGCCGGGGTCTGCGGCACCGCTGTCGGTGTGGCCGCCGCCGCCGCCGGGCGCACGGTCGGTGTGGTTGCCGGCGATGGGGCCGGTGTACCGGTGGAAGCGGCCCCTGCCCCGCCTGCTCGAGGCGTTGACAGGGCCGCCGTGGCCGCCGTGGCCGCCGGTGACGGCGTCGCCGCGGCCGCTACCGCCGGAGCTGTTGGCGTGCCGCTGTCTCCAGCGCCGCCGGCCACGCCCGCTTCGAGCGGCGCCCGGGCGAAGGTCACCCGGAATGGCCGGCACCAGATGATCACGCTGCGATACGCCGACAAGTCCACCCCGGGCGGCGCCAGGTAGTTCTGGCTGCCGTTGTTCGCCTTCAGCTTTTCGAGAAACAGGTCGCCGTCGGCGTAGCTTCCATCCGCGCTCGTGCTGAGCACGACCCACAGTTCTGGTCCGTTCGTCACCGAGAAGTCCTTGAGGAAGACGTTGAACCGGCCATCAGCGAGCCGTTGGACATCGACCGTGCCAGAGCCTTCGTGCCCCGGGTCGCCGTCCCGGAACGTGCCTCTGGCGGTCGTCACCCCGGCGCCGCCCGCGGTGCCCGGCGACGTGGGAGTCCGCTGGGCCTGCGCGACCTTCGCCCCCTCGCCGCAGTTCGACGGCTCGAACTCCCCCGTCAGGAGGTTCCGCTCGTTGTGGCAGGTCTCGCGGAAATAGTCGCCCGTGAACTGGAAGGCCACGAATGCGAAGACACCGGCCACGATCAGCACAAGCGGCGCGGAGAGAAACCATGGAAGTTTGAGCAATAGCTTCGTCATCGGTCACCCCTGGACGCGGGCCTTCTGGCCACGGCGGCTGGATCACCAGGCCGCCGCCTGCTGGTCCATCGTTGTTTCGGTGATGTCACCGGGCTCGATCGTTACAACCGTCCCGTTCAGGCCGGGGCAAGCCAGCCCAGACCAGAACGTCTAGATGCGTCCGACGGTGGCGCGAGCGGTCCCCCGGTCCATATGCATTGGCGGATCATGATACGCCGAAGTGGCGTGCGCTCCCCAATTCGCCCGGGTAATCGTAATCGCCGCGGGCGCTGCGTGTCGTACTGGTGGGAGTGAAGCCCACGGGAGCACAAGGATGAGGACGAAAGACGACTTCGACGACGGGCACGATGGCCCGTCGAACAGCTGGCGGACCATCTTCATCGTCATGCTGGTGGAGGCCCTCGTCTTCAGCGCGATCGTCTTCGCCGGTACCCACAACGCTTTCGGTGCCCTGTGAGCGAGCGCCGTTCCCCTGTGCCCGCATCGAGCGCCCCCGCGCGAATGCGGTCGCGCCCGCACCCGGGTGCCCGCCGCCCGGCTTTGAATGCCCGTGGATAAGACGATGCACCGGATCGACCCTCCTCCTGGCTCCTCACCCTTCACGCGGCTCCTTGCGAGTCTGCGCCAGCTCTCGCTCGCCTGCGTCCGGCCCAGGTTCTTTGACCTCCGGTTCAATGAGTCCGGCGGCAGGCCGAGCGTAGCCACCGGTCCGCCCATTCCGGGGCGCCAGCGCGACGGACCATGCTCCCTCGATGCCGTTGTGGCCGCAGCCGCCACAATGGAACGCGAGCAGTTCGCCGTCCTCTCCCTGTCACTCCGCCAGGGCTTCTCTCAGGCCGACATGGCGATGATCCTCGCGACCGGGCAACGGCAGGCCCGCGGGCGGACCAGCCGCGCCGAGCAGGAGTTCTGCCGTGCGCTGCGCACGGGGCAGCGCAACGGCGGCCATGCCATTGGCGGACCGGGCCACCCTGGTCCGTCCCTCGCCATCACTGGCGCCGCATCCCGCGCGTCGCCGCCGGACGGGCTGGTGGGCCGTCTACGCCGCGCCTGGCCGCGGGGCCGGGTCCGCGCCGGCCCGCTCGATCTCTTCGCGTCGCTTCCGCTGATCGCGGCCCCACCCGGGCTCAAGCAGGAGATTCTTGACCGCGTGAAGGCGCGCCAGGTGGCCGGTTCCGCCACCGCCGCGGCCTCCCCGCCGGTCGAGCCCCGGGCGCCTCCTGGCGGCCTCTTTCCCGGCCCATACGGCTGAATCGCGCCTCACTGCCGGGCGGGCATGCCCGGCAGCGAGGCCAGGACGCACCCCGGCAACGTCAATAGCCCGTAAAGGGGGCCCTTGTTATCCTCCGGCACGCTTCGGCGCGTCTCAGGGGCGGCCGCTGGTCACGTGTGCCCAGCTCAGCCGGTGACGGACGCGCCAGTTTGGTGTTTCGAGGGGAAGGCCCATGCTACTCGCTCAGATCATGATCCCATTGGCGTCGGCGGCGGCCGTCTTGTTCGCCGTCTGGCTCGCCTTCGACGTCCTGCGCCGTGACCGCGGCCACCAGGAGATGCAGGACGTCGCCGACACAATCCTTGAGGGCGCGAACGCCTTCCTCACCCGGCAGTACCGGACGATCGGGATCCTCGCCCTCGTCACTTCGGTCGTCGTCGGTCTTATCGTCGGCATCTTCAAAGAATCGACCGAGACGGGCCTGCTCACCGGCATCGCCTTCATCGTCGGTGCCCTCGCCTCAGGCGTCTCTGGGCTCATCGGCATGGCCATCGCCGTCCGCGCCAACGGGCGCACCGCCGCCGCCGCCCAGCACTCCCTGGCGGAGGCCATCAACACGGCCATTCGCGGCGGCGCTGTCTCCGGCTTCCTGGTGGTCGCGCTCAGCCTCATCGGCGTCGCCGGCATCTTCGCCGTCTACAGCCGCGTCCTCGGACATAGCATCGACGAGACACCCTTCCTGATCGTCGGCTTCGGCTTCGGCGCCAGCTTCGTCGCCCTCTTCGCCCAGCTCGGCGGTGGCATTTACACCAAGGCCGCCGACGTGGGTGCTGACCTCGTCGGAAAAGTCGAGGCCGGTATCCCTGAAGACGACCCCCGCAACGCCGCCGTCATCGCCGACCTCGTCGGTGACAACGTTGGCGACTGCGCTGGCCGCGGCGCTGACCTCTTCGAGTCCATGAGCGCCGAGAACATCGGCGCGATGATCCTCGGCGTCGCCATCTACACCGCCACCGGCCGCGTCGAGTGGATCCTCTTCCCGCTCGTCCTCCGCTCATTCGGCGTGTTCGCAACGATTGTTGGCATGTTCACCGTGCCCTTCTTCGCCAAGCGCATCAGTGACCCCATGGGCGCTCTCAACGGCGCCTATTGGGTCATCACGATCCTCAGCGTCCTCGGGCTTGGCATTGCCACCAAGGCGATGCTCGACGACGCCTGGTACTGGTTCTTCTTCTGTGGCATCGTCGGTATCGCGACCGGTATCGCCTTCGTCTATATCACCCAGTACTACACATCCGGCGCCTGGCGCCCCGTCCAGGAGATCGCCCGCGCAAGCCGCACCGGTCCCGCGACGAACATCATCATCGGCACCGCCGTCGGCTTCGAAACCACGGCCGTCACCGCGATCACCGTCGGCATCGCTCTCGTCGTTTCATTCGTCCTCGGCCAGGAAGCGGCCGCCGATGTGGGGCCGAATGTGAGCGGCATCTCGACCGGTGTCTTCGGGACCGCCTGCGCCACCATGGGCATGCTCATGTCGGCCGCCTACATCCTCGCCATGGACACCTTCGGCCCGATTACCGACAACGCCGGCGGCATCACCCAGTTCGCGGCGGGCACCAAGCCAGAGGCGCGCGAGATCACGGACAAACTCGACGCCGTCGGCAACACCACGAAGGCCCTCACCAAGGGCTACGCCGTTGGCTCCGCCGCCCTCGCCGCCTTCCTCCTCTTCACCGCCTACCTCGATGAGGTCCGAGTGGAGTTCGGAAAGATAGCGAACGACGACACCGGGAGATACATCGAGCTCGCCCAGGACCTTGACCTCATCCCACAGGGCGCCGCTGCCGCTGCTGGAGCAGGCGCGGCCGTCAACGAGTACCGCGCGCAGCTCGAGGCCGTCGATGGCCTCGACCAGAAGGCTCGCGACACCCTCGTGACCGCCGACCCGAACGAGACGGAGGCTTACCTCGCCAAGAAGGTCAAGGACGGCGACGTGGCCGCAGCCGATGTGGCCGGTATTCTCGGGAGCCCATTGCCGCTGCCTCGGATCATGCCCATCAACCTCGGCAAGGTTGAGGTGTTCGTTGGCGCCCTCCTCGGCGTCATGCTCGCCTTCCTCTTCAGCTCGCTCGCCATCCGCGCCGTCGGCAAGGCGGCCAGCGGCATCATCGAAGAGGTGCGCCGCCAGTTCCGTGAAAACCCGGGAATCATGACCGGAGAGGTCCGGCCTGACTACGGCCGGGCAGTCGATATCACCACCCGCGCGGCCCTCCGCGAGATGATCGCCCCCGGCATCCTCGCCGTCGGCCTCCCGGTCGCGGTCGGTGTCATCTTCCGCTATGCGTTTGGTGGCGATGGGAACGAGGGTTGGCTCGCTGTCGCCGGCATGCTCATGGTCGGGACTATCGGCGGCGTGTTGCTCGCCACCTTCCTGAACAACGCCGGTGGCGCCTGGGACAACGCCAAGAAGTTCATCGAAACCGGCGACATCAGGGACGAGAACGGCGAGGTCGTGGGCAAGGGCTCCGAGACCCACGCCGCGGCCGTCGTCGGTGACACCGTCGGTGACCCCTTTAAGGACACCGCCGGCCCCGCTCTCCACGTCCTGGTGAAGCTCCTCAGCACGATCACCCTCGTGCTGGCGCCGCTCTTCATCAGCTAAGCTGGGTCTTCCAGGCACTCGCGACAACAGGCCCCGATTCGGGGCCTGTTGTTTTGCCTCCCGCGCCGCGATTCAGTCACGCTGAGCTGCCGCCCCGCCGACGGCCGGCGACGGCGGTTTGCGGGTGCGGTTCATAGTTTTGCGTACCGGCGGTTAGGCGGATGAGGAATCCGAGGTGGCCTGAGTGGCCTGTCCGTAGCGCGCGCGTGAGCAAGCGCCGCGATGGTCGCCGGGGCGAGGAGGTGAGCGCTCACCGGCATCGCCCCGGGCACCATCCCAGCACTCCTTCACAGTCGTGCTACTGGACCAGGCGCGCCATCAAACCGCCCGCTCCACGCCTTCGCGCAAGACTTTGAACCCCACCCGCGGTTTGCCGCGGGTCCACCGCGTTACCTATGCTTGATGAGTGAAGACCGCGACATTGGCCGAGGCGACGCGCAACCTGGCGCAGCTGATTGCCGACGCCCAGCGCGGCGAGGCAGTCTATATCACGGACCATGGCAAGCGTGTGGCCCAGCTTGTGGCGCCGCCCGCGGAAGGCGGCGCCGATCACGAGGCCTGGTTAGCAAGGATGGAGAGGAATGGGACCATCCGCCGCGCGACCCGGGGGCCCCTTACGGCCGACGAGCTGCCTTCGTTCGGCGCTGATGCGGAACCTTCCGGGGTGCTTGCCGCACTCCTCGCCGAGCGGGCGGAGTCCCGGTGACCTCTTACTGGGATGCGGCTGCGATCGTGCCGTTGCTCATTCCCGAACAGACCTCGGACCAGATGTTCAGGCGCCTTCGTTCAGAGACCGCCCTGGTCACCTGGTGGGGCACGCCAGTCGAGTGCGAGTCGGCCCTTGCCCGGCGCAGCCGCGAGGGCCTGAACCCTCAACTCATCGCAACGGCACGGGTCCGGCTGACGCTCTTGCGAGCCACCTGGACGGAAATCCAAGCGGCGGACGAGGTTCGAAACCTCGCGATGCGTGTACTTTGGGATCATGCCCTCCGTGCGGCCGACGCGCTTCAGCTCGCGGCCGCCCTTCACGCAGCGGATGGCACTCCCGGACGGTTGGGGTTCGTCTCGCTCGACGGGCGCCTCCGGACGGCGGCCGCGCGCGAGGGCTTCCCGGTCTTCGGCGGCGCTCCGGGCGACCCATAGAGGCGCCGTCTCACCCCCGGCTCTTGCGCTACCTGCTCGCTAGCTCTACTATATTCCGACTATGTCGCGCAACCCCATGTCCATCGTTGCTAACCCGAAGCACGGCTTCACCTGGAGTGACGGCGGGGCGTAGGCGCATTTCCAATCACATTCGATGATGCACACCTACGGCCCGCTCAACAGAGCGGGCCGTTTCTGTTTCTCGAATCCGACCCGGAGTTTCGCCATCCACGGCTACTGGAGGATCAGCCATGTGTTCACTGTGTGACGAGTACCTCGAAGCGCACCCCGAAGGCCCCCCTTCCGTTTCGACGGAGAGGCGAAAGGGGCCGTCGATCCGTGTGCCCCGCTCGCCGCGTATCGGTCGCCGCGCGCAGCGGCGGCGCGATGCCCGTAAGGACCACCGCCGCGCCGCCCTCAGCGCCCGGCCGAGGGGTTGAGCGTGGCGGCTCCGGCTCCCCTCGCCCGGCGCACGGGGAGAGGGGCAGGGGGTGAGGGCCGCGGCGGCCACGCGGAGCCCAAACGCGGACCCAGCGCCGCACGCACGCACGTATTCGCACACCCGGGAGACACCAATGTCCCACAACCCGTTTGAAGGCCACCTGGTCCGCCTCCGCGCCCGTGAGCCCGGCGATGAGCCCTTGCTCTACCGCTGGTTCAACGACCCGGAGGTCACGCGGCACCTGACCATCCGCTATCCCCTCTCGCACCGCCAGGAGGCCGACTTTATCGAGCGCGTCTCGGCGCCGTCCTATGCGCACGTCAGCTTCGCGGTTGAGACCCTCGCTGAAGGCAAGCTCATCGGTGGCTGCGGGCTCGAAGACGTCAGCCCCGAGAACCGCGCCGCCGAACTCGGCATCGCCATCGGCGACAAGGCGCACTGGGACGGCGGCTACGGCTCCGACACCATGCGCACCCTCTGCCGCTTCGGCTTCGAGATGATGAACCTGCACCGCATCGAACTGAAGGTCTACGCCACGAACGAGCGCGCCGTCCACGTCTACGAGAAGGTCGGGTTCCGCCACGAAGGCCGCCTCCGCGACGGTGTCTTCAAGTTCGGGCGCTACCAGGACGTCCTTGTCATGGGTCTGCTCGAAGGAGAACTCTCCGCGGATTAGCGCTCTCGGTCATGCCTGCCGGCGCTGGCTTCGCAGGGTCAGGGACAGGCGTCCGCTGCCTGGCCCGACCGCTGGAC
>JBJXGC010000176.1:0-16688 GCA_046154545.1 Dehalococcoidia bacterium | reverse complement strand
TCGCTCGTCCCGCCCGCGATCGTCGCGGGGATGCTCGACATCAGCCCGTAGGGGGCGTCGCCCCTGAAAGGCGCCGCGCGGTCGAGCCGCTGGCCGGCCATGCCGAGCATCTTGACCGCGGTGCGCACCGTCCGCTGCGAAAGCTCGGTGTTGTAGAGCTTGGCGATCGAGGCCTCGCTGTTCGGGATCTGGCCCGCCGCCTGCATGGAGACGACCCGGTAGGCGAGCTGCGTCGCCGTCGCGACTTCGATCCAGCGGTCCGCCCACTGGATCCGGACCGATTCGTAGTCGATCGGCGCGATCGCGGCCTTGTTCGCCCGCATCCAGTTCAGCCAGCGCTCGACCGACTGGCGCTGGCCGATCGAGTTCCCGATCGAAGAGCGTTCAAAGTCCAGGGTCGTGGTACCGACGTACCAGCCCCGGTTCACCTCACCGACCGCGTTGCGGGCGGGCACCCGGACGTCTTCGAAGAAGACCTCGTTGAAGCCGTGGGCGTTCGCCATGTTGATCAGCGGCCGCACCGTTATCCCGGGCGACTTCATGTCGATCAGCAGGTAGGTGATGCCGCGATGCTTCGGGGCGTCAGGGTCCGTCCGCGTCAGGCAGAAGCACCAGTCGGCGAGGTGGGCGCCGGACGTCCAGATCTTCTGCCCGTTGACGACGAAGTCGTCGCCATCGCGGACGGCGCGGGTCTGGAGGCTGGCGAGGTCGGAGCCGGAGCCCGGTTCGCTGTAGCCCTGGCACCACTGGACGGTGCCATCGAGGATGCGCGGGATGTGCTGCTGCTTCTGCTCCTCGGTCCCGTGGGCGATGAGAGTGGGCCCCAGCATCATGACGCCGATGCCGCCAAGCTGGGGGGCGCGCGCCTCGGCGAACTCCTCGTTCAGGATGAACTGCTCGACCGGTGACATGCCGGCGCCGCCGTACTCCTTCGGCCAGGCGGAGGCCACCCAACCGCGCCCGGCCAGGGCGCTGCGCCAGCGCTCGAAGGCGCCAGCGAGGGGGCCGCCCTTGCCAGAGCTGAACATCATCTCTTCGCGGTCGACTTCGGTCGTCGCGAACTCGCGCGGGAGCTCGTCTTTAAGGAAGGTGCGCACTTCCTTGCGCCAGGTGCTTTGTTCGGGCGTATCGCGCCAGTCCATGGGGCATCGACTCCGGGTCTGGGATGGTGTGGCGGGGAGTGTACACGAAAGCGGCGGGCGAGGGCCTGACCCCCGCGTGATCGAACTCCTGTTACTCGTCGCGATAGTGATGGCGGAGCTGCACGATCACCAGGTTATCTCCATCGACGCGGTAAACCAGGCGAGCGTCGCTTCGCTGCCACTCGACGTATCGGACCACGCGTCCTCGGTAAACACGACCTTCACGCGAACAGCGCTGGATCCGGGATCACCACCTGCCCCTGCCGGCTCTGCTCTATGGATCGGTCGAGCGCCTTGCGATTCGCCTCGGACCGCGTCAGGTACGCTGTCTCGTCGTCCTTCTCGTAATCGGCGAGTGTGGTGAGCACATAGACGGAGCCGTTGCGCCGGATACCCAACGGCCCTCCCGTTGCACACACCTCATCCAGGAGCTTGTCCAGCTCGACGCTGGCTTCCTCGGCGGTCATCGTTTTCATGGAATCCAGTATTCCGGGGCGGCACGGCGCCCGTCAACGCGCGTACCGCCGTGACACGGCTCCACGCCGCCGCCCCCTCGTAGCACTCGCGTCCGCCGCGTTGGAGGAGTTCTCGCCCCTCGCCGCGCGCGCGTCAGGGGAACATGCCCCACGATAGGGCGAATGACCGGCAGGATGGCCCGCACTCAGCCCGGCCCCACCCTCGAGCGGGCGCTCGGCTTCTGGCAGGTCACGGCGAGCGGCGTCGGGATCATCATCGGCGCCGGGATCTACGTCCTGGTCGGCGAAGCAACGACGGAGGCCGGTTCGGCCGTCTGGGCGGCCTTCCTGCTGGCCGCGGTGCTCAGCGCCTTCACCGGCCTGGGCTATGCCGAGCTCGCCTCCATGTACCCGAAGGCTGGCGGCGAGTTCGAGTTCAGCCGCCACGTCTTCCCCGCCAGCATCAGCTTCGTCACCGGCTGGGTGATGATCGCCGCCCTCTGCGTGGCCAGCGGCGCCGTCTCCCTCGGCTTCGCGAGCTACCTGAACGAGTTCTTCGCGGTTGACCGGCGGCTGGCGGCCTTCGCCCTGCTCGCCGTGCTGACCCTCATCGCCCTCGGTGGGATCAAGAACTCCGCCCGCATCACCATCGTCCTGAGCGCCGTCCAGGTCGGCGGGCTGCTCTTCGTTATCGCTGTCGGGGCGCCGCACGTCGGCGATGTCGATCTCTGGGAAGGCGCCACCGCCGGCGGCATCCTGGGCGGGGCGGCCCTCGTCTTCTTCGCCTTCATCGGCTTCGACGAGGTGATCAGCCTCGCCGAAGAGACGCACAGCCCGAGCCGCACGGTTCCGCGGGCGCTGCTCGCCGCCCTCGGCATCTCCACCGTGCTCTATGTCGCCGTGGCCATCGTCTCGGTGAGCGTCCTCGGCGTCGAAAGGCTGGGCGCCTCCGACCGCCCCGTGGCCGCTGTCGCGGGCGAATCGACCGGCGACGCGGGGATGTGGTTGATCGCGGTGGCGGCGCTCATCTCGACCGCGAACACGACCCTGCTGGCCATCACCTCAGCCTCACGCGTGACCTATGCGATGGCCAAGGACGGGGCCCTTCCGCCGCGGTTCGCGGTCATCTCCGGGCGCACGCGTGTGCCTGCCAGCGCAATCGTCGCGACCTCCCTGGTAGCGCTCGGCTTCGCCGCGCTCAAGGACCTCTCGCTCATCGCCCAGGTGACGGACGCCGCCGTCTATCTCGTCTTCCTCGTCGTCAACGCCGCCGTCATCGCCCTGCGCTACCGGGCGCCGGGGACGGCGAGGCCGTTCCGGATGCCCCTGTCGGTCGGCCGGTTCCCGGTGCTCGCGGGGCTCGGATTCCTCGTGACCGCCGTGATGCTCACGCAGTTGGACCTCACGTCGCTGGCCCTGACGGGGGTGGTCCTGGGGCTCGGGCTCGCGGCCTACCTCCGCTTCGCACGGAAGCGGTGGGTCTATCGGCCGGACGCCACGGGGTAGCGCTGAGCCGGGTCAGGAGGGTCCGATGGCGCGACCGCCGGCGGGGCCACGAATCGCGCGGATACTGGCCTCGCCTGAGAAGCGGCGGCGCGGCCACCCTAATCCCGGGAAAGGCCGACGACGTGCGACCGGACCGGGAGCGTGAGCTGTGGCGTCGGCGTGGTGGGCGGGGAACCATCGCCGTAAAGGGCACGGATCCCGTCAACGTCGTCATCCGTAGGCGTGCGCCGCTGGAGGCCGAGGCTCAACGTCGGGAGCATCACCGCTGGTTCCTTATCGGTATGGTCCAGTCCGAGGAGATGCCCGAGTTCGTGGAGGACATTGCTCCGGAGGTCGTAGGAGTCCTGGGGCGTAACGGCTACCGTGCTGAAGCGGGTCCGCTTCCCAAGGACGATATCCCCTTCGAAGATCCGGTCCTGGTTATCCACCCTGGAGCGTCCGTCGCTCACGTAGCAGGTCCGGCCGAGGACGCGGGGAGGGAGGTCACCCCAGGAGAGCGTGTTGAGCCCGTCACCGGGGACATCGCTCGTGCAGTCGCCGGCGGCGGCGCCGGTGAGACCGCCATCAATGAAACGGAAGTACTGCCGGGGGACGCTGTTCCAGCTCGCCATCCCCTCACGCAGAGCGCCCAGCCCATCGACACCGGCAGGCTCGCCCGCGGGGTTGTAATACACCGTCACCGGCACATCCTGCCGCGCCCACTTCACCCAGATGGCGAAGGCGGCCGTCACACCGTCGGCCTGACGCCGATGGGAGAGGGGGAACATCTCGTCCATCAGCCCCTCCGGGTCGGGCGCCGCCGCTTCGATCAGGGCCGTGACGACGACCGTCGTGCCATCACTGCGTTCAAAGACGCGGGTGCGCTCCATGACGAGGCCGGCGGGATCCGCCGGCCTGGCGTCTGACCCCCTGGTGAGCGCGAGCATCCCAAGTAGAAGCGCGGCCACAGCGGCGCCCTGGATCATCGCCATCCGCGATATCCGAACCCTCATGACGTGTGTCGCCCCCAAACCCCGCCGGCACGGGGTAATCCCAGCCTACAATGCTGTTGGGAAACATGGTGGGAAACCGGGGTCTGATCGGGGAAGTTTTGCACAACTGGTCACTTCGGGCGCGCCTGCCGCTGAGATGGCAGCGTTGCCACCAGTACCCCGCACATTCCCGGCAGGGGTCCGGTGGGAAACGTGAGGCTGGTCCCTGAACCTGGGCCTTCCCAGAATGGCCGCATTCCCCACTTCCCCCACGCTCATCAACATCATCGTCTTCCTTTGCTCGCCTATTCCTGCAACGATGGATCAGATGCTGGATAAGGTAACGATACATGTGATGGGTGGGACTGGCGGCCATGGGGTCGTCAGCTACCACCGCGAAAAGTTCATCCCGAACGGCGGCCCGGATGGCGGTGATGGTGGCCGCGGTGGCCGCGTCTTCATGCGGGCGGTGGACGACGTCTACACGCTCGAGCAATACCGGGCGAAGAAGAAGTTCATGGCCGGCCACGGTGGCAATGGGGGCCCGAGTTTGCGCACCGGCGGCCACGGGATGGACCTCTACCTCGATGTGCCCGCTGGCACCGTGATCACGGAGGTGGAGTCGGGTGACCTTGTCGCCGACCTCGCCGTGGCCGGTGAGGAGATCCTGGTTGCCCATGGTGGCCGCGCTGGCTGGGGGAACAAACGCTTCGCCACGAGCACGAACCAGACGCCGAGCTTCTCCCAGAAAGGCCATGCCGGGGAAGGGTTCGATGTCGAACTCGAACTCCGCCTCCTCGCCGACGTGGGGCTGCTGGGGCTCCCCAACGCCGGGAAGTCCACCCTCCTCAATGCGGTCTCGAACGCCAAACCGAAAATCGCGAACTACCCGTTCACGACACTCGAGCCGATGCTTGGCGTGGTCAACGTCGGCTACGACCGCTTTACGCTCGCGGATCTGCCAGGTCTCGTCGAAGGGGCGAGTGAAGGCTACGGCCTCGGCTTCGAGTTCCTCAAGCACATTCGCCGCTGCCGGGTGCTCCTCCACATCGTGGACTGCTCCTCGCCCGACCCGGTAACGGACTTCGAACTGATCGAGGGCGAGGTACGGGCCTACGACCCGCGCCTCAGCTCGGTACCGCGGGCGATGGCGGTCACCAAACTCGACCTCGACCCCGCCGCCGCGGCCCGATCGGCCGACCTCCTCCGGGCCCACACGGGGAAGCCGGTGAGCGTTATCTCGGCCGAGACGGGCGAGGGAGTGGAACAGCTCCTGAAGGACCTGATCACGCTCGTCCAGGCCGAACGGGTGCGGGCGGCGTCGGTGCCACCGGAGGATATCCCGGTCATCCGGCCGAGTGGCCGCGAACGGTACACCGTCCGGCGCGAGGGAGAGCATGCCTTCTCCGTGGAGGGCCGCAAGATCGTGACCTTCGTGGAGATGATGGACACCTCGATGGAGGGCGCCCGCGACGAGGTCATCCGCCGGCTCGAACGCTGGGGGGTCGCCAGGGAGCTGCGGCACGAAGGTATCGAAGAGGGCGACCGGGTGACCTTCGGCGAGGTCACGTTCGACTGGCACGGGCAATAGGCCGGCCACACCGGCGGGGCCGGCTCCTCGCCCACACCACCCGCCGCGCGGCGTAGAATCCGCGGCAGTGGAGGCCGCGCCCATGGCCCTGCCTGTAGACGAGTGTGAGGCGATGTTCGCCGCCGTTGAGGCTGGCGACGCCGGGGCTATCCGCGACCTGGTGCGCAAGCGCGCCGATATCGTGGATGCCCAGCGCGCCGACGGCCTCTCCGTCCTGCTCTACGCGATCTACCTGGGCAAGTGGGAGCTGGTCGACCTCATCGCGCCCGTCCACCCGGGCCTCGACATCTTCGAGTCGGCGGCGCTGGGGCGCGCGGGGCGGCTCGAACACCTCGCCACCACGAACCCGCGGTTGCTGGCAGCCCATTCGGCCGACGGCTGGACGGCCCTCCACCTCGCCGCCTTTCTCGGCCAGATCGACGCCGCCCGGACGCTGATCAAGAAAGGGGCGGATGTCGCCGCGCGGAGCACCAACGGCCAGCACAACTGTCCCCTCCACTCCGCCGCCGCCGGGCGCCACTTCGCCGTCTGCGAGTTGCTCCTGGCCAGCGGCGCCGATGTGAACTCCAGGCAGTCGGGCGGCTACACACCCCTGATGGCGGCGGCCCAGCATGGCGACCAGGGCCTCATCGACCTCCTGCTCCGCCGGGGAGCTGACCGCGGCGCCAGGAACGATGACGGCAAGACCGCCGCTGCCCTGGCCGCCGAAGCGGGGCATGGGGCGGTGGCGGCCACCCTGCGTTAGGCGCAGCCGCGTGGTAGCCGGAGCCGTGCCCCTCTGTGGGCACTTGATTGCGTGCACGGGCCGGGTGCCCGGGGAGAGTCCGCCGCGGAAGCGGGCCCCTGACCGGACGCGGGCCATGGACCGGCACGGGACACGCCGGCGATGGAGTGGACACAAGCGCCCACGGAGGGGCGCCGTGGCTGAAGTCGCCGCGCAGTAACCGGAGCCGTGCCCCTCCGTGGGCACTGATTTCGTGCACGGGACTGGTGTCCGGGGAGAGTCCGCCGCGGACGCGGGCCCCTGACCGGACGGGGGCCATGGACCGGCAAGGGACACGCCGGCGATGGAGCGGACACAAGCGCCCACGGAGGGGCGCGGCTCCAGTCATTGTGGCTGGGGCCGGTGCACGGACCTCCCCTGGCTCGTCCCTACCCCACGAGCTCAACCGTATCGAGGATCTCCGGGGCGGCCATCAGCGTCTTGTGCACGGGACAACGGGCGGCGATCCCGAGCAGCTCATCCCGCTGCGCCTCCGTCAACGGGCCACGAAGCACGATCCGCCGCCGCAACACCTCGATCCTGCCGCTCTTCGGCTCCTGGCAGTCGGCGCAATCGGCCGCATGCTCGCGGCTATGCTCGACCTCGACCGCCACCTCCTCGAGCGGGATCCCCTTGCGCCTGGCGTAGATCTGGAGTGTCATCGCCGTACAGGCGCCGAGGGCGGCGGTGAGCAGTTCGTACGGCGTCGGGCCAAGGTCGGCGCCGCCGTCGGCCACTGGCTCATCGGCGATGAACGCCCGCCCCGGGGCTGTGATGAGCTGGCTGTGGGTGTAGTCGGGGAGCGACTGGACAATGACTTTGGTCACGGGGAGAAGTCCTTCGGCGGCAGAATCACCGGCATTGTACCGTTTGGCACTATGAATCATGCGCGTGGGCGTGTTAGCATTTCTTCGCCTGGCGTATGTGCTGAGATACCCCGCCAAACAGCAGGGCACTCGACCGTGGCCCTGCCCTCACCCGTACGCCAGGCCTTTTTCCCCCTGATCTCTTGCCCATTTTGCAGTCCGTTTACACACGACCGCCGCTCCTTTTGATAGCGTCGTTTAAGGTCATGGTGGTTGGGACGCGCACAGAACGTCCGAAACAGTACATATGGCAATACCGAAGTCAGCACTTGCATCAGCGTTGGGCGTCATCGCCTCCCTGGCGATCCTCGTCGGCCTCGACCTTCGGGCCGCGCCCGAAGCCCGCGCCGCCGGGCCCTGCGGCCAGGAGGCGACCGCCCTCGACAGCGAAGAGACCGCTTTCCTGCGGCTCGTCAACGACTACCGCGCCCGGAACGGCGTCCCGGCCGTCCAGCCTTCGGCTCCTCTCCGCCGTTCGGCGGCCTGGATGGCGGCCGACATGGCCACGAAGAACTACTTCTCCCATACCGACGGCCTGGGCCGCCAGGCCCTGGAACGTGCTCGCGACTGCGGCTATCCCTCGCCCGTGGGTGAGAACATCGCCGCCGGGACGAATTCCGACACCGCGGCCGAAGCGTTCGCGCAATTCGTTGGCTCCGCGCCGCACAAGGCCAACATGCTCGACGCTCGCTATCGCGTCATCGGCATCTCGCGCGCCATGAACGCCGCCTCGACCTACACCTGGTACTGGGCGACGGACTTCGGCGTCGATGAGGACCCCGCCCTGCCCGCGCACCCCACGGTCGCCCAAGGGGCCGGGGGCGCCGCCACCACGGCCGGCCGCCTCGCCGATAAGAGCCCGCTCTGGGTGAACGACCTCGCCTATGGCAGCGCTGGCGGCGGGTTCTACTGGGACCCGGCCACCAAACAGGTCTGGACGCGCGAACGCAACTGGCACGCCTTCAGCCCGGCCGCGACCCGCAAAATGGAGCCCCTCTGGGTCGATGACCTCGAGTACGGCAGCGCCGGCGGCGGGTTCTACCTCGATACCGCGACCGGCCAGGTGTGGACCGCCGAGCGCGGCTGGCACACCTTCGGCCGCCGCTAGAGTCGGGGGCCCGCGGCCCGATCCGCCACGGCGGGTTTGACACCGGCAAACGCCCAACGCGACCATGCCGTATGACCCGCATACAGCATGGGCAGGCCGAAGGCGCGCAAGAAGAAGCCCATCGCGCAGGCTCCCCCGCCGCTGCCCTCGGCGGTAAGTCTCCCTACGACGTGATCGGGAATAGCTACCGACAAACGCGACGGGAAGACGCTCGCATTCGTGCCGCCATCTGGGAGGCCATCGGCGATGCCACGTCGGTCGTCAACGTCGGTGCTGGCACCGGTTCGTATGAACCGCCACAGACTCTCCTGGCGGTCGAGCCTTCGATCACCATGATCGCTCAGCGCGGCCCAAACCTCGCCCCCGCCACCCTGACAACCGCCGACCGAATCCCGCTCCGGGATAAGTCGGTCGATGTCGCGCTTGCGGTCCTCACCATCCACTGGTGGAGCGACCGTGAGGCGGCTTTCCGGGAACTCCGCAGGGTAGCCCGTCGTGCCGTCATCTTCACATGGGACCTTGAGGTTTCGCGCACCTTCTGGCTCATGGACTATTTCCCCGAAATCCTCGACACCGACGCGAAGATCGCGGTCCCAATCTCCTGGCTGCGTGAAACGCTGGGTACAGACGACGTCCGCGTCGTTGTGATCCCGTATGACTGTGCCGATGGATTCCTGGGCGCCTACTGGCGCCGCCCAGAGGCCTACCTCGACCCTCTCGTGCGCTCCAACATCTCCGCGTTCGCCAGGCTGGGCGCCTCAGCTGCGATCGACCGCGGGCTCAGCGAGCTAGCGCGCGACCTTCGTGACGGGAGCTGGCGCCATCGCCACCAGGACCTGCTATCCATGGACTCCCTCGATATCGGCTACCGCCTCGTCGTCGCTGAGTGGGACGCCTGAGGTGTCTCCTGACGCCGGGGAAGAGGGAACGCTGAGAAGCGGTCGCTGGCGTCGCAGCGGGCTGCTCAACCCCCGGCGAGCTTCGCCTTCAGGCCGAGCGCGGCCAGTTCCGCCATCAGCCGCTCGCGTTGATCGCCCTGGATGACGAGCACCCCGCCCTCACGCACGCCGCCCGTCCCGAGTTTCACCTTGAGCTGCTTCAGGAGCGCGTCCAGCGCCTGCTCGTCGCCGGGCAGGCCGCTCACCGTGGTCGCCGTCTTCCCTCCACGCCCCCGCCGGTCGCGCTGGACCCTCGCGATCCCGTCCGCCGGGGGCCCGGGGGGTGCCGCGGCCCCGCGTGGGGCGGGGGCCACCTTCCGGTTGTGCGGCGTCGCCGGCACCCGGCCCCCATCCGTGGAGTAGACGAGCCGCGGTTTCTCCCCCGCCACTATTCGGCCGGGCGCTGGCCCACACGGGTGCCGAGGAGGTGTAGCTGGTGGCGGTAGTCGTCCACGGTCACCGGCGGGAGGCGGTTCTCCCGGAGCTGGCGAGCGATGTCCGTGCGGCCCGGGTTGTACCCGCGCTTCTCCAGGACGCTCAGCTCCTGCCCGGCGATGGCGAAGTACTCTTCGAGCCCCCGGGTCGTGTGCGAAAGGCGCGTCACCGCCTGGGCGCGGTTCGATTCCACGCTGGCAACGGCGCCGCCGCCCAGCATCTGGATGAACTCCTCGAACTCTTCGTCGCCCATGCGCTCCGCCGCCGCGCCCAGCTGCTCGCGGAAACGGGCCGCACGGGCATCGGTGTCGGCCATGCCCGGCACGTACCGCACCGAACTCTGGAGGCCCGCCTCATGCCCGAGCGCCATCTCGGAGAGGGCCCGGATGCGGTCCATCGCTTCGGTCAGCCGCGCCACATGCGACACATAGGCGTCATAGGGTGATGCCAAACGCCAGACGAGCTCTTTGACAGCCATTTGTCTGCCTCCTGAAAGGCCAGTCTACGTCCCCGACCCGCTGCCGCGTAGCAGATCTTCGATATCCCGCAGGATCTCGTCCGTGGTCGGGAGTTCGCCCCCGTCCGTCGCCGTTTCGCCCTGCGGCTCGCCGTAGTGCTCTTCGAGTGTCCGCACGTAGGCCCGGATCTGCTCGTCTCCCCGTGAGGCTTCCTCGACGCGTTCAACAAAGCGGACGCCCTCACCTTCCAGGTCGCCGAGTGGTGGCGCCAGGCCAATGACGGGCTCCAGGGCCTTGAGCAGGGCCATCGTCGCCGGCGGGTTTTCGTCCACATTGAGGTAGTGGGGCACGCTCGCCGCCAGGCTGATCAGGGGTGCGTTGTGCCGCCGCAGCGAATCGTGGATCACGCCCACAATCCCCGTCGGGCCCTGGTACATCGACCGGCCCAGCCCAAACCTCGCCGCCAGCAGTGGGTCGGCCGAGGACCCCGTCACCGGCACCGGCCGCGTGTGAGGCGTCGCCGCCGGCCGCGCCACCAGCGTGCACACCAACGATGGCTTCAGTTCACCAATCATGTCGGCGAAGTGGGTCGCGAACGTCCGCCAGCGGAGGTTCGGCTCCACACCCTTAATCAGCACCAGGTCGTGGGAGGTCCCCGAAAGCGTGGCCGCGTAGGCTTCGTTGCGCGGCCATTCGATCTCGCGAATACCGTCGGCGTCCAGTTTCACCGTGGGACGCGTATCCGTGAAGACGTAGTACTCCTCGGGATCGACCGTGAGGTAGCGTTGGCCCCGGTAGGCGTCCACCAACCGCTGCACCGTATCGACGGTGACGGTGCCCGTGTCGCTCCAGCCGGTAAACGCGATGATCACGACCGGTGTGCGGAGCGTTGGCATGTCCAGGATGTCGAAGCCGTCCACTGCGAGAATCGTAGCGCGATCAGCGCCAACACGCGCTCATCACGCAAACAACTTCAACGCTCGGCCATGGACACTGAGGCCAATTCCCGGAGTGACCAAAAGCGCGGCATCCCCGCCGCCCCCCGGCCGGGGCTCCGATGAACATGGCGGAATCTCCCGGCACAGTCCCATGTTCCCCTGATCACGGGTCGATGGTCCGCAAAAGGTCAAGGGCCTGGCGTTCGAGCGGCGCCATCCTGAGCGCCGTGGCTTCCCCCAATGCTGCCCGCGCCAGCTCCGTGGCCCTGCTGTTGTCGCCGGGCCGCGCCCGCCTGGCGAGGATCGCGGCAAGGGCCTGGCGCGAGAGCGCCGCCAGGGGCCGGGCGCCGATGCGATCGTTCGCGGCGACGGCATCTTCCATGTGGCGAACTGCGTCATCGAGTTCGCCAAAGGCTGCGGCCAGCATCCCGAGGTGGTGCGTCCGCGCGCCGTCGAACGTGATGGCCGGTCCCGTGACCGCCATCTCCGCCGCGAATGGGAGCAACAGTTCATAGATCCGGCGGCTCGACTCGGCGTCGCCGAGGAGTCCTGCCAGCCGGGCGCCGGTGGTAATCCCCCACGTCCAGAGGAAATCGCGCGGGGAGGACACCAGCTCCGGTATCAAGACCGCCGGGTCCCAGGTGCTACGGACAGCCTCCGCCCCCAGCCTGTGCATGTCCCCCCAGGCCGCCAACACGACGTAGCGGGCACGATACTCGTTGTCATAGGGAGCTGTGGCGCTGAAGTCGCCGGTGAGGGCGGCCAGCCAGAACGCCTGGGTCTGGTTGTGGTCCCGGGCGTTGCCGTTGCCTGTCCGGTCGGCGATGGCTTTCGTGGCGGCGATTTCACCTGCCGCCGCATCGAAGTCCCCCGTCATCGTCAGCCGCATCGTTCGCAGCACGTGGGTGTAGTACGAGAAGCTGGGCTGCTTGAGGAGGGCCGCATCGCGGGCATAGCGTTCGATCTCGGCATCGACGGCCGCCATATCGCCGCCTTCGAGCGCAGCCGTAACGACCCATTTGCGCGCCTCCAGGGCAACTTCGAGGTTGCCTCTCGCCTCGGCAGCGGCGAGCGACTCACAGGCCGCCGCAAGCCGGCCTACCCGCGGGCAGTCCGGCCCCCAGATGGCGGTACGGCGCGCGTCCAGGGCCTCGACCTCGGCGTCCGCGTCGCCGGCGGCACGGGCGAGGGCGACCGCTTCGTCGGAAAGTTCGCCCCCGTGCGGGATCTCGCCTCCGAAGTACACCGCCCGCGCGAGGCTGGCAAGGAGGCGCGATCGTAATGCCGGGTGTCCATCGCCGAGTTGTGCGAGCGCCTCGTTGAGCAGGTCAACGCTTGGGTCCGGGTCCGGCCGCACCACGCCCGCCTGGAGGAACGCCTCTTCGTGGAGCAGGGCGATGGGGGCGAGGCGCTCAGGTTCCGCCCGCCCTCGGGCCAGTTCCGCGGCCTTCAGGAACGTGGCGGCGGCGCGCCTCGCCTCGCCGGCACGCCTCTGGGACTGTCCCAACTCGGTCAACAATTCGCACTCACGGTCAGGGTCTGGCTCAGCTTCGAGCGCCTGCAGGGCGGAGGCGTAGAATTCCGCCGCCTCTTCGTGGGCGGCCTGGCGCGTGTGTAGGGCCGCTGTCCTGGCCGCGTACAGGACAGCGCGAGCGGTCTCACCGGCCGGGGCGGCCTGCAGGAAATGACGGGCGAGTTCGGCGTCGTTCACCTGCGCCCCGGCCTGGGCACCAGCTTCGAGCGCCAGGCCGACCTGGCGGTGTAGCCGCACGCGGCGTCCCGCGCTCAGCTCCTCGTAGAGCACCTGCCGGATGAGCGCGTGGGCGAAGGTGTAATGGTCGATCGAGCCCCGCACTTCTTCAAGCGCCCGGGCCTGGAGGCCCTCTTCGATGAGTTCGAACAGCGCGTCCCCGTCCATGTCCGCCACGCGCGCCAGGACCTTCAGGTCGAACTCGCGCCCGATCACGGCCGCCACGGCAAGCACACGATTGCAGCCTTCAGAAAGCCGGTTCAGGCGGCGTCCCAGGACCTCCCGGACGCCCTCCGGGATGCCCATCTCCTCGATCCGCCGTCCGCCGACCCACCGCCCGTCACGCATGACCAGGCCGCCCGACTCCTGCAGGTGGCGGAGCACCTCCTCAACGAAGAACGGATTGCCATCCGTCTCGGCGTGGATGGCACGCGTCACTTCCGGAGGCGGGCCATCGCCGGCCAGGTTGGCGATCATGGTCGCGACGTTCGCCGCATCCAGCCCGCTGAGGGAGATGCGCTCGAAGAGATGCTCGCGGCGCAGATCGGCCATGACGTCGGCCAGGGGATGGCTGCGCGACAGGTCGGTCTCGCGGTACGTGCCCAGCACGAGGATGCGGGCCTGGTTCGGCGAGCGCAGGATGTGCTTTAGAAGGAGGAGGGAAGGCTTGTCCGCCCAGTGGAGGTCATCGAGTACGAGCACCAGCGGTGCGGCGCTCGAAGCCACGGCGAAGAGCGTCGTCACTGCTTCGAAGAGCCGGTAGCGCTCGCCCTCGGGGTCACCATGGACGGGCTCCGCCAGGCCCGGTAGCCGTCTCGCCAAATCGGGCACCAGCATCGACACCTCCGGGCCGGCGAGCGTCACCTGTTCGCGGAGCTCGTGCCCGTCCAGCTCCACCGTGTACTGGCCAAGGGCTTCAACAAACGGCTGAAACGGGAGCAGCGTCTCCTCGTTTGACCGTCCGAAGAGCACGGTCGCGCCCTCTCGATGAAGTTCACGCACGAACTCGGCCGCCGCCCGCGTCTTCCCGATCCCTGGCTCACCGGCGAGAAATACCGCCTCGCGCTTCCCCTCGCACGTGCGCTCCCAGGCTGCGCGGAGCTGCGCCAGCGCGGCTTCGCGGCCGACGAAGGCGGTGCGGCCGGCCGTGTCCAGCACCGCCGGGAGGGGCGCGCCGGCCCTGTCCGCCCCCTCTGGCGCGCGCCACTCCACGCTCCACGCGGCGAGCGGCTCAGGCAGACCCTTCAGTTCCAGTGCACCGACGCTGCGGAACGAGTAACCCCCGCGTCCGCCGACGAGGAGGCGGACCAGCTCCGCGACCAGCACCTCACCACCAGAGGCCGCGGCGCATAGCCGCGATGCCTCGACCACCGGCGTACCGAAGTAGTCGCCCTCTTCCCGCGTCGGCTCGCCCACGCTCACTCCGATGCGGACGCTGAGCGCCGTCGTGGCCCGGCGATTGTGTCTGGCGATGGCCTGTTGCATCGCAACGGCGCAATTAACCGCCGCCAGGCTGCTACCAAAGACCACCATCAGGCCATCGCCCAGGTTCTTGACCTCCTCGCCGCCATGCGCCTGGCCCGCATCACGGAGGAGGGAGAAGTGGGCTTGCCGCAGCTTTTCCGCGCCCTCTTCGCCGAGGCGCGAGAGGATCTCCGTCGAGCCGACGAGGTCGGTAAACAGCAGCGTCAGGGTCCCGGCCTCGGGCATGGTTTAGTTATACGGCCGAACGCCGAACGTCACCACTCGTGCTGCATTGGTCGCATGACTCCCTGTGGCCCCGGGCTAAGGCGTCCAGGCTTCGCAAACGTGGAATGTCTCGTTGTACCGGCCAGATTCATCTGACGGTTGTCCGAGCGCCCGACTTCGAACCCTCGCTGGACGTGAAAAGACTCTGCGGTTCCACCCTGCCGAGCGCGGCCGGGAGGCCGCTCACCACGAAGCTCTCTCGGCGCCCCCGCTCGAACTCAGGCCAGGCAGCGGAGCGGCTGGCCCCCGTTGTAGTCGATCATCGCCTGGAACATCTCCATCAACGGCAACGGCGCTCCCCGCGCTTCGCCCCGGAACTCTGAATACGCCCGGTGCACATTCGGGACGATCCGTTCCGGGTCGGTGAGCCCGGCGAACGGCCCAAGGTCGAGCGCCCGGGCGACCTCTGCCGCCGGCTTCCCGGCCTCGAACCCTTTGCGCGCTTCGCCCAGGACGAACTGGATGTAGGCCCGGGTCGGGGCGATCGTCTCCTTTCCGCAGACTGCCCCGTGGCCAGGCACGATCGTCTGGGCGTCGAGCCCCTCTAACGTCTCCAGCGCCTCCAGCGACCCGGCCAGCGACCCGAACAGCGTGAAGGGCGTGCCCCCATTAAAGATCACGTCCCCCGAAAACAGCACCTTGCGCTCGGGGATCCAGGCGATGATGTCGTTCGTCGTGTGGGCCGGGCCGATGGAGATGAGCTGCACCTCCAGCCCATCCACCCAGGTCGTCAGCCGGTCGCGAAAGGTGATGGTCGGCGGCGCGGGCGGGCAATCGCCGAAGTCCGTCCCCGGGAAGAGGGGCGAGAAGCGCGGGAATCCCGGGTTCGCCACCATCTCCTCCCGGCAGCGTTCGTGCGCGATGATCGACGCCGCCGGGGCGAAGAGGAAGTTCCCGTTCGTGTGGTCGGCGTGGTGGTGAGTGTTGATCAACGCCGTCACCGGGTTCTTCGTGATCGAGGTCACCGCGGCGCGCCAGGCCCGGCCCCGGGCCTCCGTGCCGGTCGCGTCCACGACCGTGGCCGTCCGCTCGCCGACGATGCAGCCCGCGTTGTTCAGAAACCAACTGCCATCGAGCTGGATGTAGGCGTAGATGCCCGCCGCCACCTCCTGGATGGCCGGCGGCGGCACTTCGGTGCCATGGGGCAGGTGACCGCTGCTCATCGTGATTCCTCCTTTGGAAAACGCCCGCATCATAGCGCCCTCAGCCCGCCCCGGCGTTACCATTTAGGCCATGGATCAACCGAAGGAACTCCGTGTCAGGTCTGGTGATGTCGAACTCCAGGTCTACGAATGGCCGGGAAGCGGGCGGCCCATCCTCCTCGCCCACGCCACCGGCTTTCACGCCCACTGCTGGGACGAAGTCGTCCGCCTCCTGCCCGGCCGCCACGTCGTCGCCCTCGACATGCGTGGCCACGGCCGCAGCGACAAACCAGAGCCTCCCTACACCTGGCCCTCGTTCGGAGACGATGTCGCGGCGGTGATCCGCGCGCTCGGCCTCACCTCCGTCATCGGTGTCGGCCACTCGAAGGGCGGCTTCGCGGTCACCCACGCCGCTGGTGTGGCCCCGGATGCCTTCGCGGCACTCCTCCTGGTCGACCCGGTGATCTTCCCGCGGGAAGGGTACGCCCTCCGCCGCAGCCAGGAAGAGCCCCACTTCTCCGCCCGCCGCCGCAACCGTTGGGCCTCCGCCGATGAGATGTTCGACCGCTTCAAAGACCGCGTCCCCTTCGACCGCTGGGAGCGCGCTGTCCTGCGGGACTACTGTACCTACGGCCTCCTGCCCGCCCCGGACGGTGACGGCTACGTCCTCGCCTGCCCGCCGCACATCGAAGCCGCCGTCTACGCCGCCAACGCCAGCGGAGCGCGGATCTACGAGGCGGTCGATGCGATTACCGTCCCCGTCCGCGTCATGCGCGCGAAGCCCCGGGAAGAGGGTGCGATGGATATGAGCGGCTCCTCTGTCCCGCCCGGCCTCGCCGCCGAATTCCGGGCCGGTATCGACGTCCCCTGCCCCGA
>JBJXGC010000218.1:0-6496 GCA_046154545.1 Dehalococcoidia bacterium | reverse complement strand
ATGAACGGCGCGGATGTCCTGAAGGCAAGTTATGCGATGGCGCACCAGATGGCCGGCTTCATCGCCGGTGACCTCGCCGCCGACGCGGCGGGGAAGACGCTTCCCGGGAGCAATGTCCAGCCGATGGGCCACATCCTGGTTCATGCCATTGGCACGGAGGACCGCTTCATCCAGGGTATGTTGCAGCACAAGCCGCTGGTGTTCGAGACCGGTGGATGGGCCGAAAAGCTCGGTTTCCAGCCGGGCGGTCCGCCCTCGCTCACCGACGACTTCAACGTGGACCCGGCGAAGGTGATGGCCTACGGCCAGGCGGTGTTCGCCGCCGCCGAGGCGTATGTGGGTGGGCTTTCGGATGCCGAACTTGCCCGCGAGTTCGACACCGGGTTCCTCGGCGTGCAGAAGATCGGCGAGTTCCTCGGCGGGCTGGCGCTTTCCCATCTCACCGCGCACCTTGGGGAGGTCGCGGCGCTCAAAGGCGCGATGGGCCTGAAGGGGCTGCCATTTTAGGCGGTCGGAGACCGTCCGCACTTCCGGTGTGAGGGCCTGGCAGCTATGCTCCGCCTCCGCGGTAACCACGATGCGTTTCCGCGGGTTGCAAGGAGACAGTCATGGTCACCATCGGCTTTATCGGCACAGGCAACATCGGCAACCCCATGGCCCGCCACGTCGTCGCGGCCGGTCACGAGGTCGTCGTCTACGACCGCAACCCGGCGGCCTGCGAAAACCTGGTCGAGCTCGGCGCCCGGCGTGGCTCGAGTCCCCAGGATGTCGCCGAGCGCTGCCGGGTGGTGTTCACTTCGCTCCCAGGCCCCAAAGAGGTGGAGGACGTGGTCCGTGGCGCCGCGGGCATGCTCGCCGGGACGAAGCCGGGCGACATCCATATCGACCTGAGCACGAATTCGGTCACCGCCGTGAAGCGGATGGCGGAGCTGGAGGCGGCAAGCGGCCTGCTCTACCTCGATTCGCCCGTCACCGGCGGCGTGGCCGGGGCCGAGGCGGGGACGCTCACGATGCTGGTCAGCGGCGACCGCCTCGCCTTTGAGAAGGTCGAGCCGTTCCTGAAGGCGATCGGCACGAACATCTTCTACCTCGGCGAGACGGGCACGGGGACGATGGTGAAGCTGATCAACAACCTCATCGTCCTATGCGCCGGCCAGCTCATGCAGGAAGGGCTGGTCCTCGGGGCGAAGGCGGGCCTCGACCCTGGCCAGCTCTACGACATACTTCGCGTAAGCACGGCCCGGCCCTACATTGGGCTGATGCCCTACGTCGTGGGCAAGCGCTTCGAGAACCCCAGCTTCACGCTCGGCCTCGCCACGAAGGATGTCGGGCTCGCCCTCGAGACCGCCCGCGACCTGGCCGTGCCCATGCCGGTGACGTCCGCCGCCCACCAGACCTACCTCCGTGCCCTCGCCGCCGGCCTCGGCGACAAGTCGTTCATGGCGACCCTGGAGGCGCTCGAAGCGGGGGCGAACGTCGAGGTGCCGAAGGTGGAGATCGAACGGGGCGGCGATCGGGTCTGACCGCGGGCCTGCGGTTCGCGTAAGATGCGCGCCATGGCACACGCGACGGCAAACGGCATCCAGATCGAATACGAGACCTTCGGTACCCCGGCGGCCTCCCCACTGCTCCTTGTCATGGGCCTCGGCGCCCAGCTCACGGCCTGGGACCCCGAGTTCTGCGGCCAACTGGCTGACCGCGGCCACTACGTCGTCCGCTTCGACAACCGCGATGTCGGCCTCAGCACGAAATTCGAGTCGGGCGGGGCGCCGAACATGGCCGAGGTCTTTGCGGCCCGCCAGCGCGGCGAGAAGGTCGAGGCCCCCTACAACCTCTCCGACATGTCCGACGACGCCTTCGGCCTCATGACTGCCCTTGGAATGGACCGGGCCCACATCGTCGGCGCCTCGATGGGCGGCATGATCGTCCAGACGATGGCGATCGAACACCCGGAGCGGGTGCTCACGATGACCTCCATCATGTCGACCACCGGCGCGCCCGACCTGCCGCCTTCGACGCCGGAAGCGGCGGCCGCCCTGGTCACTCCCGCCCCCAGCGACCGCGCCGGGTTCATCGAGCACCGGGTGAAGTCCTCCGGGATCACGGGCAGCCTCCCGCACATGCGCGACGAGGCGCGCATCCGGGCGACGGCCGCCGAGAGCTTCGACCGCTGCTTCTACCCCGTCGGCATCGCCCGCCACCTGGCGGCCGTGGCCGCCTCGGGCAGCCGCCGCGAAGCCCTGGCCGCGGTCCGGGTGCCCACCCTCGTGGTCCACGGCGAGATCGACCCGCTGGTGCCGCTCAGCGGCGGCGAAGACACGCACAAGTCGATCGCGGGTTCGGAGCTGCTGGTGGTGAAGGACATGGGCCACGACCTGCCGAAGGTGGTCTGGCCCCAAGTGGTGGGGGCGATCGTGAAGCACACGGGGCGCGTGGCTGCGGGCGTGTAGACCGGGTCGGCGGGCTGCTAAGCTGTCCCGGGAAGGAGTTCCAGGCCGTGCCGGTTTCTGTCGCCACGTTCAGGCAAGTTGCACTTGACGATGACAATGACTCCTGGGAGCTGCGTTGCGGAAAACTGGTGAGGAAACCGGCCATGACCATGGAGCACAACGAAGAGTCCTCCGAGCTCGTGCGCCAGCTCCACCTGCAGCTCGACCCGGACCGCTTCAGCGTCCGCATGAACTCGAGTCACATCGTCTTCGGCTCCGATTACTACATCCCGGACGTCGCTGTCATCGGGGTCGAGTACCTGCTCCTGCGGCGTGGGCAACCGACCGAACTGGAGGCATACCGTGAGCCGCTGCCGTTCGTCGCGGAAGTTTGGTCGAGGTCCACTGGCGGCCATGACGTTGACGCGAAGTTCCCCGTCTACCGCGAGCGCGGCGATGTCGAGATCTGGCGCGCGCATCCCTACAGCCGGATCGTGACCGCCTGGCGCCGGCAGCTCGATGGGACCTACGGCGAAGTCATCCTCGACAACGGCTCCGTCACCCTCCACGGGTTGCCCGGCGTCGTTATCAACCTCGAGCGGCTGTTCCGTTTCGTTTGAAGCGTTCGCCGGGAGGGTAACGTCGCCTATGTCGGGCGCCGCTGCGCCCGCGCAGCTTTGGGCCGAGGTAACGGATGCCATTGCGAAGCGCATGAGCCCGTAGCTGCGGGAGTGTAGCGCCAAACGAAGCCGTGATGCAGCCAGCCAGCATGAGCCTGTGGCCCGCGCTGAATTCACGTACTCGGTAGTCTTCCCCGCGCGGTACGCGTGGGTGGCAGGCCGCAGGAGCGCGAGTGATTCAACAGGTGTTCGTGCTCCGCCCGCTGGTAGATCCTGCCCCTTGGCTTGTCCAGGAGGCGTTTATCCGTCGTGTCGGCGATGAGGTCTTCATCCTCTGTGGCGATCAAGCGGGCACCGGACAGGCGAGCGAGCGCGAGCACGTGCTCATCATCGGACCTGATGCCGATGGCGATGACGGTCTGCTCCTCGGCTTGGACGACCTCGTCGGAGTACTCGACGGCGAGTCCGGACTTCACCCACTCAGCGAGGATACGCGCCGCCCCCTGCTTCTTCGCCAGCTCAACTCGGAGTCTGCCTCCGTATACGAGGCGTCCCCGCCGTTGCGTGATCCACGCCACGGCAGGCACATACTCAGGCTTCGGCGGTTGCCCGAAAAACGCGTCGCGCTGGTTGGCGTCCACGATCAGGCACATCAGTCCGGGAACCCAAGGAAGCGCATCTCCTCTTTCAGGAAGAATTGGCGGTATGTCGATGGTGCGTCCAGGACGTTCCCCAGCTCGTCGAAGCGGATCGGGTAGATCTTGCTCGCCCCCTTCTGTAACTCGAAGTAGAGCAAGGAGACCTCGTCCGGGCTGAGCGCCTTCCCATCGCGCACGTCCATGCGGACGCGGTCGATGAAGTGGTCGCTGTGGGTCTCGACGATGATCTGGATGTCACGTTCCTTCGCCAGCCGGGCAAAGAGGCTGGCCAGCGCCGCCTGGGCGCGGGGGTGGAGGTGGACCTCGGGCTGCTGGATGAGAAAGGTGCTGTTCGGCGCGGCGGTGATCAGCTCGACGATGATGGGCAGCACCTGGCTGACCCCATAGCCGACGTCGATCAGGTTTCGTTTGGCCTTCGCGATGGTGACGATCAGCTGGAATGGGTCGCCGTCGTCACCGAAGCGGCGGACGTCGAGGGCGCTCCAGAGGCCGGCGGCCTGTCCGAAGTTGGCGAGGGCGTGGCTAAGGGCCTCGTTGGCTGCTTTGCCGGTGTTCCCGAGCGCTTGGGCGAGGAAGAGTGGGATGTGCTGTCCCGCCGCATCCGGGATTCGCTTAACGGGATCGTAGGTTCGTTCAGGCTGCGTCCTAACGGGGCCGAAGGCGCGCGCACGGGACGTATGGAAGGCGTCGTACCCCTGTACCCCCGCAATGTCCATAAGGGCCCCAATGTCGCTCTCGTCGGGCGGCGTCCCCTCGGCGAGGACAACGGCGTTCGCTGGGTGCCGGTTCACGTTCATGAACACTACCAACGAATGCCAACTGTACTGACGGCTGAGGGACTCTGCCCCAAGCCGTTCCGGTTCAATAGAGGCTCGCCATCGGCCGCGTGGTCCTCGAAAATCGATGCCCAGCCGACCGTCACCAAGCTGGTCCAACCGCAAGTCGAGGCCGTCACACGAGAGGCTCCTACTCATGAACCTGGGCTGACCAGATATCCCGGTGAATCTCGCATCGACCGCCACTGGGAATTGTGAGTGTTGCCCGCTTGAAAGGCGTTGCGTTAGTCCTATGCTGAACGATGCGGTCGTGCTGGTTGGGTCGCCAGCAGTGAACGCGATTTGGCTATACGCGCCTAGCAAGAAGGGCTCTTCATTGAAGTCGAGGGGCCGTGACCACTGCGAAATGTCTCGCGCCAATCGCACCGCGGCGAGAAAGCTCGACTTGCCGCTGCTGTTTTCGCCCACGAGGACCGTGAGCGGCTTCAGGGGGACTTCGTGGCGGCCCGCGAAGCAGCGGAAGTTCTCCATGATCAGGGTGTCCACGCCTCGATCATATCACCCGGCGCCCCTCCCCTCCCCGCGCTATACTCCCGCGATGCCCGACCCCTCACCCGGCGGACCGCTCACCGGCATCCGCATCCTCGACCTCGGCACCATGATCGCCGGGCCGTTTGCCGCGACCCTCCTTGCCGACTTCGGGGCCGAGGTCATCAAGGTGGAACTGCCGGGGCGGGGCGACAATCTCCGGCGCCTCGGGCCCGTGAACGAAGACGGCGCCTCCTACTGGTGGGCCGCCGACGCGCGCAACAAGCGCTCGATCACGCTCGACCTCCGCACCGCGGCCGGGCGCGACCTGCTCCTGAGGCTGGTGGACGTGAGCGATGTGCTCGTTGAGAACTTCGTCCCGGGCACGTTGGCAGGCTGGGGCATCGGGGCGGAGGTCCTCCAGGCCCGCAATCCGCGCCTCATCGTCTCTCACGCCAGCGGCTTCGGGCAGACCGGGCCCATGGCGGGCCTTCCCGGCTACGACCGGGTGGGCGTCGCCTTCGGTGGGCTCTGGCACCTCACCGGCGAGCCGGAGGGCGAGCCCATGCGTCCCGGCATCGCACTGGCTGACTACGCGACCGGCATGTTCGGGGCGCTTGGCATCATGCTCGCGCTCTACCACCGCGATGCCAGCGGCGGGCCCGGCCAGGAGGTCGATACCGCCCTCTACGAGAGCGTTGTCCGCCAGATGGAATTCACCATCTCGCATTTCGCGGCTACCGGCGTGGTGCGAGGGCGCACCGGGAACGCGGGGCCGTCGGTGCCTTCGGGAGCGTTTCAGTGCAACGACGGCGCCTGGATCGCGATCGCCGTGGCCGAGGATGGAATGTATCGCCGCCTCATGGAGGCGATCGGCCAGCCCGCCCTCGCGGCCGACCCGCGCTACGCCGGCCTGGCCGGACGCCTCGCCGACCGCGAGCCGATCGAGGCCGCGATCCGGGAGTGGGTAGCCAAACGCTCGACCGCGGAGGCCGTGGCCGCGCTCCAGGCGGCCGAAATCCCGGTCGGTGCCAGCGCCACGGTGGCCGACGTCTTCCAGGCGCCCCAGGTGAAGGCGCGGCAGATGCTCGTGACGGTCGATGACCCGGTGCACGGCCCCATCACCATCCAGGGCGTAACCCCGAAGCTGAGTGCGACGCCCGGCGCCGTGACCAGCCCATCGCCCACCCTCGGCCAGCACAACCACGAGGTCTACTGCGGTCTCCTCGGCCTCGCCGAAGGAGAGCTCACGCAACTGCATGCAGCGGGCGTCATCTAAGCGACCCCTCGCAAGTCCTCCAGGTCGTCCCGCATCAGCGCGTTTACTTCCGCCCGGCGTCCAGACCCCCGAAGCGGCCGGAGATGGGATGAGAAGGCCGGCCACTCCAGCGCAGTCACTCGGTAGAGTGCTGCCAACAAAACGCGCTCAAGGCGCAAGGAGGAAATGACCGGCATGGACAAGAATACGGCGATGACGAAAGGAA
>JBJXGC010000213.1:0-4618 GCA_046154545.1 Dehalococcoidia bacterium | reverse complement strand
CCGATGTAGACATCCTCCATGCGCAGGCCGCCGGGGTTCTTGTCCTGGCCGCGCACACCGAGGATTAGACGGGCGTGGAGGTCCTTGACGAGCGGAAGCCCCAACGTCCGTCCCTCAGCAAACCACTGGACCGCGAGTTCGACGGTCGCCAGGTAGTTGAGGACTTCGTGCAGGTCCGTGTCTTCGGCCGGGGGCGAGCCACCCATCGCCTCCTGGACGAGCACTTCGAGGATCTGGGTGTGCGTACCTTCCATGCGGCTGCTGAGGACGGCTTCGCGGCGGGCCAGCGCCCGGATAATCAGCTCGAGGTTCGGGATGAGCCGCGCCTGTCCCACGAGTTCGCTCAAGGCGGCATTGGCCGCGGTCGCCGCGGAGAGCAGTTGCCAGTCCGGCGCGATGATTGGCGGCAGCCGGTTCGGCAGGAAGGAGTAACCCCCATACGGGCAGGGGACAACCTGGCCAGGGGCGCCGGATGAGAAGTCGGAGGCTCGCATGAGTAAAGTCCAGGCCGGTCTGCTTTAATGGATCTCCCTGCGATTAAAGCAGCCTTTCATCCGATCATCAAGTCAGCGATTACAGAAATTTGGCATTCTCTTTAATCGCTGAGGTTGCCGTTAAAGCAGCCGTTCATCCGATCATTCGCTCAGCGGTTAAAGCCGAACGCTCTTTGCTTTAACCCGGCTACCCGCCATGAAAGCAGCCTTTAATCGCTTACGTTCCCTATCAGTTTCCCAGGCCGGGTTCACCGCCAGGACGCGAAGAGCGCCAGGGAGCCACTGTTCGTTCCGAAGCGGACCGTCGCCTTACTGTTCCTTGGCGTCCTTGGCGCCTTGGCGATGTAGCCCACCAAGCGCCACCGATCAGCTCTTCGCCCTACGCCGCCCGCTCCCGGGTACCGGTGAGCCTCACCTGGCCCCGGCTCTGGAGGATGCTCCGGATGCTCCGCGCCAGGTCCTCGTTCACGCTCGCCCGGGGCAGGTCGAACTCGCTGTCGCTGCCCTCGGCGTCGTGGATCACCAGCCGCACCTCATCGTTTCCGGGGCTGTCCTTGAGGAGCGTCGCGACCGTGCGGAGGAGGGCCTGGTCGGCCACCTCGTCGTCCGTCTCATACAACGTCACCACCAGGCGCGCGCTATCGCCACTGACCGGTGGCTGGACGCCGGGGCGGGAGGCCTCAGCCGTGGCCGTTGGGGCGGGAGGGGCGGCGGCCGCGGGACGGGCTACCGGCACACCGGGCCGCGAGGCGGCACCGTTGGCCTGGGCCGGTGCCGTGGCCGGGCGCGACTCCCGGCGCTGGCGCGGCGGCTCCTGCCATTGGCCCGCAGCGAATCCGACCACCGTGCCTTCCGCGCGGTCGAACGGCGCCGCCTTGCGGACGTTCAGGTTCAGCCGGTCGGCCCGTTCCCGGCACTCGACCGAGATCAGGAGGACCTGGCCCTCCGCCCAGATCGCCTCACCCGTGAGTTCGATCGCGTCGTTCCAGACCGTCAGTTCGGCCGTCCCCGAGAGGTCCTCGACCGTGACCACATAGAACTTGCGGCCGTCGCGGGTGGCCCGGGACTGGACAGACTGGACGAGGCCCGCCACCGTCACGGACTGGCCCACCAGCTCGAGCGAGAGGTCGGAGATCGCGTGCGTCGTGTACTTGGCGAGCTCCTGGGCGACATTCCGGAAGGGATGCTCGGAGACGTAGACGCCGAGCAGCTCCTTCTCCCAGGCGAGCATGTCTTCCCGCCGCACGGCCACGCTCTGCAGGTCGAGCGCCGGCATCGGCGTGTCCACCTGGCTGCCGAAGAGGTCGAACATCGTCGATTGGCCGCTCTCCCGCAGCTCCCGCTCGCGTTTCGCAAGGTTCATCAGCCGCTCGACGTTGAAGTTCAGGGTCGCCCGGTCGCCAAGGAGGTCGAAGGCGCCGGCCCGGACGAGGCTCTCGATCGCGCGGCTGTTCGCGCCGGTCAGGTCGGCCCGCTTGCAGAAGTCTTCGATATCGCGGTAGGCGCCGCCCTTCTCCCGCGAGGCGATGATCCCCTCGACCGCCGAGGCGCCCACGTTCTTCACGACGCCGAGGCCGAAGCGGATGGCGAGCGTGCCATCGTCCCTGCGTTCGACGGCGAAGTTCTCGGCGCTGCGGTTCACGTCGGGGGGGAGCACTTCGATGCCCAGCTTTGAGCATTCGGCGTAGGCGGCGGCGATGCGATCGAACGTGTCCGGGGCGCTCTTCGTGTTCTGGAGCACAGCCGTCATGTACTGCACCGGGTAGTTCGCCTTCAGGTAGGCCGTCTGGTAGGCGATGTTCCCGTAGCACCAGCTATGGGCCTTGTTGAAGGCATACCCGGCGAACGGTTCGATCAGGTCGAAGACGGCCGTCGCGTCGCTCTCGCTGTAGCCCTTCTCCATCGCCCCGGCGAGGAAGCGCTCCCGCTCCGCCTCCATGATCTCGCGCTTCTTCTTCCCCATCGCCTTGCGCATGAGGTCGGCCTGGCCGAGCGAGTAGCCGGCGAACTGCTGTGCGATGAGCAGCACCTGGTCCTGGTAGACGATCACCCCGTAGGTCTCGTCCAGCACGTTCGCCAGGTCGGGATGGGGATAGGTGATCGCTACTTTGCCGTGCTTGCTCTCGATAAACCGCGGGATCTGCTGCATCGGCCCCGGACGGTAGAGCGCCACCAGGGCGCAGAGGTCGGCGATGTTCGTCGGCTGGAGGTCCTCGACGTAGCGCCGCATCCCGGCCGATTCCAGCTGGAAGACCCCGAAGGTCTCGGCTCGCCCGAGCATCGCCATCGTCTTCGGGTCGCCGTCCGGGATGGTGACGAGGTCGACCTCCTCGCCCGTCGTCTCCTTGAGGATGTCGATCGCCCGCCCCAGGATGGTGAGGTTCGAAAGGCCCAGGAAGTCCATCTTCAGGAGGCCGATCTTCGCCACCTGGTCCATCGCGAACTGCGTCATCGGCACAGAGGTCTCGTCACCCCGGCTCGGCCGCTGCAGGGGCACGTGGTCGATGAGCGGGTCGCGCGAGATGACCACCCCGGCCGCGTGCGTGCTCGCATGGCGGGAGACCCCCTCGAGCTGCTGGGCCGTCTCCACCAGCCGCTTCACCTTCGGGTCGGCGTCGATCGCGTCGCGCATCTCGGAGGACTGCTCGATCGCGTCGGCGAGCGTGACGTGGAGCGTGTTCGGCACCAGCCTGGCGACTTTGTCCGTGTCCGCGTACGTCAGCCCGAGGGCGCGGCCCACATCCCGGATCGCCGCCTTCGCGCCGAGCGTCCCGAAGGTGATGATCTGGGCCACGCGGTCCGTGCCGTAATGCTCGAAGGCGAACCGGATCATCTCGTCGCGCCGATCGTCGGCGAAGTCGAAGTCCACGTCCGGCATCTCCCGCCGTTCGAGGTTGAGGAAGCGCTCGAAGACGAGGCGGTTCGCGACCGGGTCGATGTCCGTCACCCCGAGGGCGAAGAGCACGAGTGAGGCCGCCGCCGAACCGCGCACGCCCATCCGGATGCCCGCCCGGTGGGCGTAGTCCGAGATCTCCTTGACCACGTACATGTAGTCCGTGAACCCGGTCTGCTTGAGGACGTCGAGCTCGTAGGTCAGGCGCTCCTGGAGTTCCGGCGCGATCTCGTCGAAACGGCGGTGCAGACCCTTCAGGCAGAGCTCGGCCAGGTACTCCTCGCTCGAACGGCCGGCCGGGATGGGCGGCGCCGGCAGGAGCTGGCGGTCGAAATGGAGGTCGAGGTCGCAGGCCTCCGCCACGAGCTGGGTGTTCGTGATGAACTCAGGGTTGTCGGGATAGAGGGCGAGCATCTCCTGCTCGCTCGTCAGGTGGTAGCCCTTGCCGTCGAACTTGTAGCGGTCCTTCTGGTCGACCGTCGCGTTCGTACCGATGCAGAGGAGGACATCGTGCGCTTCGGCCTCGCCGGGCAGGGTGTAGTGCCCGTCGTTCGTTGCCACCACCGGGATCCCCAGCTCGCGGCCGATATCGGCGATGACCGGGTTCACGCGGGTGAACTTCTCGTCGCCGTGGTCCTGCACTTCGAGGTAGTAGTGCCCATCGAAGACATCGCGGTAGTACTTCGCGACGCCGATCGCGCCCTCGCGGTCGCCCTCCTGGAGGCGGCGGTGGAATTCGGCCGAAGGGCAGCCGCTGAGCACCGTGATCCCGGCGCTATGCTGCTCCAGAAGTTCACGATCGACACGCGGCTTGTAGTAGTAACCCTCGAGGTTCGCCTTCGTCACGAGGGCGATGAGGTTCTTGTAGCCCTCCATGTTCCGGGCCAGCATGACGAGGTGGTAGGGCTGGTTATCGCCCCGTTCGCGGCTGTGGCGGCTCCCCTGGGCGACGTACGCCTCGACCCCGATGATCGGCTTGATGCCCCGCTCCCGGGCCTCGCGGTAGAAGTCGATCGCCCCGTAGAGGGCGCCATGGTCGGTCATAGCGATCGACTCCATGCCGAGCGCCTTCACCCGGTCCATCAGGGGCGCGATCTTCGACATGCCATCGAGGAGGGAATACTCAGTGTGAGTGTGTAAGTGGGTAAACATATCTTGCCGGGATGGCCAGTCTACACCCGGGGCCGGGGACGGAGTAGGCGGTTACGTCGAGCGGGCATGGTAAACTTGG
>JBJXGC010000181.1:0-5643 GCA_046154545.1 Dehalococcoidia bacterium | reverse complement strand
CGAGTTCCCCCTGCCGGAGCATGAACGATGTCCCGCTGATTTCGCGCCAGAGTGGCCAGCCCGGCCACTGCACGAGGGCGTGATTGAGGAGCACCAGCCCCGTCCCCCGCTCGAGGAGCGCCTCGATGCTCCGCCGGTAATCGTCCGGCGGCTGCGGGAAGGCGCCGTCGCGCCCGGGCATCACGCCCCACATGTCGTAGAACACCACCGCCTCGTATGCGCTCACGTTCTCCGGCTGGAGCATGACCTGGGCGGCAGGCTGCTCGACGGCGGTCGCGCTGACGCCCGGGTCCTGGTCGAACATCGCGTAGAAGCCGTTGTAGTCGAATGGATGGCCCTTGCTGACGAGGAGTACGTTCACCGGCATGGCGCGGAAGGTGCCAGTCCCGGTCAGCGGTGTCAATCCACGGTCGCGAACCAGCACGGTGCCAGGCCCTGCCCCCGTCCCCGGGACGCTACACCGCCGGCTTCTCCGCGATTCCGTCAGCCCGGTCCCCCATGAGGTAGCGCGCCCCGGGCCCGCGGGTGGCCGCCTTATCCGCCCGGTTGTAGAGGCCACAACGGTCGAGCGAGAGGCAACCACAGCCGATGCACTCCGCCAGCTCGTCCCGCAGGGCGGAGAGCCGCTGGATGCGCTGGTCCAGGCCATCGCGCCACCCCACCGAGAGGCGCTCCCAGTCGGCGGCCGTCGGCGGCCCGCCATGGGGCAACGATGCCAGCGCTTCGCGCACCTCTTCCAGCCCGAGCCCGAGGCCCTGGGCCACCCGGATGAGCGACACCGTCCGCAGCGTCGCCCGCGTAAACCGCCGCTGGTTCGAAGCCGTCCGCTGGGCCGTGATCAGGCCGATCGACTCGTAGTAGCGGAGCGCCGACGCCGCCACCCCGCTGCGTTCCGCGAGCTGTCCGATCGTGATCTGGTCCGTGGCATGGAGTTCTCGTCGCCGGGGGCTTGACTTCAAGTTCACTTGAAGGAATACGGTACCGCACATCACACGCGAAGGCCACGTCATGGAGCCGCTCGCACCGGGAAGTTTGACCGATGACCACCGCCACCCTCATCCCCGTCGCCACCCTCGATGAGCTTGGGACCCGCCCCCGCGTGGTCCGGGTCGAAGGGAAGCAGATCGCCCTCTTTCGCGTCGAAGACCGGGTCTACGCCGTCGATAACCGCTGCCCCCACATGGGCTATCCCCTCGCCCAGGGGACCGTGAAGGGCGACACCATCACCTGCGACTGGCACAACTGGAAGTTCAATCTCGACGATGGCCGTTGCGTCCTGCGCGGAAGCGAGGACACCCGCTCCTACCCCGTCACGGTCGAAGCCGGCCGCATCCTCATCGACATCGCCGACCCTCCAGTCGAGGAGCAGATGGCGCGCCATCTGAAGAGCCTGGCCCGCGGCCTCCGGCGTTTCGACGACGGTGCGGTCGCCCGCGACGCCGCCCGCCTCATGGCCCTCGGTATGCTGCCCGCTGAAGTCATGCGCCAGGGGGCAATCCACAACGCCGAGCGCGAGGAGTTCGGCTGGGGCCACGCCCTCGCCGTGATCGCGGATTGCGCCAGCTTCACCGAGTTCTACCCGGGGTCGGAGGTGGCCATCCCCGTGGTCCGCGCCCTCTGGGCCTCGGCCGACCCCGTGCGCCGCTTCCGGGAACGGCCACACGCGGCCGCGTCGGCTGCATCCCGCGAGGGTGAGGCCGAGTTCCGGCGGCGGATCGACGACGAGGATGTCGATGGCGCCGAGGCCTGGCTGCGAGGCGCCCTCGACGATGGCCTCCCGGGTGACGAACTCTCGCGCTGGCTCACGAACGCCGCCAGCGACCACTTCCTCGGCTTTGGACACCAGGCCATCTACGTCTTCAAGGCCCAGCAGTTCGCTGAGAAGGTCGGCTGGGACGCCCTCAAAGCCATCATCCCTTCAATCGTCCCGTCGATTACCTGGGCCACCCGCTACGATCGTCTTCCCGAGATGCGGAAGTACACCGCCCGCCTCAAGGCCGTCGAACACGAACTCCCCGGGCTGGCCGCCCGCCAGCGCGGCCGGCCAACCGCCACCTTCGATGCACCCCGCTTCCGCAACGGCGTGCTCTTTGGCAAGGGCGACGCCGCCTTCGAGGCGGTCCACGGCGCCCTCTCCGCCGGCGTGCCGGTCGATACCATCGCCCGCGAACTCGCCCTCGCCGCATCGGAGCGCATGTTGCTCATGGACCTCGATTGGGAGACCACCCACGAGGAACGCGCCTGGGACGAGGGCGGGTGGCTCGAGGTCACCCACCTGCTCACCCACGCGAACGCCAGCCGCCAGCTCCTCAGGCGCCGGATCACCCCCGAGTCGCTCCGCCACCTCTACCACAACGCCTGGTTCATCAACTACCAGAAGCGTTTCGACGGCCCCGGGCGCGCCGACCGCTTGCTCCCCGCCGTCGCGGCGGGGACGCCGGACGAGCTCGCCGCCCGCTACCGCGAGGCCGTCCAGCGCCGCGACTTCGACCATGCCCTCGGCGCCGTCCAGGCCTGGGAGGCCTCCGGCTGGGACACGGCCCCCCTCCTCTCGGCGATGGCCCACGAGGCCGTGGAGGTCGATGACGGCCAGTTCATCATGATCGCCCACGTCCTCAAGACGGTGCACACCGCCATCCAGGAACACCGGTCGGACGCCGGTGGCGCGGGCGCCTTCCTGCCGCTGATGGCGGCCAGCCGGTACATCGCCTCGCCCCGCAAACAGCGCCCCGTCTACGACAGCGCCCTCAACGCCGTAAGGTTCGTGAACTCCGGAGCGGCCCGCGCCGTCTGACGCGTGGCGGAGGTCGGCGCCCCCATCCCGCCCCGCCGATGCGGTAGCATCCGCCGCAATCCTCGCCTGGAGTCGCACGATGGGTACAGACATCCTCTACACCGTCGATGGGCCCGTGGCCCTCGTCACCCTCAACCGGCCAGCCTACCGGAACGCCCAGAGTTATCAGCTCCTCGACGAGCTGGACGCCGCCCTCGACCGCGCCGTCGCCGACCCTGCCGTCAAGGTCATCGTCGTCACCGGCGCCGGTGAGCACTTCTCCTCCGGCCACGACCTCGGCACGCCGGAGAGCCTGGCCGACCGTGAGCGCCGCGGCATCGCTACCGAGGGCCCCGGCTTCTACGAGCCCTTCCGCCATTACAACTACACCATCACCCAGAAGTGGCGCGACCTGCCCAAGCCCACGATCGCGATGGTGCGCGGCTACTGCATCTACGGCGGTTGGATGATCGCCTCCGCCATGGACCTCGTCTTCGCGGACGAGAGCGCCCAGTTCCTCGCCGGGCTCGTCGAGTACTTCTCGATCCCCTGGGACATCGGTTACCGGCGGAGCAAGGAGCTCCTCTTCGAAAGCCGCTTCATCGATGCCAGCGAAGCCCACGCCATGGGCTTCGTCAGCCGCGTCCTGCCCGCCGGGCAGCTCGAAGCCCAGACCATGGACTACGCCCGGCGCGTCGCCGAAAACTCGAGTGTCGCCCTCCGCATGTCGAAGCTGGCCGTGAACCGCATGCAGGACCACGCCGGCTACTCGGCCTCCGTCGAGGCGGCCTTCCATGACTACCTGGTGCTGTCCCAGAGCCGCGGCGTCAGCCGGGTGGAAGGCGTGAGGCGCCTTGGTGGGGTCGACCTCGCCGTCCGCGGCATGCGCGGCCAACGCGCCGGCCAGGCGGGGAGCGGCTGACCGGCCCCGGGACGGAGCGCGCTCCCGCGCGCGCTCGGCGCCCGGCACGGTCCTACAGGTCCGAGATCGCCTTCCCCACGAGGTCGCGCTGGACCAGCACGTTCTCCGCCCGGAAGTAGGAGCCGTGAGCGTTCCCGGAGCCGGCCGACGGGACCAGATAGTCGTTATCGACGGCGTACTTCGGGTGCAGGCGGCCGCCGATGAGGTCCCCTTCCGCGTCGATGTTCATCCAGCGTTCGAACCCGGCCCGGCGCTCGTCGAAGTCGAGGATGTCGCGGACGACCTGCATCCAGAGCGGGCTGCCGAGCGTCACGTGCAGCTTCACCGGGGCCTGGCCAAGGTCGCGCAGCGTGTGATGGCCGACCACCGTGCCCCACGAGTGAGAGATGACCACCGCCGGGAAGCCCGCCTGGAGCACCGGCACCAGGACTCGCGAGAGCCGCGCGTCCACGGCCTTCCGCACCCCCGGCGAGGCCAGGTACTTCGTAAAGTCACCGATGATCTCGTCGAAGTTGAGGAAGAAGCCGGCCACGTCCCCCACCCGGTCGACGGCGCCGCTGATCGCCCCCGTCAGGCCGCCAAAGCTGAAGCCCCGCTCCGCCCCTCCGCCCCCACCGGCCGGGAGGATGCTCAGCCGCGCGTCGAGCAGGCCCCGGATGTCGCGCGAGAGCCGCGCCGCGAGCTCCGCCTCCTTCGCCGTCAGCGCGGGCACCGCCGGCAAGGCCGCGCCCTTCGCCCCCGGCGCCCGCGCCATCGAACGCGCGTCGAAGACGTCGTCCCAGAGCACTTCGATGAAGTTCTCGACCGGCAACCCGAGGTAGTTGTTGTATGCCTTCCGCCAGCGGTCGGAATACCCGGCCTGGTGGTCGCCGATGCCGTGGATGAAGAAGACGCGCGTCGATGTGTCCACGACACCCGCGCCCTCCGGCTCGCGGGAGACCGCCGAGACGCCCGGGAAGACCGCCGGCCCCCGCTGTTCCGAATTGCCGAGGAACGACCAGGTGTTCCGGGCCGCCGGGCATTCGAGCTGGGGCACCTGTTCGTAGCCGTTCTGTTCGAGGTAGCCTCCGGCCCGCTCGATGAGGTCGCCATACGAGATCGCCCAGCGCGCCTCCTTCAAGGTGGTGTAGAGGCTGTAGGTCAGGGCGCCGCGGTTGTCGTTGTCGATCCAGGCGTCGGCCGAGGTCTGGTCCGACCGGCAGCCGGAGATGAGGATCGCGTTCTGGTCCAGGAGCGCCGTGCCGAAGTGGCGCCTCTTCGCCGGGGCAAGCGCCTGGCCGACCATGTTCACGCCCCGCTCGGGCGCGGGATGGTCCGGCACCTCAACCCCGCCGGCCTGGCGGAAGGCGATATCCGGCGGCGGCACCAGGTACCGGCTCAGCGACTCGCGCCCCGTCGCCGGCTCCTTGAAGAACTCGCGCGTCCCCGTGCCCGAATGGCAGCAGTCGAGCACCAGCGTGAAGTTCACCCCATCGGGCACGCCCGCGATCGCCTTCGCCAGCTCGTCGTCGGTGAACGGGTCGTCCCAGTCCAGGTCATAGGGGCAGAGGATCTCGTCCATCTGGTCGTCCAGCTCGTCGCCGCTGCGGTCCCGTACCTGCGAGCCGTGGCCCGAGAAGTGGAAGACCAGCGTCGAACCCGGCGCCGCCCCCGCCGTCAGCCAGCGCAGACGCGTGCGGATGTTCGCCGTCGTCGCCCGCCGATCAACAAGCAGGCGGATATCGTTCTTGTTGAACCCGTAGTTCTCCATCAGGACCTTGCCCATCATGAGCACATCGTTGACGCAGCCCTTCAGGTTGTTGCGCGGGTCCTCATACTTATTGATCCCCACGAGCAGCGCTCGCCTGACGACTTCCGGTTTCACACAGACCTCCGCGGCGAAGCTTCGCGCGCGCCGCCATCCTACTCCGCCCGCACCATCCCGTTCTGTGATGTCCCTCACGGAACC
>JBJXGC010000174.1:0-7670 GCA_046154545.1 Dehalococcoidia bacterium | reverse complement strand
AAGGGAGCCACCCGTGGACCGAGATCGAGTGTGGGAACTGGTCGACCAACAGCGTGAGTTCCTGCTCGCGACCAGGCGGCAGATCCATCAGCATCCGGAGTTAAGTTTCAAGGAGCACCGGACCGCAAAGCTGATCGAAGATGTGCTGGTTGAGTCTGGCTATTCGCCGCGCACGGGGATCGGCCCCGGCGGTACGGGGCTCTGGGCGGTCCTCGAGGGCGGTGAGCCGGGTCCGACGATCGCGTTCCGGGCGGACACCGATGCGCTACCCGTGGAAGAGAAGAATGGCCTCCCGTTCCGGTCACAGAACGCGGGCGTGATGCACGCCTGCGGCCATGACGCGCATACAGCAATCCTCCTCGGCGCCGCCCGCGCCTTGAAGGCCGTCCAGGACACCCTCCCCGGCCGCGTCGTCTTCCTGTTCCAGCACGCCGAGGAGTACCCGCCCGGCGGGGCGATCGACATGATCGAGGCAGGCTGTCTTGAGGGGGTGGAAGCCGTCTTCGGCCTGCACCAGGCGCCGCGGGTTGATTCAGGACGCATGGTGCTCGCGCCCGGCCCGCGGGCCGCGTCCGCCGATATGTTCGACATCGAGGTCACGGGCAAAGGCGCTCATGCCGCTCAGCCGCACCGCTCCGTCGATCCCATTCAGATGGCCGCAGCGGTCGTCACCGCGCTTTATCAGATCGTCAGCCGCAGGATCGACCCGCTGGAACCGGCCGTGATCACAATCGGCACCCTGCAGGCAGGCACCAAGAACAACATCATCCCCGACACAGCCCGCCTAACCGGCACGGTTCGCGCCTTCAACGAGGGCGTCCGGAAGCAGCTTCAACGGGAGATCGAGTCCGTCGCGAACGGCGTCACGAGCGCCTGGGGCGGGAGCTTCACGATGCAGTACGAGTGGGGATATCCCGTCACCACCAATGATCCCGGGATGAGCGAGCTTGCCGCCCGCGTGGCTGACCGCGCTCTTGGGCCCGGCCTTGTCGACCGCGAAGGCCCGCGGGTCATGGGGGCCGAGGACTTCTCCCGCTACATGGAGCACGTCCCGGGCGCATTCGCGACCCTCGGGTCGGGGAGGCCAGGGACCCCGGAGGGCGAACGTCCAGTCGCCCACACCGCAGGGTTCGCGATGGAAGAAGACGCGCTGCCGGTGGGGTTGGCCTGGTACATCGGGCTCGCCCACTGGTTCGACGACATCCGGAGAGAACTCGCTCTGGGCGCGTCGTAAGCGCCAGCGTGCGCCCCGCAGGGGGACGGCGACCTGCCGGTCGCGGCTGTGATTCCGGTGGTAGAAGGCCGCCGGCCTGCCACACGCCCTTCGTGGCGGCGTATGATGCGCCCATGGCCTTCATCGGGGTCACGATGTCGATCTCGCGCGGCGCCCAGGGGGCTGGCCCTGAGCGCGCCCATCTCAACTCGGCCTACCTCGATACGCTCCAGGCAGCCGGCGGGGTGCCCGTCTTGCTCCCGCCGCAGCTGCGGGCGGACCAGCTCGGGCAGCTCCTCAGCGGCGTCGATGGCCTCCTCCTTACGGGCGGCGGGGATGTCGACCCGTTCCTCTACGGCGACCGGACCTCCCACCCGGCCATCGCCGGTGTTTCCCGCCAGCGCGACACGCTCGAGATGAACGTCATCCAGTGGGCGCTGGCCGAACAGGTGCCGATGCTGGCCATCTGCCGGGGGATGCAGGTCCTGAACGTGAGCCTCGGCGGGTCGCTCCATCAGCACGTCCCCGAGCACTATGGCGAGGACGTCGTCCACGACCAGGTGGCGGCCGGGTTGGCCCGCAGCGAAGCGAGCCACTCGGTCGAAGTGCGCGAAGGTTCGTTGCTCGCCAGCCTCGTTGGCGCCGGCCGTCTGATGGTGAACTCGATGCACCACCAGGCGGTGCGGGCCGTGGGCACGCACCTCGTCATCTCCGCCCGTTCGCCAGATGGCCTGATCGAGGCGGTTGAAGCGCCTTCCCTCGGCCGCTTCGTGCTCGGCGTCGAATGGCATCCGGAAGAGATGGCCGCCACCAACCCCGAGGCCCGCGCCCTCTTCGAGGGTCTCGTCGCGGCGGCCCGGACGCGTGACGCCAACCCGCTCACCGTCACCCCCATCCGGCCAGAGGCGGCCGGCGAGCTGGTCGCCGGAAGTGGCATCCTGACCTGAGGGCGCGTCCGCCCCTTAGAACAGGGCCGCGTCGATGCCCCAGGTCATCCCGGCCCCGGTCGCGAAGATGACGACGGAGATGAGCAGCATCATCAGGTTCTGGCCCTGTTCGCCGTAATCGCCGGGCACCCCGGCGAGAAGGAAGTAGTTCAGGTTCAGGAATGCGCCCACGATCGCCCCGGCGGGCGTCAGGAAGCCCAGCGTCAGGCTGAGGCCGACCCCGAACTCGCCGAGGACGACGAGCCACGACGTGACCACCCGCCGCCGTGGCGTGCTCAGCGACATCCGCCGCACCATCGCCGCGAAGGCCGGGATGGGGTGATCCTTCGTCAGCGATTCGACCCAGCCCATCGAGCCGCCACGCACGAAATCCGGGATGTTCTTGTGGCGCACGCTCTCGAGCCACCAGACGCCGACCCCGATCCGCAAGATCGCCAGCCACTCGATGTGCGTCAACCAGTCGAAGATGTCCATTGCCAGCCCCGGGGACGGGTGTCCGAGCGCGGAGTATACGCAGCGGGGCGCATTGTGCGGGAAGGTGGGCGAGGCCAGCCTACGCGCGGTCGGCCAGCAGCCGCTTCAGGACCTCGATGTGGGCGCTCTCCTCCAGGGCGGTCATCCAGTGGAGGGCCTCCCAGAGGGTCTGCCCACGCGAATAGGCGCCGTGACCGCGCAGCAAGACGGCCCGCCGCGACTGCATCGCCGTCGCCAACTGCTCCACCTGGCGCGGGCCCGGTTCGATCACCGGCACGTCCTTCAGGTGGAGCTGGCCTTCGAAGTCCGGGGGCTCGAAGAGGTCCGCGGAGAAGGCGAGGGCCGTCGCGTGACGCGGGTGGGCGTGGACGATGGCCGTCGCCTGGGTCACGGCGTAGGTGGTCTGGTGGAGGATGGTGTCGCTTGAGGGGACGGGACCCTCGGGGTGGCCGTCGGAGTGGACGAGGCTGATGTGGCGCTCCTGCAGCCGCCCGAGCATGGTCCCGGTGCCCGTGATCCACATGTCGGGCTGCTTGTGGACGCTGAGGTTGCCGCCGTGGCTGGTCACCAGCCCCAGGCGGTAGAGGTCCTTGCCGACCTCCTGCATCTCCCGCAGGACTGACTGGGGGACGTTCATGTAGTCGCTCCTGGCAATGAGACAGCCGTCACCGCCGTGCATCGCGCATCGTGCTGCATGGTACCCGATGGCGGTCGCATGTTCTGGCGTCCGTGTCCTTGAAGAGGACCGCCTATATGCAATCGCTTACCCGTCTGGCATCATAGGGATGTACCCCCCCTGTCGCGTGCGGCAGGGCGTGAAGCCGCCTTCGGGCGGCTTCGCAGTTTCCGGCGGAGGGACCAGTGGATCGCGTCGTCGTTTATGTCGACGGATTTAACCTGTATTACGGAATCCGGAAACTGGGCTGCAAGTGGCTGGACCTGGACGCGCTGTCTCGCCGGGTGCTCCCGCACGACGATGTTGTCGCAATCCGGTACTTCACGGCGCGAGTTAAACCGGCAGTCCGAGACCCCGACGTCGATCGACGCCAGCAGATCTATCTGCGTGCCTTAGGCACGCTTGCGAACGTCACCGTTCATTACGGCCAATTCCTGGTAACTAACCCCCGCATGCCCGTCTTTCAGCCTCCGCCTAACACGATCCAGGTCATCAAAACTGAAGAGAAGGGATCAGACGTGAACCTGGCCACAAACATGGTGGTCGATGGTTTCCAGGGGCGATTCGATACCGCGATCCTTGTCTCGAATGACTCCGACTTCGTCCCGACCATCCTCGCGGTGCGTGAAACTCTGGGCGTCAAGGTCGGTGTTTTCTTCCCGCCGACAAAGACACCCAGCCAATCGCTCCGGCGTGCGGCTACGTTCGCCAAAGAGTTACGTCCGGGCCAACTGCGTGCAAGCCAGTTTCCGGACACGCTCACGGATCAAGCCGGGTCTTTCTCTAAACCTGGGACGTGGTAGTCGGACGCGGCCGCAAGCCGCGCCACATGAGCTGCCGTTGCGGCAAGGTCCTAATAATTGAACAGGTTCCCGCCGCCATCGACGTAGATCCGCTGGCCGGTGAGGTAACTCGCCCCGTCCGAGCAGAGATAGCGCACCACGTTCGCGACATCCTCCGGCTGGCAGACGTGCCCGAAGGGGCTGGTCGCGTCCAGCTCACGCAGGGAGAGGTCCTTGTTCCGTTGCATCGCCCGGGCAAGGCGCACCCCCATGTCCGACTCGACGAGGCCGGGGGCGACGATGTTCACGCGTACGTTGTGCTGGCGCTCTTCCTTATAAAGGGTGTAGGCGAGGGCTTCGAGCGCCGCCTTCCCCATGTTGTAGGGCGAGCCGTTGCCCGCGAAGCTGTGCGTCGCCGCGCTCGAGATCATGATGATGTCGCCCCGCGCCTGGGCTCGCATGCTGTCGAGGACGAGCTTCGAAAGGTAGAACGGGCCGAAGCTGTGCGTCCGCACGACCCGCTCCATCTCCGCCGGGTCGGTGTCGTGGACGCTCTGGCCCCGGCTGGCGATACCGGCGTTGTTGACCAGGATGTCGATATGGCCGAAGTCCTTCACAACCTGTTCGACCATGGCCACGTCTTCGTCCCAGCTATCGATGGAGGCGGCGTACATCCGCGCCTTCCCACCCTTCGCCTCGATAGCCGCGACCGTTTCGCGGGCGGCCTCTTCGTCGCGCCGATAGTTCACGGCGATAGTCGCGCCGTCTTCGGCGAGGCCGATCGAGATGCCCCGGCCAATGCCGCGCCCACCACCGGTTACGAGGGCCACGCGCCCGTCGAGTTTTCCAGCCATCTTCAACCCCCAAACGAAACCTGAAGTGGCCGGATTCTACAACCCCGCCCGCGTTGGGGCCTTCGCCGGCTGGGCCACTCCGGCGGGCGATGGCGCGTACACCAGTTCGCCGCAAAGCGCGCAGAGCAGGCGGTCGGTGCGCGCCGTCGCTGTCGCTTCGTAGACCAGGCGGCGCTCTTCCAGGGGATGTGTACAGGCCATCGCCGCCGCATCGTGCTCCAACGGCCACTGAGTTCCAAGGCCGCAGTGTCACCGGCGGGGCCGTCAGCCTCTGGGCTCTGGGCTCTGGGCCCTGGGCTCTTTGGCTCTTCGTCGCCTATCGCCTGCCGCGCCTGCCCTGTACCCTTACGTTCGATGTTCGCCCTTCTTCTCCCGTTTCTCGCCATCGACATCAACATCGACCCCGTCATGTTCGATGCGGGGCCGTTCACCCTCACCTGGCACGGGCTCTTTACGGCGATCGGCATCCTCGCGGGCGTGACGCTCTCGGTCTACCTCTGCAAACGGGACGGCATCCCCAGCGAGATCGCCCAGGAGATCGCCCTCGTCGCCGTCCCCTGCGCGATCGTCGGCGCCCGCCTGTTCTACGTCTTTGAGCACTGGGACCGGTTCAGCAGCGACATCCCGGGGATCATCACGAACATCACCGAGGGCGGTATCACCCTCTACGGTGGCCTCATCGGTGGCGTCCTCGGCGGGCTGGTCTACGCGCTTTTCCGGCACTGGCCGATCGCCATCACCCTCGATGCCGCCGCCCCCGGTATGATCCTCGGCCAGGCTATCGGCCGCATCGGCGACCTCATCAACGGTGAGCACTGGGCCGATGAGACGGGCCTCCCCTGGGCATTCCGTTACACGAACCCGAACACCCTTGGTGAGCTGGGCAAGGCGGTCCACCCGACCGCCGGCGGCTACGAACTGGTGGGCGACTTCATCATCCTCGCCCTCGTCCTGCTCGTCTTCCGCCGCTTCGTGCGGACCCCGGGCTGGGTCTTCTGCATCTACGTTGCCCTCTACGGTGCGATGCGCTTCGCCCTCTCCTACACGCGGACGAACGAACAGGAGATCGGTGGCGTCCCCGTCCCCCAGCTCGTCGCGGGCGTGACGATTGGCCTCGCCGTCATCGCCGCCAGCATCCTCATGCGCTGGCCCGGCCCGATCACGCGCGAGTACGCCGACCGCGTCTGGGGCGACCTCCCCGAGCCAACCGACGACCCGCCGGCCAAGGGCACCGCCGCCCAGGTATGAGCGCCCCCCCGGTCGTCACCCTCTACGGCCGCGCGGACTGCCACCTCTGTGACGAAGCGCGCGCGCTCCTCGAACCCCTCGCCAGAGAACTCGGCCTCCGCCTGGTGGAGGTCGATATTGATTCCGACCCCGCGGCCGAACTTCGGTACCGCTGGGCCATCCCCGTGGTCTGCGTCGAAGGCGGCGAGGTCGCGCGGGCGCCCATCCGCCGGGGGCCGCTCGAAGCAGCCTTGCGTGCGGCCGCCGCCTCCGCTCAGGCGCGGTAGAGCCCCTCGCGGGCGATGAACCGCCGCACCGGTTCCGGCACCAGGTAGCGGATCGGCAGCCCGGCCGCCGCCCGCGACCTGATGAGCGTCGAACTGACGGGCAGCGGCGGCATCTCCACGGCCGTCGCCCAGGCCGGCAGCGCGACCTCCGCACCAGCCTTCAAGGCCACGGCCACCCGTGCCAGCTCCGGGATCGCCGCCGCCTCCCGCCAATTCGGCATGTCGGCCAGCGCATCTGAGCCGACGATGAGGACGAGGTCGGCGTCGCCCTCCGCCCGCAGCTCGCGCAGGGTATCGACCGTGTAGCTCGGCCCCGCGCGCCGCACCTCGCGGTCATCGACGGAGAAGGCGCGGTTGCCGCGCACCGCCAGGCGCACCATCTCCAGGCGCAGCGCCGCCGGGGTCAGCTCACGCCGTCCACCAACCGCGCCCGTCGTCTTCCGCCAGGGGTCGCCCGCGGGCAGGAACACCACCCGCCCCCCGAACTGCGCCCGCGTGCATTCGGCCAGGAAGAGGTGGCCGATGTGGGGCGGGTCGAACGTGCCTCCGAGGAGGAGGAGGGGTGGGGGCATGGCCTGATTGTACGGGAGCTGCGGGCCCCGTTGAGCTGTCGGACGTGGGCGTGCATCGACGCGCTGCTTTTCTCACGGGCGTTGCCGAGCGCGGCCGGGAGGCCGCTCAATAGGACGTCACGCGCCGCTGCTCCCCTTCGCCGTATCGCCGGTCTCTTGCGAGCCTCGCCGGAACCTTCCGGAGCGCGTCCGGACTGGTTGAGCGGCCTCCCGGCCGCGCTCCGAAGTGACGGCCTGGCAGCACCGACGACACGGAAATCGCACGCGCGTGCGTATACGCGGTACTTTGCGGTGCGTATTATTCCCATTTGGGCGACGACGCCCGGGTTATGGGGGTCATTCGGTGAGGTGAAAGGTAGTCCCGCGATGTCCAGGCTTCTCTTGCTGGTCGTCCTCGTGCTGGTTGGGTTGCTCTCGTTCGAGCGCCAGCCTCAGGTCGCACGGGCCGCTGGATTTTTCGTAACGCCGCTGGTCGCCCAGGCAGGCCAGCCCCTCACCTTCGACATCGCGATGGCTGGACAGCTGGGTACCGATGGCCTTCCCGTGGAGGGTTCAGAACTGGCCGTTGGGATCCGGATCAACGTCGATCGCGACAGCGCAACGCCCGGCAACTGCATCGGCCGCCGGACTGCGCAACT